>NZ_JAKQYH010000002.1:0-486541 GCF_022343545.1 Streptomyces arenae
GCAACGGCCATCCGGGTACGGCGATGAGCCTGGCGCCGGCCGCGTACACCCTCTTCCAGAAGGTGATGCGGCACGACCCGTCCGATCCCGACTGGGTGGGCCGCGACCGCTTCGTGCTGTCCGCCGGTCACTCGTCGCTGACCCTCTACACGCAGCTGTACCTGGCCGGCTTCGGCCTGGAGCTGTCGGACCTCGAAGGCTTCCGCACCTGGGGCTCGAAGACCCCCGGTCACCCGGAGTACGGCCACACCAGGGGCGTGGAGACCACCACCGGCCCGCTCGGCCAGGGTGTCGCCAACGCCGTGGGCATGGCGATGGCCGCCCGCTACGAGCGCGGCCTGTTCGACCCGGACGCCCCGCAGGGCGAGTCCCCCTTCGACCACTACATCTACTGCATCGCCGGTGACGGCTGCCTCCAGGAGGGCATCTCCGCCGAAGCGTCCTCGATGGCCGGTCACCAGAAGCTCGGCAACCTGATCCTGCTGTGGGACGACAACCACATCTCGATCGAGGGCGACACCGAGACGGCCGTCTCCGAGGACACCGTCAAGCGGTACGAGGCGTACGGCTGGCACGTGCAGCGGATCGCCCCGAAGCCGGACGGCGACCTGGACCCGCACGCCATCTACAACGCGATCGAGGCGGCCAAGGCGGTCACGGACCGGCCGTCCTTCATCGCGATGCGCTCGATCATCGCCTGGCCCGCCCCGAACGCGCAGAACACCGAGGCCGCCCACGGCTCGGCGCTCGGCGACGACGAGGTGTCCGCCACCAAGCGCGTCCTCGGCTTCGACCCGGAGCAGTCCTTCGAGGTCTCCGACGACGTCATCAAGCACACCCGGCAGGCGCTGGAGCGGGGCCGCGAGGCGAAGGCCGAGTGGGAGAAGTCCTTCCATCTGTGGCGCCAGAACAACCCCGAGCGCGCGGCCGACTTCGACCGCATCAGCAAGGGCGAGCTGCCCGCCGGCTGGGAGGAGAAGGTCCCGGTCTTCGAGCCCGGCAAGGGTGTCGCCACGCGCGCGGCCTCCGGCAAGGTGCTGCAGGCCCTGGGTGCGGTCGTCCCGGAGCTGTGGGGCGGCTCCGCCGACCTCGCCGGGTCGAACAACACGACCATCGACAAGAACTCCTCGTTCCTGCCGGCGGACAACCCGCTGCCGGAGGCGAGCCCGTACGGGCGCACCATCCACTTCGGCATCCGCGAGCACTCCATGGCCGCGGAGATGAACGGCATCGCGCTGCACGGCCACACCCGTATCTACGGCGGTACGTTCCTGGTCTTCTCCGACTACATGCGCAACGCCGTGCGTCTGTCGGCGCTGATGCACCTGCCGGTGACGTACGTGTGGACGCACGACTCCATCGGCCTGGGCGAGGACGGCCCGACGCACCAGCCCGTCGAGCACCTCGCGTCCCTGCGTGCCATCCCGGGCCTGAACGTGGTCCGCCCGGCCGACGCCAACGAGACCGCGATCGCCTGGCGCGAGATCCTCAAGCGGTACGCCACGAAGGCTGCTCCGCACGGCCTGGTTCTGACTCGTCAGGGCGTGCCGACCTACGAGCCCAACGACGAGGCGGCGCGCGGCGGTTACGTCCTGCTCGAGGCAGAGGGCGGCAAGCCTCAGGTCATCCTGATCGCCACCGGTTCCGAGGTGCACGTCGCCGTGGAGGCGCGCGAGCAGCTGGAGGCCTGCGGCGTGCCGACAAGGGTCGTGTCCATGCCGTGCGTGGAGTGGTTCGAGGAGCAGTCACGCGAGTATCGCAATGGTGTCCTGCCGCCTTCTGTGACCGCACGCGTGGCAGTGGAGGCCGGCATCGGCCTGACCTGGCACAAGTACGTCGGGGACGCCGGTCGCATCGTTTCCCTGGAGCACTTCGGTGCTTCCGCCGACGCCAAAGTCCTCTTCCGCGAGTTCGGTTTCATCGCCGACAACCTAGTGGCCCTCGCCCAGGAGTCCCTGGCCTCCGCGTCCGCACGCTGACCCGTCACTGAAAGAGAACAACCACCATGACCGACATAGTGAAACGCCTGACCGAGGAAGGCGTCGCGATCTGGCTGGACGACCTGTCGCGCAAGCGGATCACGTCCGGCAACCTCGCCGAGCTGATCGACCAGCAGCACGTCAGCGGCGTCACCACCAACCCGGCCATCTTCCAGAAGGCCATCAGCGAGGGAAAGGGGTACGCGGAGCAACTGCGTGGACTGGCGTTGCGCGGAGTGAGCGTGGACGAGGCCATCCGCATGGTCACCACGGCGGACGTCCGCGACGCCGCCGACATCCTGCGCCCGGTCTTCGACGCCACCGACGGCCAGGACGGCCGGGTCTCCATCGAGGTCGATCCGCGTCTCGCCCACGACACCAAGGCCAGCGTTGCCGAGGCCGAGCAGCTGGCCTGGCTGGTTGACCGCGAGAACGTGCTGATCAAGATCCCGGCCACGCGGGTGGGATTGCCCGCGATCACCGAGGTGATCGGGAAGGGCATCAGCGTGAATGTGACCCTGATCTTCTCGCTGGAGCGTCACCGCGAGGTGATGGACGCCTACCTTTCCGGATTGGAGAAGGCTCACGTGGCTGGACATGACCTGTCGAAGATCCACTCTGTGGCGTCCTTCTTCGTGTCCCGCGTGGACACCGAGATCGACAAGCGGCTCGACGCGCTGGGCACCGACGAGGCCAAGGCGCTGCGCGGCAAGGCCGCCGTCGCCAACGCGCGGCTCGCCTACCAGGCGTACGAGGAGGTTTTCTCCTCGGACCGCTGGAGTGTGTTGGAAAACGCGGGCGCCAACAAGCAGCGTCCGCTGTGGGCGTCGACCGGCGTGAAGGACCCTGCGTACCCGGACACGCTGTACGTCACTGGACTGGTCGCTCCGAACACTGTCAACACCATGCCGGAGGCCACGCTCAACGCCACCGCCGACCACGGAGAAGTCCACGGCGACACCGTCACTACGGGTTATGGCAAGGCCCGTGCCCACTTGGACGCACTGGAGAAGGTCGGCATCTCCTACGACGACGTGGTGCAGGTGCTCGAGGACGAGGGGGTCGAGAAGTTCGAGCAGGCGTGGAACGACCTGTTTGCCTCCACCGACGAAGAACTGAAGCGGCTTGCAGCAGAGGAGGCCTGACGAGATGTCCGCGACCTTTTCGGGACCATGGAGCAACCCGCTGCGTGACCCCGCCGACCGACGGCTCCCGCGTATCGCGGGGCCGTCGGGCCTGGTCATCTTCGGCGTCACGGGCGACCTGTCACGGAAGAAGCTCATGCCCGCCGTGTACGACCTCGCCAACAGGGGTCTGCTGCCGCCGGGCTTCTCCCTCGTCGGCTTCGCGCGCCGCGAGTGGCAGCACGAGGACTTCGCGGCCGAGGTCCTCGACGCGGTCAAGGAGCACGCCCGTACGCCGTTCCGTGAGGAGGTCTGGCAGCAGCTCATCCAGGGGATGCGCTTCGTCCAGGGCACCTTCGACGACGACGACGCGTTCGAGCGGCTGCGCGGCACCATCGAGGAGCTCGACAAGGCACAGGGCACGGGCGGCAACTTCGCCTTCTATCTGTCGGTGCCGCCGCGCTCCTTCCCCGTGGTCATCCAGCAGCTGAAGAAGCACGGCCTTGCCGACCAGACCGGCGGCTCCTGGCGCCGCGCGGTCATCGAGAAGCCCTTCGGCCACGACCTGAAGTCGGCCGAGGAGCTCAACAAGGTCGTCCACGAGGTCTTCGGCTCCGACCAGGTCTTCCGGATCGACCACTACCTGGGCAAGGAGACCGTCCAGAACATCCTGGCGCTGCGCTTCGCCAACACGATGTTCGAGCCGATCTGGAACCGGTCCTTCGTGGACCATGTGCAGATCACCATGGCCGAGGACATCGGCATCGGCGGCCGCGCCGGATACTACGACGGCATCGGCGCCGCCCGTGACGTCATCCAGAACCACCTCCTGCAGCTGATGGCTCTCACGGCCATGGAGGAGCCCGCCTCCTTCGACGCGGACGCGCTGGCCGCCGAGAAGACCAAGGTGCTCGGGGCCGTACGGCTGCCGAAGGACCTGGGCCGGGACACCGTGCGCGGTCAGTACGCGGCGGGCTGGCAGGGCGGCGAGAAGGCGGTCGGGTACCTCCAGGAGGAGGGCATCGACGCCAAGTCGAAGACGGACACGTACGCGGCCATCAAGCTGGAGGTGGACAACCGCCGTTGGGCGGGTGTGCCGTTCTACCTGCGCACCGGCAAGCGGCTGGGCCGGCGCGTCACCGAGATCGCGGTGGTCTTTCAGCGGGCCCCGCACTCCCCCTTCGACCACACGGCGACGGAGGAGCTCGGCAAGAACGCGATCGTCATCCGCGTCCAGCCGGACGAGGGCGTGACGGTCCGCTTCGGGTCGAAGGTGCCGGGCACCTCGATGGAGATCCGGGACGTGTCGATGGACTTCGCCTACGGCGAGTCCTTCACCGAGTCCTCCCCGGAGGCCTACGAGCGGCTGATCCTGGACGTCCTGCTGGGCGACTCGAACCTCTTCCCGCGCACCGAGGAGGTCGAGCTGTCCTGGAAGATCCTCGACCCGATCGAGCAGTACTGGGACCAGAACGGCAGGCCCGCCCAGTACCCGTCCGGCACCTGGGGGCCCGAGGAAGCCGACGAGATGCTCGCACGAGACGGACGGAGCTGGCGCCGGCCATGAAGATAGACCTGACCGACACCACGGCAAGCAAGATCAACAAGGCGCTGGTGCAGGGCCGCCGCGCCATCGGCACACCGGCCGTGGGCATGGTCCTGACGATGGTCATCGTCACGGACGAGGACAACGCTTACGACGCGATCAAGGCGGCCGAGGAGGCCTCGCACGAGCACCCCTCGCGCACCTTGGTCGTCATCAAGCGGCACGCCCGCACCCCGCGCGACCGCATGGCCTCCAAGCTGGACGCCGAGGTCCGGGTGGGCGCGGACGCCGGCACCGGCGAGACGGTCGTGCTGCGCACCTACGGCGAGGTCTCCGACCACGCCGACTCGGTCGTCCTGCCGCTGCTGCTGCCGGACGCGCCGGTCGTCGTGTGGTGGCCGGTGGACGCGCCCGAGGTGCCCGCCAAGGACCCGCTCGGCGCCCTCGCGCAGCGCAGGATCACCGACCTGTACGCCGTCGAGAACCCGGCTGGCACCCTGGAGCAGCGGGCCCGCTCCTACGCGCCCGGCGACACCGACCTGGCCTGGACCCGGCTGACGCCGTGGCGCTCGATGCTGGCGGCGGCCCTGGACCAGGCCCGCACCCGGATCGTGTCGGGGGCCGTGGAGGCGGAGGCCGACAACCCGGCGGCCGAGCTGCTGGCGCGCTGGCTGGAGGCACGGCTGAACGTGCAGATCGACCGTGTGGTCACCGCGGGCCCGGTCGTCACGGCGGTGCGCCTGGGGACCGCGGACGGCGAGATCGTCATCGACCGCCCCGAGGGCCCGCTGGCCACGCTCACCCTGCCGGGCCAGCCCTCGCGTACCCTCGCGCTGAAGGTCCGCACCACCTCCGAACTCATCGCCGAGGAGCTCCGCCGCCTCGACGCCGACGAGATGTACGCCGTCGCCCTGCGGGGCGAGGCCACCAAGGAGACTCCCTCTCATGTCTGACTCTTCGTCCGGCTCCCCCAGGCTCACCCGGCGCCCCGAGTGGACCGCTCTGGAGGACCATCGCGCCCAGGGCCAGCCGGTGCTGCGTAAGCTGTTCGCAAGCGACCCCGGCCGCGCCGAGCGGTACGTCGTGCGCGTCGGTGACCTGCGCATCGACTACTCCAAGCACCTCGTCGACGACGAGACCCTGGCGCTGCTGCAGGAACTGGCCGCCGCCACCGATGTGTTCGGGCTGCGCGACGCCATGTTCCGCGGCGAGAAGATCAACGTCACCGAGAACCGTGCCGTGCTGCACACCGCGCTGCGCGCCCCGCGGGACGCGGTGGTCGAGGTCGACGGCGAGAACGTGGTGCCGCAGGTGCACGCCGTCCTGGACAAGATGAGCGACTTCGCCGAGCGGGTACGTTCCGGCGCCTGGACCGGCCACACCGGCAGGCGCATCAGGAACGTCGTCAACATCGGCATCGGCGGCTCGGACCTGGGACCTGCGATGGCGTACGAGGCGCTGCGGACCTTCACGGCCCGGGAGCTGACGTTCCGCTTCGTCTCCAACGTGGACGGCGCCGACCTGCACGAGGCGGTACGGGACCTGGACCCGGCGGAGACCCTGTTCATCGTCGCCTCAAAGACCTTCACCACGATCGAGACCATCACCAACGCCACCTCGGCCCGTTCCTGGCTGCTGAACGGCCCCGGCGGGCTCGGCGAGGAGAAGGCGGTCGCCCAGCACTTCGTGGCCCTGTCCACGAACGCCGGCAAGGTCACCGAGTTCGGGATCGACCCGGACAACATGTTCGAGTTCTGGGACTGGGTCGGCGGCCGCTACTCCTTCGACTCGGCCATCGGCCTGTCGCTGATGATCGCGATCGGCCCGGACCGCTTCCGGGAGCTGCTCGACGGCTTCCACACCGTCGACGAGCACTTCCGGACGGCTCCCGCGGAGGCCAACGCCCCGCTGATCCTCGGCCTGCTGGGCATCTGGTACGTCAACTTCTTCGGCGCCGAGTCCCATGCGGTGCTGCCGTACAGCCACTACCTGTCGAAGTTCACGGCGTATCTGCAGCAGCTGGACATGGAGTCCAACGGCAAGTCGGTCGACCGCGACGGACATGTGGTGGGCTGGCAGACCGGCCCGGTGGTGTGGGGCACGCCCGGCACCAACGGGCAGCACGCCTACTACCAGCTGATCCACCAGGGCACCCGGCTCATCCCCGCTGACCTGATCGGCTTCGCCCGTCCGGCGGCCGAGCTGAGCGACGAGCTGACCGCCCAGCACGACCTGTTGATGGCCAACCTGTTCGCACAGGGCCAGGCGCTGGCCTTCGGCAAGACCGCCGACGAGGTACGCGCGGAGGGGGTCCCCGAGGAGCAGGTGCCGCACCGCACCTTCCACGGCAACCACCCCACCACGACCATCCTGGCCCCCGAGTTGACGCCATCGGTCCTCGGCCAGCTGATCGCCCTCTACGAGCACAAGGTGTTCGTCCAGGGCGCGATCTGGAACATCGACTCCTTCGACCAGTGGGGCGTCGAGCTCGGCAAGGTCCTCGCCAAGCGCGTCGAGCCCGCACTGACCCAAGGCGCGGACGTCCCCGGCCTCGACCCCTCCACCACCGCTCTCGTAGCTGCCTACCGTTCTCGGCGAGGCCGCTGATGCGTGTCTATCTTGGCTCGGACCACGCCGGATACGAATTGAAGACGGTACTCGTCACACGCCTTCCGGAGTGGGGCTATGTCCCCGTGGACGTTGGTCCGCACAGCTACGACGGGGGCGACGACTACCCGCCGTACATCCTCGACACGGCGCGCCGCGTGGCTGAGGACGTGGGCAGCCTCGGCGTCGTCATCGGCGGTTCGGGCAACGGCGAGGCCATCGCGGCGAACAAGGTCGGCGGCGTCAGGGCAGCGCTCGCTCACAACGAGGACACGGCCCGGCTCGGCCGGGAACACAACGACGCCAACGTCATCAGCGTCGGAGCCCGGATGCACTCCATCGAAGAAGCCGTGCACCTGGTCGAGATCTTTCTCAAGACCTCGTTCAGCGAGGACCCGCGGCACGTCCGCCGCATTGCGATGATCGCCGATTACGAACTGCACAGGAGCGGCTGACATGGAACTCGGACTCATCGGCCTGGGAAAGATGGGTGGCAACATGCGCGCGCGGATCCGCCGCGCCGGCCACACCGTCATCGGCTACGACCGCAACCCTGACCTCTCCGACGCGGCGAGCCTCGCCGAACTGGTCGACAAGCTCGAAGCGCCGCGCGTGGTGTGGGTGATGGTCCCGGCGGGCGCGCCCACCCAGTCGGTCGTCGACGAGCTCGGCGGCCTCCTCTCCCCCGGCGACACGGTCGTCGACGGCGGCAACTCCCGCTGGACGGACGACGAGAAGCACGCCGAGGAGCTGGGCGCCAAGGGCATCGGCTTCGTCGACGCGGGTGTCTCCGGCGGTGTGTGGGGCCTGCAGAACGGCTACGCGCTGATGGTCGGCGGTGACAAGGAGCACGTCGAGCGGCTCCAGCCGATCTTCGAGGCACTCAAGCCGGAGGGCCCGTACGGCTACGTCCACGCGGGCAAGGTCGGCGCCGGGCACTTCTCCAAGATGGTCCACAACGGCATCGAGTACGCCATGATGCAGGCCTACGCCGAGGGCTGGGAGCTGCTGGAGAAGATCGAGTCGGTGGACAGCGTCCGGGAGGTGTTCCGCTCCTGGCAGGACGGCACGGTCGTCCGTTCCTGGCTGCTCGACCTCGCGGTCAACGCCCTGGACGAGGACGAGCACCTGGACAAGCTCAAGGGCTTCGCCCAAGACTCCGGTGAGGGCCGCTGGACGGTCGAGGCGGCCATCGACAACGCGGTGCCGCTGCCCGCCATCACGGCCTCCCTCTTCGCGCGGTTCGCCTCCCGCCAGGACGACTCCCCGCAGATGAAGATGATCGCGGCCCTGCGCAACCAGTTCGGCGGGCACGCCGTCGAGACCTCGGACGGCGGCGCGTGAGTCCCGATTCCCGAGCCTGACGATCGGGGGTGGACCTCGTTGCTCCGCCGACCGGCCGAAGCCGTCTGCCCCGCCCGCCTCGGCGGAGGAGAGAACCGTGTCCAGTGCGAGGTGGTCACCGCCAGGGTCGGGCCGGACGCCGGGCTCATCGGTGCCGCAGCACTCGCCCGCCTCGTCTGACGCCGCATCACTTCAGCAAGGGAGGAGCCATCATGGGTGAGCTGCTGCTGCTCCGCCACGGCGAGACCGAGTGGGCCGTGTCCCACCGCCACACCAGCTACACCGACCTGCCGCTCACCGACAAAGGAGAGCGGCAAGCCGCCGCTCTCGCTCCTACGTTGGCCGGCCGCGACATCGCTCTCATCCTGACCAGTCCGTTGCAGCGCGCGGTACACACGGCCCGGCTGGCCGGGCTTGCCGATGCCCAACCACACCCTGACCTGCACGAATGGGACTACGGTGGTTATGAGGGGAAGACCACGGCGGAGATTCACCGGGCCCGTCCTGACTGGAACCTGTGGACCGACGGAGTGGCCCCCGGGCCTGCCGAGCACCCGGGAGAGAGCCCCGAGCAGATCGGGGCCCGTGCCGACCGGCTGCTCGCGCACATCGAGAACTTCCTGACCGCTGCGGCCACAGGCGATGTGGTCCTGGTGGCCCACGCGCACTTCCTGCGCGTCCTCACCGCCCGCCGCCTCGGACTGCCGCCCGCGGCTGGCTCGCTGTTCGCCCTGGACACCGGCACGATCAGTCGGCTGGGCACCGAACACGACCGCCCGGTGATCCGCGGCTGGAACGCCTCGGCTGCCCCGCCTCCTTCTTTCACTCCCGCCCCCCGCCCGGATCGGATCAGCGCGCCATGACCACGAGCAGAGATCCCCACCGCACAAGCGCACAGGCCCCCCTTGCGGCCACCGGCAGGTTGGGGCGCAGCGTCTTCGTAGCAGCAGTCGCCGCGATCGGCGGCTTCCTGTTCGGTTACGACAGCGCCGTCATCAATGGCGCCGTGCTTGGAATCCAGCATCATTTCCACGTCTCTTCCGGCGAAACCGGCACGGTCGTCGCTGTGGCACTCCTCGGCTCGGCCGTGGGCGCCGCGGCGGCCGGACGGCTGGCCGATCGTTTCGGGCGTCTGCGGGTGATGCACCTTGCAGCGGCGCTCTTCGCGGTCAGTGCTCTCGGATCGGGGCTCTCTGGGGCTGTATGGCAACTCGCGCTCTGGCGTCTCCTGGGCGGTATCGCGATCGGGATGTCCTCCGTCATCGGGCCCACCTACATCGCCGAGATCGCCCCCGCGGCGTACCGGGGTCGCCTCGCGTCGTTCCAGCAAGCTGCGATCGTTCTCGGCATCACCGCCTCTCAGCTGGTGAACTGGGCGATCGCTCAGGGCGCCGGTGGGCGAAGCGAGGACAGTCTGGGACCGCTCGACGCGTGGCAGTGGATGTTGTTGGCAGCTGTCGTCCCTGCGGTCCTCTACTTCGTTCTCACCTCGCGGATTCCGGAGTCACCGCATTATCTGGTGGCCGTCGGCCGAACCGATGACGCCAGGCGGGCAGTCCTTGAGGTCGAGGGCGCGGACAGTGACGTGGATACTCGCGTCGCCGAGATCGAGAATGCCGTGCGCACGGCCCGCAAGCCGAGAATCGGGGACCTCTTCGGGGGCGCTTTCGGCTTGCTGCCGATCGTCTGGGCCGGCATCGGACTCGCCGTGTTCCAGCAACTCGTCGGTATCAACGTGATCTTCTACTACTCGTCGATCCTCTGGCAGTCCGTCGGCATCGACCAGTCCAGCTCACTGCTTATCAGCCTCTCCACCTCGGTCATCAACATCATCGGCACTCTCGTGGCGATGATGTTCATCGACCGTATCGGCCGCAAGCCGCTCGCCTTGATCGGCTCCGCGGGTATGGCTGTCTCGCTCGGCCTGGCAGCCTGGGCCTTCTCCTACAAGACCGGCGTGGGCACGGGCATCTCGATCCCGCAGGCTCAGGGTGTGGTGGCTCTCATCGCCGCACACTCCTTCGTCTTGTTCTTCGCGGTCTCCTGGGGCGTCATCCTCTGGGTCATGGTGGGTGAGATGTTCCCCTTCCGGATCCGCGCCGCGGCGATCTCTGTGGCGACCGCCTTCAACTGGATCGCCAACTGGGCAGTCACGGAGAGCTTCCCGAGCATGGCGAAGTGGAATCTCTCAGCCACGTATGCCATTTACGCTGGCTGCGCGGTGCTCTCCGGAGTGTTCGTTGTCAAAGTCGTATCCGAGACCAAGGGCCAGCGCCTGGAGTCTGTCAGCTGAGCAGAGGGAGGCGTGAACCGGGCATGTGCTCCGGCGACGAGCGAGTCTTGGTGCCATCGGTGGAGTGGTGGCACCGCGTCTGACGCCAGGGCTGGACGGCGGGTCTGCGTTCCCAGAGGCCGGCTCGCCGGCCGTGCTTGCCGGATACGTGGTTTTCCCTGCTGCGGGCGTACGACCGCCAGGACGAATCCTGGCGATGTTCCCTGATACTTCTTCTGCAACTGCCAGGGTGCGCCGGGAGAGCCTCCCTCCTCGCGGGCCTGGGCCATGTGCGACCCTGGGGGACATGGGTCGTGACCTGCATCTGAACGAGTTGGGGGAGTTCCTCAAGGCGCGGCGTGCCGGCCTCAATCCGGCTGACGTAGGCCTCCCCGCCACTCCCGGACAACCACGGCGGGTAGCCGGCCTGCGCCGCGAGGAGGTTGCACTGTTGGCCTCCATCAGCACCGAGTATTACGCGCGGATCGAGCAGGGCCGTCTGCAGGCGTCCACTCCCGTGCTGGCCGACCTCGCCCGGGTGCTTCGACTCAACGCGGACCAGCGCGCCTACCTCTTCGAGCTCGCCGCTAAGAACGAACTGCCCGCTCACGGTGCTCGGCAGCAGGTGGATCCACAGCTGCAGTTCCTCCTCGACGACCTCGCCACCACCCCTGCGGTCGTCTCTGGCCGCCGTACGGATGTTCTGGCCTGGAACCGGCTGGCAGCCGCCCTGATCGCCGACTACGGAAACATCCCGGAGGAACGCCGGACCTTCATTCGGATGCTGTTCACCGATCCCGCTCTGCGAGCCCTGTACGCGGACTGGGAAGAAGTCGCCCACGTGGCCATCGCTCAGGTCCGCATGGAGAGCGCCCGCTATCCGGGCGACCCGACGCTCACCGCCCTCGTGAACGAGCTCTCGGCACACGATGCGCAGTTCCGGCAGTGGTGGACCGAGCACCAGGTGGCCGGCAGGACCACCGGAATCAGGCGGCTGCGTCATCCGGTCATCGGGGAAGTCACCCTCGACTGGAACACCTTCACTTCGGCCAGCGATCCCGACCAGAAGCTCATCGTCTGGACCGCCCCACCCGGCTCACCCGCCCACGACGCCTTGCGGCTGCTCGCTTCTTGGGCCGCGGACCAGGACCTCCGCGCCTCCAGGAACGTCACCTGATTCCCATCGCACCTCGCGGCGGTGGTGTCGGTCTGACCGCGTCACCGCACTCGGCGTGCAGTTACGCACCGGCCACGACCCAGTCGCGGCTGGCAGACCATCACCGTACTTCCGGCGATCGCGGACGCCTCCGGCGCCGAAGATCCGGCCCGGCACCTGCAAGGACCTACCGTCGGCCCACCGCCAGAGAGCTAGCGCGCAGGCTCTGATTCTCATGAGCCTGCTGAACTGCCGGTTCATGCGGCTGCCGTCTCAGCGGAGAAGCGCAAGCCGACCGCAGGCGGTCCCCGGTCAGTCAGCGATGCCGGACAAGGCGTGAACCTTTTCCGGGCGGACGCGGATGAGGACCACGCCGGGGCCGCTGTTGCGCCTCCCGTACTCCTCGGCCTTGTCCGGGCCCATGTACCTGGCTGCCGCCAGAGTCGCGATCCGGATCAGCTCGTCCGGGTCCTCGCTGAGAGTGGCAAGGCCTCGGATCTCGACGTAAGAGAAGGGCGGGATGTCGTCCGCCACGCAGACCGAGGCTCGGGGATTGCGTCGCAGATTCCTGGCCTTGGCGCTCTTTACGCCAGTGGTGAAGGCGATGTCGCCGCCGTCAAGGACGAACCAGACCGGCGCGATCATCGGTGTGTTGTCGGACCCTACGGTGGCCACCTTGCCGCTGCGAGTACCCGCCGACACGAAGGAGTGCCACTCATCGGTCGTCATCTTCTGCATACCTGGTATCCCATCCTAGCGGCGCGGCCCCGGCGAGGCGCCGCGCCACCAGTGCCGTCGCCGGGCTGAGCCCTTCATTGCGAAGCAGCTGAAAGCCGCACCCCGGGGCCACTGGCTACACGGTCCTGGAGCGTCACCATCCTCGCCATCGGACTTTGCTGGGGCAACAACGGTTGGGGGGGAGGGATTTTTACCTGGTTCATTCCTCTGGCCGGAGGTCAGAGGGCCCCGTTCCATTCCGCGGGAGCTGGCGACACGGAGAGCGCACGATTGTTTGTGCGCCGGACACGCGCCCGGCTCACCACCTCAATGTTCCGGTCTCAGCCGTCCGTCTCCGCAGCGGGTAGGTCAGGGAGATCTTCCAGGAAGTCCGCGGTGGGCACATGGAACAGAGAACCGGTGAGCGGCGTGGAGAAGTCCAGAATCCGATCGTGTGCCGCGTCCGGCGTGCCCAGGAACATGCGCTCCAGCATCGTCTCTGTCACCGTGGGGGTGCGGGCGTAGCCGATGAAGTAGGTGCCGAACTCGCCTCGGCCGACGGTGCCGAAGGGCATGTTGTCGCGGAGGATTTCGAGTTCTGTCCCATCGGGGTCGGTGACAGCGGTGAGGGCGACGTGCGAGTCGGCCGGTTTGACGCTGTCGTCCAACTCGATGTCGTTGAGTTTCCGTCGGCCGATGATGCGTTCCTGAGCCTCGACCGGCAGCGCGTTCCACGCCTGAAGGTCGTGTACGTACTTCTGGACGATGACGTAGCTTCCGCCGGCGAACGCCGGGTCCTCGTCTCCGATCAGCACTGCGGCGCTCGCTGGGGCCCCGGTGGGGTTTTCCGTACCGTCGACGAATCCGAGCAGATCGCGTTTGTCAAAGTACTGGAAGCCGTGGACTTCATCGCGCACGGTCACGGCGGTGCCGAGCCGGGCCATGATCTCCGTGGCGAGTGCGAAGCACAGGTCCAGGCGTGCGGCGCGGATGTGGAAGAGCAGGTCCCCGGGTGTCGACACGGCGCGGTGGACCGGTCCATTCAGACGGGTTTGGGACGACACTTGTGGTCCCGCTTCATGAAAGCATCGAGTGGACTGCATTCACTGAGATTTTCAGCGCAGCCCGAACCGACGCACGAGCCTGCCGAGTTGGTCGTGCGGGGTGCCAGGCGACACGAACCCCTCCACTAGGTCGTTTCTGATGGATCTTGCTGGGGGGGGTGGATCAGTGAGCCCATTCCAACTTCAGGCGACAGCCGGTCGACGCTGTGCCACGGAGGTCTGGTAGACCCTGGCTATGACGTTCTTGGCGGTGGTCGAGGGTGATGCGGGCGGATGGCGCATCGATCGGGATGGTCTGACAGACGCGATCCGTGCCCGGTGGTCCGGGGTCGAGATCGACTCGACGCAACGCAGCGAAGTGCGCAGCCTCATATGGCAGTTCGAGACCGAGAACGGCCCAGCTGAGGCCTATCTGCACGAGGACGGTACCTGCCTGTACATGGACGTCTGGGAGGAAGACGCGATCTGGTTGGCGATCGTCTTCCGCAGGCTGGCACCCACGGACCTTGACCTGGTGTTCTGCGATGAGGGTTACACCTTCGACGTTCGTCTGCGGGCTGGGACAACGGAAGCCGAGTTGACGGATTTGGTGAATTCTGCCGGTTGATCTCAGCCCGTGGCAGTGAGCTGGAGGACCAGGACGGCTTGAACGAGTATTTGGAAAAACCTGGCGGAGGCTGTCGAGAAGACGGTCATCCAGCACCGCGCCCTGCTGCGCGAGCCGGAGAGCACTGCCCCGGTCCGTGCCACCGAGCCCCTTCAGAGCCCGGAGCCTGCGCCGCCTTCCCTGGATGAACCACGGCAGTCGGGCCGTCTGTCCGACCGGGTGCGCGAATAGCACGCGGCCGTCCACGCCCTGCTGGATGAGGGGCTCGGGCTGCGGCCGATCGCCCGCCGACTGGGCCTGGCCCGCAACACCGTCCGCCGCCTCGCCCATGCGGCCACCGCGGACGAGCTCCTGGTCGGACGGTGGACCGGCCGGGCCAGCCTCCTCGACCCGTACAAGCCCCACCTCCATCAGCGGCGGGCGGAAGGCTGCACCGTGGCCCGCCGCCTGTTCGATGAAGTCCGCGAGCGCGGCTATCCCGGCGGAGAGCGCGTGGTGAAGAGGTACGTCCAGCGGCTCCGCGAAGCTTTCCCGCAGGACGATCCGCCCCGCAAAGCGCCGTCCGTGCGCGACCTGACCAGCTGGATCACCCGCCACCCCGACCGTCTCGACGACGACCAGGCCCAGCAGCTCATGCAGATTCTCGCCCGCTGCCCCGCCCTCCACCGAACCGCCGAACACGTCCGCGCCTTCGCCGCGTTGATGAACGACCGCCGGGGCCGCGACCTCGGTCAGTGGATGGAACGCGTGCAGGCTGACGACGTGCCCGCCCTGCACGGCTTCGTCACCGGCCTCGGCCAGGACCTCGACGCCGTCGTGGCCTGCCACAGCCTCCGCTACAGCTCCGGCGCCGTCGAAGGCCACACAAAATCAAGATGATCAAGCGGCAGATGTTCGGTCGCGCCAACTTCGACCTCCTCCGCAAGCGCATCCTCCTCGCGGCGCGAGGCCGTTCATGATCGCGCTTGTGGTGACCCTCCGTCGCCCCGGCACTGAAAGTGATCCAGAACCAGCGTTCGGCCGTCGTCGAGACCTCCTGTGTTCCGCCGTGAGGCGGCCAGGATACCCAGAGGCAGCAGGGCCACAAGCGCGAGGAAAAAACCTGCGAGCGACGGGCCTCGGAGGCCGAGAGAAGAAGTGAGGGCTATGCCGCCGATCCACGAACCGGCCGCGATGCCGACGTTGAACGCGGAGGTGGCCAATGCCATAGGCAGCGCTCGGCCAGGGCCAGCGATACGGACGACCTCTCCGACCAAGATGGGATTGGTCATGATGCCAGCGGCCCCCAGGAGCACGATCAAGATGACGGCCGCGATGCTGTTGGTCGCCCACAGGGTGATGGCGCCCAGCATGACGGCGGTCACGGCGGCGGCTGGGATGGCGGTGACGTAAGGGCGGCTGTCGCCGCGGCGTCCGGCGAAGGTGGTCCCGGCCAGGGCGCCTGCGCCGTAGCCGAGCATCGCCAGCGGCACCAGAGCCTGGGGCAGTTCGGCCCGCTCGGTCAGCAGCGGGGCGACGTAGCTGTAGGTCGCCAGGACGGCGCCCTGGACCAGAGCGATGGCGAGGTAGACCAGCCAGAGGCGGATGTGCTTAACGGAACAGAGTTCGGCGCGAACGGAGGTGTCGCTGCCGCCCTTATCGGCAGGCAGTTGGCGGGCAATAACGACGGTGGCGATGAGCGAGAGCACGGCGAGCACCCAGAACGGGCCCTGCCAGCCGAGGAGCTGGCCGCCGGCGGTGCCCAGAGGGACACCGACGATGTTGGCGAGGGTTACCCCGCCGATCATCACGCCCATGGCGCGCGTGCTGGCGGCCGGTCCGGCCGCGGCGGTCGCGACGACCGCTCCGACGGCCCAGAACGTGCCAGTGCCCAGGGCCGCGGCGAACCGGCCGATCAGAGCGATGGCGAACGTCGGGCTCAGGGCGCCGGCGATGTGCCCGGCGGCGAAGACCAGTAGGGCTGTGATCAGGGTGGAGCGGTGTGGCAGGCGAAGGGTGGCCATGGCCATGGCTGGGGCGCCGAGCATCATGCCGATGGCGAAGACAGTGATCAGGAGGCCGGCGTGAGCGACGCTCACTCCGAGGGCGGTGGAGATTTCCGGCAGCAGGCCGGCCACGACGAGCTCGGTGGTGCCCATGAGGAACGCGACCGCGCCCAGCAGCCACACCACAGGCGGGAGCTTGGTCGTGCCGGCCGGATCGGCGGCGCTGACGGTGTGAGGGTGGGGTGCGGCGCCCGTATCTGGCTTGCCAGACGGGGATGCGGTGGTGGTCACCGGATGTCCTTCCCGGAGTGAGGCGCGCGTCGCTCCCCGGAGATGAGGTGGAGTCGGTGAGTGCGCGGAAGTGATGTGCGGGCGGAGCGGTTCAAGTGCCGCCATTAACAAGGAAAACAAAAACCGGCATCCAATAACAGGCACGGTCAAAAGGAGTAATGGCAGTGACCCCCATCTTGGGCGCAGCCGGTTGAGCGGGGGCTCCACGAGGGATGAAGTGCGGCATGTGAAGCACTCCGCGAGATCCGGCGCCCAGTTGGCGCGCGGGGCGGCGTCAGCTCTGGTCGGAGTCGGTGTGGACGGCCGGCATGTTCTGAGGAGTGGCGGCCCAGGAGGCCAGGAGCCTGAGTGCATCCTCGGACGGCGTGCCGGGATCGGCGCTGTAGACGGTGAGGGACAGTCCGGCGTCCCTGGGCGCGGGAAGAGCCAGGGCCTCGTGAACCAGTTCAACTTCACCCAAGGCTGGGTGGCGGAACCGCTTAATGCCCTCGTTGTACACGTGCACGTCGTGGCTGCCCCACATCATGCGGAAGACGTCGCTGCGGGTGGACAGCTCACCGATGAGGTTGGACAGGTCACGGTCGTACGGGTTCTTGACGACCTCGACACGCAGTGATCCGACACCCTGGCGGGCCACGTGCTCCCAGTCGGTGTAGAAGCGGGTGGCCCGGGGGTCGAGGAAGACGAACCGGACAGTATTGACGATCTCCTGCTGGCCGTCGAACCATTCGCTGTGCAGGGCTCGGGCGAGCGGGTTGGCCGCCAAGACATCGAAACGGTTGTTGCGTACGAAAGCGGGCAGGTCGGACATACCGTCGATGATGCGTAGGACGCTGGGCCGCACGGTCGTCTTGACCGCCCGGCGCCGGGCACGAGTGGGGCTGGTGTTGGCTGCTCGGGCCAGGGCGAACAGGTGGTCCCGTTCGGTCTCGTCCAATTGCAGAGCGGCGGCCAAGGCGTCCAAGACACTGTCGGACACGCCAGCAAGGTTGCCGCGTTCCATGCGGGTGTAGTACTCGACGCTTACGTCGGCCAGCATGGCCACCTCGCCCCGGCGCAGCCCGTTCACCCGGCGGTTACCGATGACGGGCAGTCCGGCGTGCTCTGGGGTGACTTTATCGCGGCGACTCTTAAGGAATGTACTAATTTCACTATGGTTGTCCACTCATCTAGCGTAGGAGCGGAATGCGCGGACTGAGAGTCCCTGTCATTACCCCCCTCAGAGCGCCCACAAGCTCGGAGCGCGCCGGGGTTGGCTTCCGGCCGCCGCCGGGTGTCCGGTGACTCAGTGGGCCCCTGGAGGCGGTGAGCCACCGGACAGGGTGGCGGGATAGCCGGGGACACCGCTGTGGGATGAGCCGCAGCGGGGTGGCGCGTGCCGTGTTCGCTGACCATGGGTTCGACATAGCTGGGGCAGGCGGCCGTATATGGCACGGTAGGCCCGTCGATACAGTCATTGGCGGCCGGATCGCTTTCCCTGGTGAGCGTGACCTCACTGCGGACACCACCGACGTTGATGCTTGCGGTGTGCGTGGCCTGTACCGTGCTCCACCAGGCGCCCCGTGTACCGCGCCAGGAACGCACGTACAGTGGCGACGCCGCAGCCCACGACCCATATGGTGGTCGGTGGGCGCTGGCTTCCGTCCGGGCGCCGGGGCGCGATGTGAGGTTCCTCAGCGTGGAGATGCTTTCCAGTTCGTCACTGCCCATGACGTCGAAGCAGGCCGGCAGGTCGGGCGCTTCGGCCTCGGTGGGTAGTCCTGGGATGGCGACCAAGGTGCCGTCGACCCACGGGATGCGGATGTACTCGGCCTGCCGGCCGCCGATAAACTCCGGGTTGAGGCAGTTGCTGGGGTAGCCGTTGCGGCAGTTGGCGCAGGTTCCGTCGCTGGCGAAGCAGGAACCGACGACGAACTGGCCCGGCCGCACGATGGTGACGTCCTCACCGACTTCTTCGACGACGCCGACGTACTCGTGGCCGACGGTGGCACGGTTGATGCCGCGGTAGTACGCGGTGACCTCGCAGCACTGCTCGCTGCCCTGACCACCACCTTCACCTCGGGAGCGGTCGAGGGCAACGTCACCAGAATCAAGCGGCTGAAGAGACAGATGTACGGCTGGCCCAACTTCGACCTCCTACGACGCCGCATCCTCCTGTCACCTGATCAAGCGACTGACACCCCGAAATCAGCGACAGAGCCCAAGAAGTGGACCAGAGCCCGAACTCATCGACAGGCGCGGGCTCCTTGGCGCTCAGCGTCGTGGACGGTGACCCCTGGCAGCATTGAACGTGCAGGCACCGGCCGTGGAACCGAAGAATCGGGGAGGTGGGCCTTCCATACCCGCGTCCCAGCAATGCCGTTGTTTCTCACGGAAGGCCCTGGGGCGAAGCCGCGTCGCCGAGCACCTCCTGCATTTCCTCGAACAGGCGAAAAAGGTCCCCCCTTGGGGCGATATGGAGTTCGTCCAACTGCCATACGGCGTAGGCGACTACTGAGTGCGCGGTAAGGGTCTCGATGTCGGCGGCTGCCGGGTCGCGCAGCCGGAAGCGGAGGCGGACGAAACAGTGCGTCAGCCGTGTGACGTTCTCCTGGCCGCCGACGCCTTGGAGAATTGCTGCCGCGGTCTGGCCATCGTTAGGTGCCGGCACGGGTGCCCTCCCCGGTGTCGTCTTGTGCTGTCAGCCGGCTGACGTGCAGTGCCAGGTAAAGGATCTCTTCACGGCCGACGTTCCAGGCGAACATCTCCTCCATCTTGTGCGCCAGGCGTTCGGCGGTGGCGTACTGGAGTGGCTTGGCCTGTCTGACCGCCTCGCCGATCTCGTCGCCGACCTCCGGGGTCGGCTTGCCGTCCCGGGCGCGCAGGAAGAGGTAGCGCAGGTGGGTGATGAAGCGCGCCGCCGCGAGGGAGTGCTGGTCGATCTCGACGCCGTAGTCGTCGCCTATCGTTTCGAGCGCGACCCTCAGCCACTGCGTCATCTGCATGGTCGCTGCGATGTCGCCGGAGCCGATCTGAGCGTTGACGAAGTGGAGGGCGAGGGGAAGAGCCTCGTCCTCGTCCATGCGCAGGCCGAGCCGCCGTTCGATGATGTCCAGCGCGACTCTGCCGGTGGCCGCCTCCGCCGGGTACAGGTTCTCGATCTCCCATTTGAGCGGGTACTCGATCTGGACTCCGGCGCGGGCGCGGGCCAGGGCGAGGTGGACGTGGTCGGCCAGGGGCAGCAGAACGTGCTCGCTGATCCTCGAGCCGAGGCGGGCCCGGGCGGCGGCTACGACCTCTTCCATCACTTCGATGACGTTCAGGGGGATTTCGGCGGCAAGGGCGGCGAGCCGTTCGGCGAGCATGGCCTGCGGCACGAAGTGACGTTCGACCCTGTCGGCGTCGACCTGGTCTCCCGGCCTGACCTGGAAGCCGAGCCCTCGGCCCATGAGAACGGTTTCGGTGTCCTGCTCGTCGACGCCGAGAACGACGTTGTTGTTGAACACCTTCTTGACGCGCATCGTTGCGTGAGTCCTATCTGGCCGCGCCCGGGAAGGAAAAGGGTAATTCCTCTCAGGGCGCGGGGCCGTGGGTGTTGCCGGGGTCACGGTCTCCCGTCGCCGCGCCGCAGGCTTGCGCCGTTGCTGCGGATGACGTCGGCGTACCAGTGGAAGGACTTCTTCCGGTAGCGGGCGAGGGTGCCGGTGCCGTCGTCGTCGCGGTCGACGTAGACGAAGCCATAGCGCTTGCTCATCTGGGCGGTGCTGGCACTGACGAGGTCGATGCAGCCCCACGGGGTGTAGCCGAGGACGTCGACGCCGTCGGCGATTGCCTCGGCGACTTGGAGAAGGTGGTCGTTGAGGTACGCGATGCGGTAGTCGTCGTCGACGGTGGGCCGGCCGTCGACGTGGACCAGCTCGTCCTTGGCGCCCAGACCGTTCTCCACGATGAACAGCGGCTTCTGCCACCGGTCCCAGAACTGGTTCAGCACGATCCGCAGGCCGACCGGGTCGATCTGCCAGCCCCACTCGGTGTCCCGCAAGGTCGGATTGCGCACACCGCCGATGATGTTGCCGTCCCCGGTGTGCCGCTGGTCGGGGTCGGCGGTCTCGCAGACGCTCATGTAGTAGCTGAACGACACGAAGTCGACGGTGTTGGTGAGGATCTCGCGATCCTCATCGGTGATGTCGAGTTCGATGCCGTTCTCCCGCATGTACCGCATCGCGTAGCCCGGGTAGGCGCCGCGCACGTGCACGTCACCGAACAGGAGGTTGGTGTGGTCGGCGTCCAGGGCTGCGAGGACGTCGGACGGTGCAGGTGTGAGGGGGTAGACGGGGATGGCGAGCACCATGCATCCCACTCGCGCGTCCGGTATCTGCTCGTGGGCGATCCGGGTGGCCAGAGCGCTGGCCACGAGGACGTGGTGGACGGCCTGGAACTGGTCCTGGCGAGACAGTTCCTCCTTCGGGGTCAGGATCGCGCCCCCGATGATCGGGAAGTGCAGCAGCGAGTTGATCTCGTTGAAGGTCAGCCAGTACCTGACGCGGTGGCCGTAGCGGTCGAACAGGACACGGACGTACCGCTCGTAGAAGCCGATCAGCTTCCGGCTCGCCCAGCCGTTGTACTTCTCGGCGAGGGCGAGGGGCGTCTCGTAGTGCGAGATGGTCACGAGCGGTTCGATCCCGTGCCTCTCCAGCTCGTCCAGGACGCGGTCGTAGAAGGCCAGTCCCGCCTCGTTGGGCTTCTCGTCGTCGCCGTTCGGGAAGATCCGGCTCCAGGCGATCGAGAGGCGGAAGACCTTGAAGCCCATCTCGGCGAGGAGGGCGATGTCCGCCGCGTAGCGGTGGTAGAAGTCGATGGCTTCGAGCTTGAGGTTGTCGGGCGTGGGGTGTGCCGTCCGCGGGCCTACGATGCCCTGGGGCAGGACGTCCTGGATGGAGAGGCCCTTGCCGTCGGCGTCATGGGCGCCTTCGATCTGGTTGGCGGCCGTTGCGCCGCCCCAGAGGAAGGTTTCGGGGAAGGGCTGGGAGGTGGGACCTGTCATGTGTCTTTCTCCGGTTGTCATCAAGGGCTGTCGTACTGCGAGTACGCCGGCCGCCCCGCGATGGAGAACGGGGCGGCCGACTGCGGTTCAGCCGATAAGGTCCAGGGCAGCGCGCCGGGGCTGTACGTCACCGGTAGCGGTTGGCACCACGGCGGAGTGGCTGCCCGGGTCGGTCACGATCAGCACGGTCGTCGGGTCGTAGCCCGCGTCGGTGATCAGTTTCAGGTCGACGTCGGTCAGCAGGTCGCCAACGCTGACCTTCTGGCCCTGGGTGACCGCGGCGGTGAATCCTCTGCCCTTGAGCTCGACCGTGTTCAGCCCGATGTGTACGAGCACTTCCACGCCGGTGTCGCTGCGAATACCGAAGGCATGCGGCATGACGCTGACGAGGGTGCCGCCGATGGGCGCGTAGACCTTGCCCTCGGAGGGGATCACCGCCAGGCCGGAACCCAACGCGCCGGAGGCAAACACCTTGTCGGGGACCTCGGACAGCGGTACGACCTTCCCGGCGACCGGTGCCGCGAGGGTGACCACCGTGCCATCTGCGTCGGCGGAGGCACCGTCCACGGCAGCCCCCTCGGCCGCCGTCGGCAGGTCCTTGAAGCCCACGATGAACGTCAATCCGAACGCAAGGGCCACGCCGGCCCCACAGCCGATCAGCTGGAGCGCGAAGTTGCCGACATTCAGCGTCGAGGCGAGTGTGATGGCACCGGGCAGGACGAAGCCGTCCGTCCCGGAGCCTCCCGCCGCGGCGATCGCACCGCCCACGGCGCCGCCGATGGACGCGAAGACGAAGGGGCGCTTGAGCCGCAGGGTGACACCGTAGATCGCCGGCTCGGTGACGCCCGCGACGAAGGCCGAGAGACTGGCCGGTCCGGCCACGGCCTTGAGGTCGGGGTTGCGGGTCTTGAGGAAGACGGCGAAGGTGGCGGCGCCCTGGGACAGGATCGCGGGGAACACCGTGGCGAGCAAGAGTGAGTGGCCGGTCGACGCCATTTCCTGGGTCACGATCGGGGCGAAGCCCCAGTGCACGCCGAAGATGACGATGGACTGCCACACGCCGCCGAACAAGCCGCCGGCCGCCCAGGGGGCCACGTCCCACAGGTTCTGGATCCCGGAGGCGATCACGTCGCCGACCCGGCTTGAGACCGGGCCGATGGCAAGGAAGACGACGGGGACGACGATCGCGAGGGTGACCAGGGGGACGGTGAAGTTGCGTATGACCGTTGGCATCACCCGCTCCAGCAAGCGCTCCACGTACGACTGGAAGTACACCGCCAGGATGGTGGGGATGACGGCGGACAGATAGCTGGTCATGACGACCGGGATGCCGAGGAAGGTCAGATGGCCGCCCGCCTGGTGGAACGCCTGCATGGTCAGGCTGGTGCCGTCCTTGCCCGCCATGACGGGGATGGTGGCGGAGTAGATGAGCGCGCCGGCGATCGCGACTGCCGTGAACTGGTTCGCCCTGAACCGCTTGGCTGCGGTGATGGCCAGCAGGATGGGCAGGAACTGGAACACGGCGTCGGCCGCCGCGAACCAGATGGCGTAGGTCGACGTCCCCTGGAAGCCGGGGCTGATCTTCACGGCGACCGCGAGGAACGCCTTGAGCAGTCCGACGGCCGCCAGGGTCCACAGGAACGGGGTGAAGATGCTGGTGACGATGTCCATCGCGCGAGGGAGGAAGCCGCCAGGGGTGCTGCCGCCGCCGTCGCGTTCCTCCACCCCTTGTGCGACGACCGCCTGGTAGACATTGCCGACGGTGTTGCCGATGACGACCTGGAACTGGCCGCCGGACTCGACGACGGCGATGACGCCGCGCGTTGCTTCGACGGCGTCCTTGTCCGCCTTGGAACGGTCGGCGAGGACGAAACGCAGCCGCGTCGCACAGTGGGCGACGGATCTCACGTTCTCCTTGCCGCCGATGCCCCGCAGGACATCCTCGGCAATCACTTCGTACTTGCTGCTTGTTGCCACGGCTCCTCCTCGAGCCCCGCTGTACTGGACTGGCCGAGACGGTGCTCGTGCAACAAAAAGACCCAAGCCGGGATCCTGAATGCTGTTTCCGAGAACGCCCGAGAACACCGGAAGAACACGGAAGAACAGCGGATCTCAGCTTGGGTCTTGCCTGCGGCCCAGTAACAATCCCAGCTTTGGTAGGGCGCCGAGCGGCGCCTTGAGGCAGGACAGTAGACGCCGGATTTTTCCGTGTCCAGACATCGGGCAAGACCTTTTTCCGCCGTATCCGACATGGAACCTGTGGCGGCAGGCCCGTTGACGTTCCGCACGCCCTGACGTTACGGTGCGGTTCACGGATTGTTACCGGTGCGAGCCGGGCAAGACCTGGGACGAGCTGTCGTGAGGCAGCAGCACCCGGGTCTTTTTTTGTGCCGACACAGCCGCCGGGGACGGTCGAACGACAGCGAGGAGTAACGAATGCGAACGGATGAGATCCGCTGGGGGATCCTGGGCGCGGGCAAGATCGCGCGTGTCTTCGTCGCCGACCTCACCGCTGCCGGACTGACCGTGTCGGCGGTGGCGGCGCGCCAGCTCGGCCGTGCGGCGCGGTTCGCCCGCGAGACGGGAATCCCCGTCTCCTACGGTTCGTACGAGGAACTCGTCCAAGACCCGCGCGTGGACGTCGTGTACATCGCCACTCCGCAGCCCTTCCACGCGGACCAGGCGATCCTCGCGATCGAGGCGGGCAAGGCGGTGCTCGTCGAGAAGTCGTTCACCGACAACGCGCCCTCGGCGCAGCGGGTCGTGGACGCCGCCCGCCGCCACTCGGTGTTCACAATGGAGGCGATGTGGACCCGCTTCCTGCCCACGTTCGACCAGGTCCGCGCCGAACTCGCCCGGGGCTCGATCGGGGAGATCAGAGGCGTCGTCACCCACCACTTCCAGAAGCTGGACGACTCCCCCACGGGCCGTCACTACGATCCGACACTCTGCGGCGGCGTCGTCGCGGACCTCGGGGTCTACGGGGTTTCGCTCGCTTTTCACCTCCTGGGTGCGCCGCACGAGATCATTGCCGAGGGCAGCGTGACACCGTCCGGCGTCGACACGAGTGCATCGGTGGTGATGCGACACGGTGAGGGCCGTACGTCCACCACCCTCACGGCCATGGACACCCCCGGCCCGAACAGTGCGGCCGTGATCGGCACGGACGGGTGGATCGACCTTGACCCTTATTGGTTCGGCCCGACGGGGTTCACGGTGTACGACGCGGGCCGGCCCGGCAGCCCCGTACGGCGATTCGACCCGCCGGTCATCTCCGGGCGAGGGATGCACTTCCAGGCTCTTGAAGTCGAACGCCGTCTGCGTTCAGGCGAGTTGGAGAGTCCCCTCATGCCGCTGGCCGAGAGTGTCGAGGTGATGGGAGCCCTGGACGAGATACGGCGGCAGGCGGTCACGGCCAGCGCGTCCCACCTTGAGCCGGCCGGCCGGCGGTCATGAGGCTTCATCTCGTGCGCCACGCCCGCACCGAGTACAACGCCGCCGGTCGCCTGCAGGGCTGGTGCGACTCCCCCCTGACCGACGACGGCCTGAAACAACTGCGCGCTACAGCTGCCCACTTGGCCGACGTCGAGCTGACCGGCGCGTGGGCGAGTCCCTCAGGGCGGACTATGGCCACCGCGCGGGAGATCCTGCTCCACCACGGCGGCCTGCGCCTGCACGCGGACGACCGCTTGCGGGAGTACTCGTTCGGCCAGTGGGAGGGCCGCCCCGAGACGGAGCTGTACGGGCAGGTCAACCCTCGCTCATTCTTTGCTGATGTGATTTCCGGGAAGCATCCCGGCTTGCCCGGTGGAGAACCGGCCGACGCCTACCTCACCCGCGTGGCCGAAGCGTTCGCCCGGATCGAGCAAGCCCACCCGGACGGTGACGTCCTCGTCGCCAGCCACGGTGTCACGCTGCACGTCTATCTGACACTCATCGGATATTCCGGCGGCACCGCTCTGAGCAATTGCAGCGTGACAACGGTCGAGATCGCCGAAACTCGCGCCGTGGTCGTTGAGGCGGGATTGGTTCCCCCGATTCCGGCCCGGTACGCAGCGATCTGAAAGCTGCTTTCCGATCCCCATGGATTTACCCGACGGCGTCACCAAAGCAGGTGGCGCGTGTGAAACGAGAGACAAAGGAGTCAGGAATGCCGGAGCGACACGCCACCGTCCTGTGTTCCCAGGGCCTGCATGCCCGGCCGGCGGCTGCCTTCGCCCGGGCGGCCGCGGCAACCAACCACTCGATCACCATCCGGAAAGCGAATGGCAACCCGGTGTCCGCGAAGAGCACGCTCATGCTCATGAGCCTCGGTCTCAAGGAAGGCGAAGCCGTCGTCCTCGCCTCCGAGGACGAGACGGCCGGGCCCTCGCTCGACCAGCTCGCCGCCCTGTTGGCCACGGAACTCGACGAGCAGTGATGAGCACCGCGACAACACCTGGTGTGGTGTGCGGAGTCGGAGTCGGCCGCTCCGCCGTGATCGCCCCGCTCGCCCTGGTCCGGCCCGCGCCCGTCGTCCCGCAGGAGACCCACCGGCTGACCGAACCGGCGGACATCGCCGCGGCGATCGCCACCGCGGAGAAGGCGCTGGCCGAGCGGGCCGGCGAACTCGCTGAGCAGGCCGCCGCCGCGCCGGGAGCGCTCGGCGAGGTACTCCTCGCGACAGCCGGCATGGCGGCCGACCCCGAACTCGTCGGCCTGGTGCGCGCCCGCATCGAGAACGGCCAGGGTGCGGCCGCCGCCGTGGACGGGGCCGTGACGGAGGTGATCTCGATGCTCACCGCCGCCGGCGGCCTGTTCGCGGAGCGGTCGACCGACTTGAGGAGCGTGCGCGATCACGTGGTCGCCCGGATCCTCCAACTTCCCGCACCCGGACTGCCCGAGCTTCGGCAGATGTTCGTGGTCTGTGCCGCCGACCTCTCGCCCGCCGACACCGCTGCACTCGACCTGGAGAAGGTGGCCGCCCTTATCACCGAGGCGGGCGGACCCACCGGGCACACGGCGATCATCGCGCGGCAGCTCGGAATCCCGTGCGTTGTCCGGGCCGTGGGGGCGACGAGGATCCCCGAAGGGACCCTCGTCGCCGTCGATGCCGCGAACGGAACCGTCACCGCGAACCCGGACCCGGCTCTCACCGCGGCGATTCGCCGCCGAGCCGAGACCGAACGCGTGCTCGCCGAGGACATCGCACCTGGTGCGACTGCGGACGGCCGCCCGGTGCCGCTGCTCGCCAATGTCGGCACCCCGCAGGAGATGGAGCAGCTGGACGCCGGTGTGGTCGAAGGCGTGGGGCTGTTCCGTACGGAGGTGCTCTTCCTCGATGCGGTGACAGCGCCCTCGCGCGAGCAGCAGGGCCCGCAGTACGCCCGCGCCCTCGCGGCGATGAAGGGCGCCAAGACGGTCGTACGTACCCTCGACGCCGGAGCCGACAAACCGCTGGCATTCGCCGTGCACGAGGACGAGGACAACCCGGCACTGGGAGTGCGCGGTTATCGGCTCGTCCGGACGCAGCCCCAGCTGCTGGAGGAACAGCTCGCAGCCCTGGGCGAGACCGCACTCGCGCTGGCACCGGAGGACCGGGCCAACCTCTGGGTCATGGCGCCCATGATCTCCACCCCCGCCGAAGCCCGCACCTTCGCCCGGCTCGCCCGCGCCCACGGCATCCAGACCGTCGGCGTGATGATCGAGGTCCCGGCCGCCGCGCTCCAGGCGGCGGCGATCCTCGACGAGGTCGACTTCGCCTCCGTCGGCACCAACGACCTCGCCCAGTACACGATGGCCACCGACCGCCTCCGCGGCGAACTGGCGGACCTTCTCGACCCGTGGCAGCCTGCCGTGCTGGGCCTCGTCGCCGCAACCGCCCGCGCCGGCACGGCCGCGGCCAAACCTGTCGGCGTGTGCGGCGAGTCGGCATCGGATCCGCTGATGGCCCTAGCCCTGACCGGCATGGGCGTCACCAGCCTCTCGATGTCCGCTCCGGCGCTGCCCGCGGTACGCCACGCACTGCGCCATCACAGCCTCGCGCAGTGCAAGGCGATCGCCGAGGCGGTGCTGGGTGCGCAAAGCGCGGAGGAAGCCCGCAAGGCCGCCCGTGCTCTCGCCGACGCGCAGATGGTGGCCCGGCTCGGTCTCTGAAATCCGTGAGCGAAGTCCCGTGAGTTGGTGCCGCTCAGCCGAGGCGGGCATTGCCCCGGAGCGGGGGCCTGTAGACGCCCCCGGCCGACCAACTGGCGGCCGGGGACTGACTGCGGATGTGCGATTACGGGAGTGACACACGGTGCGGCATCAGGTGTTGAAACGGGCCGCACTGAGCCACTCGACGCTCTTCGGGTCGTGGTGGTCGAAGATGGGGCTGCGGCCCGTGTCGAGGGTGGCGATGCGCGCCATCTCCTCGTCGGTGAGCTGGAAGTCGAACACGTCGATGTTCTCTGCCATGCGTTCGGGCCGCACCGACTTCGGGATCACGACGATGTCGCGCTGGATGAGCCAGCGGAGGGCGATCTGAGCGACGGACTTGTCGTGGGCGCGGGCGATGTCGACGAGCACGGGATTGTCGAAGAAGCCTTCGCCGCCTTGGGCGAGCGGGCCCCAGGACTCGTGCTGGATGCCGTACTCGACCATCAGCTTCTGCTCATCGGTGCGCTGGAAGAACGCGTGCGTCTCGATCTGGTTCACCGCAGGAACGATCTTGTTGTGGGTGATGAGATCGATGAGCCGATCAGGGTAGAAATTGCTGACCCCGATAGCCCGCGTGCGTCCCTCCCGGTTGAGCTCCTCCATGGCCCGCCAGGCGCCGTAGTAGTCACCGAAGGGCTGGTGGATGAGGTACAGGTCGAGGTAGTCCAGACCGAGGCGGTCGAGCGAGCGTTCAAAGGCGGGCTTGGCGGTCTCCTGGCCGTGGTCCTGGACCCACAGCTTCGTGGTGATGAACAGCTCGTCGCGGGGGATGCCGCTCTTGGCGATGGCGCGGCCGACGCCTTCCTCGTTCTCGTAGCCGGCGGCAGTGTCGATCAGGCGGTAGCCGGCGGCCAGTGCGTCGGTGACCGCCTGCTCGGCCTGCTCGGGCGCGACCTTGTAGACGCCGAAGCCGAGGAGCGGCATCTGGACACCGTTGTTGAGGGTGACCTGGGGGATCTGTGCGGTCATGGGCTGGGCTTTCTCTTTCTGGTCGGTTGGTGGTGAGCGCGGATACGGTCAGCGGCGCTTGATGCCGGGCTGGGCGAAGGGGGCGAGCGTGGGTCCGGTGACGGGGACGTCGCCGAGGGCCTCGTCGACGGCCGCCAGCAGGTCATCGGAGAGCTGGACGCCGGAGACGGCGGCGTTGGCGTGGACCTGCTCGGGGCGGGAGGCGCCGGTGATGGCGGAGGCGACCTCCGTGCGGCGCAGAACCCAGGCCAGGGCCAGGGTGGACATGCTCATCCCCGCTTCCTCGGCGATCGGCACAAGGCGCTGGACCGCTTCGAGAGTCGCGTCGCTGTAGACGAGGTCCTTCGAGACCGCCATGTCCGCGGAGGCGAACCGGCTCCCCTCGGGGACGGGCTGTCCGGGCTGGTACTTGCCGGTGAGGACGCCCTGGGCGAGCGGGGACCAGACAATCTGGGAGATGCCGTTGGCGGCGCACAAGCCGAAGACCTCGGCCTCGGGGGCCTGCCAGAGCATGGAGTACTGCGGCTGGGAGGAGACGAACAGGTCGGGGCCGGCGATGTCGATCGCTGCCTGGATCTGCTCGGGGGTCCACTCGCTGAAGCCGAGGTAGCGGGCCTTGCCCTGCTCGACGACCTTCTGGAACGCCTCGATGGTGTCCTCGATCGGCACGGTGGGGTCGAAGCGGTGTGCCTGGTACAGGTCGACGTGGTCGGTCTTCAGGCGGGTGAGGGAGGCGTCGATCTGCTTGGCGATCTGCGCCGGGGACAAGCCCTGGTCGGCCGGGTCGTCCGACATCCGTCCCCACACCTTGGTGGCCAGGATGTAGGAGTCGCGGGGGTAGGCCGAGAGGATTTCGCCCCAGGCCGCCTCGGCGGCTCCCTGGCCGTAGACGTTGGCAGTGTCGAAGAAGTTGATGCCCACGTCGAAGGCCGCTTCGGTGCAGGCGCGGGTCTTTTCTGCCTCGATGCCGCCGGAGTAAGTCAGCCAGGAGCCCAGCGAGATCTCCGAGACCTCCAGGTCCGAGCTGCCGAGTGTGCGGTAACGCATGATCGCTCCTTTCGTCGAAGGTGGATTCCCGGTACCCGGTCAGCGGCAGTTGCCGCCGGTCCCAGGGCGGGGGCGAATGTCGGTGCTTCCGCCGGATTGATGACCGGGCTGGGGAGCACGATCTCGTCGACTGCAGTCCACGAAACCAGCGACTACGCCCCGCAGACAGACACGCCTGTGAGGGGTAACGGCAGGGACCCCCTCCAGAGGCGGTGAGAGGGCCCGCGAAGGTGACCCAGGCGGCTGGCCTCCGGCATTCAGGTGGTTCAAGGAACACCAGGTGGTCGCTGCGGCGGTGAGTCCGCAGAACGGTCCTACCTGGCGTCAGTGCTGGGTGTCGGACTGCGCGGCAGCCTCGGCCTGGTTCTGGGTGGCTGCCCAGCTGGCCAGGAGCTTGAGCGCGTCCGCGGTCGGGGTACCGGGATCCGCGCTGTAGACGGTGACGGACAGACCCGTGTCGCCCGGCAGGTCAAGACTCTCGTGGACCAGCTCCAGGTCGCCCACCACCGGGTGTCGGAACCGCTTGGTTCCCTCGGTGTAGACGTGTACGTCGTGTGCCCCCCACAGGGTGCGGAAGGCGTCGCTGCGCGTGGACAGCTCGCCGATCAGGTCGTGCAGCTCGCGATCGTAGGGGTTCTTGGCGGCTGCGACCCGCAGTACCCCGACTCCGTCGCGGGCCACGCGCTCCCAGTCGCGGTAGAACACGTGCGCCCGTGGGTCCAGGAAGACGAATTGGCAGGGATTGGCCGGCTCGTGCTCGAATGCCTGGCAGTGCAGGGCGCGTGCGAGCGGGTTCGCCGCCAGGATGTCCATGCGGTTGTTGCGCACGTAGGCCGGCTGGTCATGCAGGCCCTCGATGAGGCGCAGCACGCTGGGCCGTACGGTGGCCTTCTTGGGGCGGCGCTGGACTCGGGCTTGCCCTGTGTTGGCCGCGCGGGCCAGATCGGACAGGTGTTCCCGTTCTGTGTCGTCGAGCCGCAGGGTCTGGGCGAGCGCGTCCAGGACACTGTCCGAGACTCCGGCGAGGTTCCCGCGTTCCAGACGCGTGTAGTACTCCACGCTCACCCCGGCGAGCATCGCGACCTCGCCGCGGCGCAGCCCGGGCACCCGTCGCTGCCCGTACACCGGCAGACCTGCCTGCTCGGGCATGATCTTGTTCCGGCGCGACTTCAAAAATGCGCTGACTTCAGCCCAGTTGTCCATGATTTCCAGCGTAGAGAGACGAGACGGACGGTGGGGGTCCCTGTCAGTACTTCCCACCCCAGGGCCCCCACCGGGCTTCGAGCGAGCGCCCACGCGACGCGAGAGCGCCCGGACCCGCCCGAGAGGGCGTTCATGCAGGTCAAGACGTATGTACGACTCCCGCCACTGCCCTGCATTGAGGGCCTTCATCCCATAGACGACCAATGGCGCTCCCCGGGGCGGATGCTCGGCCATCCATCTCGTTCGCTTCTATACCGGCAAGTCCGCCTGGTTTTTGAAGTTGCCGCGGAATCGCCCAATGAACAGCGGAACTGAACCCTCCGCCTCGCCCGTGATCACGCTATGTCGTGAGCGAGCGCAAGCCGTACCCCAGCGACCTGTCCGACGCCAGATGGGCCCTGATCGAGCCGACGTTGACGGCCCGGAGAAAGGCCCGACTCGACCGCAGGCCAACCGGAGAGCCGGCCAAGGTCCGGCTTCAAGTGCGCCGTCGTCGAGCACGGCGCCACCCTCGGTATCGATGTCGAAGTCGTCAACCGGAATCCGGAGATCCGCGCCTTTCAGATCGCGAAAAGGCGCTGGGTGCTAGAGCGGAGCATCGGTTGGATCATGATGCACCGCCGTCTCGCCCCCGACTACGAGACCTTCACTGCCAGCTCCGAGGCCACGATCCACATCGCCTCGATCGACAACCTCGCCAGGCGCATAACGAACGAGACGACACCCACCTGGCGAGGAACACACTAGGACGCAAACGGCAATCTACCCACTTCGAACGCCCTCTCAGAAGGTGAGGACCACTCGCCCGCGCAGGCCCCCGGCTTCCAGCAGTCGGTGCGCCTCGGTGGCTTGCTCGGCCGGCAGGGTTCGCCCGACTCGCGGCATGAGCCGACCTTCCTCCGCCAGCTGCAGAAGTCGGACGAGTTTGGCGTGCTCGCGTGCATAGCGCGGTACGAAGGTGTGGTGGATGACGATGCCGCGTTCACCAGCCCCTGCGGCGCTGCGGACCGAGGACACTGCCCGGCCACCGTTGCGCACCGCGCGGATCGCCTGCTCGGCAATACCCGCCGTGTCGATGAGGCCGTCGACACCGTCGGGCGCCTCCTTGCGCACCAGTTCCTGAAACTCGGCTCCACGGGGCAGGACGACGTCGGCCCCCAAGTCCTTGACCAGTTGTTCGTCCTTTGGCGCCGCGTCGGCGATGACTCGGTACCCGTCGGCTTTGGCTACCTGGACCGCGTAGCCGCCGACCGCGCCGGCCGCGCCGGTGACTGCCAAGGTGGCGCCCGCGGGCAGGTCCAGCAGGTCCAGCGCCATACGGGCCGTCAGGCTGTTCATCGGCAGTGTGGCGGCCTCGATGTCACTCATGCCAGCGGGGACCCGGACCACCGACTCAGCGGGGACGACGATGTGCTCCGCGTAGGCGCCGTGTGTCCCGGAGACGACTACGACAGCCATGACGTGGTCGCCGACGCTGAGATCAGTGTCGGTTCCTTCGCCGATCTGCTCGACCACGCCGGCCGCGTCCATCCCGGGGACGTAAGGGGGCTCGATGTCGGAGACATGGGCGATGCCTCGGCGGACCAGGGCGTCGACCGGGTTGACCGCGGCCGCGTGGACCCGGATGCGGATCTCTCCGGGCCCGGCCTCGGGAGCCGGCAGGTCCAGGACACGCAGCACTTCGGGTCCGCCGAACTCGGTCAGTCCTACAACTTTCATGAAAGGGATCACTCCTGTAGATCTCTGGCATAGGTCCCATACGCTTCAGCCGGGACAACTCCCACACAACCGATTCCGGCTGCGCGGTGGGAGTCCTCGCTGTTAGGGGTACTGGCAGGGACCCCCACCTGCGGCAAGCTCTGCCTACCTGACCGTATGGACAACCGAGACGAAGTCAGTGCATTCCTCCGCTCCCGGAGGGACAAGATCCCCCCGGAGCAGGCAGGTCTGCCGGTGCATGGTCACCCGCGAGTTTCGGGGCTGCGCCGGGGCAAGGTCGCGAGGCTCACCGGGGTGAGCGTCGAGCGACTACTACACCCGCGCCTAGAGCGGGGCAACTTCCGCGGCTTCTCTGACAGCGTGCTGGACGCCCTCAGTCACGCCCTGCGGCTGGACGACACCGAGCACATGCACCTGTACGACCTCGCCCTCGTCGCCTGGTCCGCGCCCCAGGCCCGTGCGAGGCAGCGGAAAACGCAGGCCGATGGTGCGGCCGGGCGTGGCGCGGATCATCGAGGGCATGCCGCAGCTCCCGGCGTTTGTGAAGAACGAGCGATTGGACACGCTGGCCGCCAACCTGCTGGACCGGGCCCTGTTCGCGCCGATGTACGTCGGCCCGGCCTGCGGAGCGATTACCGCCCGATTCGCTTTCCTCAGCCGCGAAGCCCGGCACATATACACCGACTGGGAACGCGTCACCCGTGAGGCGGTGGCCGTGTTGCGTATAGCGGCCGGCAAAAACCCCTACGACAAGGAACTGTCGAACCTTATCCGTGAGCTGTCCACCCGCAGCGACGCCTTCCGCACGATGTAGGGATCCCACAACGCCCACGTCTACGACGGCACCAAACGCCTCCGCCACCCCACCGTCGGCGAACTGACACCTCGACCACGAAAGCATGCTGCTGCAGACGGGAACGGGCTGAGCGTGGTCGTCTACAGTGCATCGCCCCAAAGCGCCGCCGTGGACGCCCTGAAGCTGTTCGCCAGCTGGTCCGCGACCACGGGTCAGGAGCAGGAAGCAGGCACCGGACCCTGGGCGTGACCGCCTGCGCGGTAGTCCCGCGGGGAGCCCGGGCTGGTGGCCTCCCGGGCGGATGAGGGTCCCTGCCAGTACTCCTCACAGCAAAGACTCCCACGTCATAAACGCTTCCCGTTGCATGGTCCCTGTCCCGCTCTACGGGACCGGTCGGCGCTGCGAAGATCACGCAGCACTCGCCGGGCCGACCTCACGGATCACAAGGGAGGTACTCATGAAGATCGCTGTTCTAGGCACGGGCATGGTCGGCCGGGCCATCGCGGGCAAGCTGAGCACGCTGGGCCACAACGTGGTGATCGGCACGCGCGACGTTGAACAGACGCTGGCGCGCACTGAGCCCGACTGGCTTGATAATGCGCCCTTCGCCCAGTGGCAGCCGACCCATCCGGCGGTGCAACTCGCGGCGTTCGCCAACGCGGGAGCCTACGGAGAGATCATCGTCAACGCCACCCAGGGCGCCCTTTCCTTGACCGCGCTTGAAGCGACGGGCGCCGCCAACCTGTCTGGCAAGGTGCTCCTCGACGTCGCCATGCCGCTCGACTTGTCGCAGGGCATGCCGCCGACCCTGACGGTGGCGAACACCGACAGCCTGGCCGAGCGGATCCAGCGCACCTACCCCAGCACCCGCGTCGTCAAGTCGCTCAACACCATGCTCGCTGACATCATGGTTGACCCGGCCAGGATTCCCGGCAGCCACAACGTATTCGTCGCGGGTGAGGACGCCGCCGCCAAGGAGACCGTCACGATCCTGCTTCGCGAGTTCGGCTGGCCCGAGGAGGCGATCCTGGATCTCGGTGGCATCCGTGCCGCACGGGGAGTCGAAATGTACGGGGCCATGACCTTCGCACTGTCGGCTGCGCTTGGCACGTTCGACTTCAACATCGCGGTCGTCCGCGCCTAGAGACGATGGCCCGGCCGTCTGTCTTCGCCGGGGCGCTGATGTCGCTGCGCCGTCCTGCCGTCGGCTACCTGCGGGCGGTCGGCGCGGGTCAGATCGTGCCTGTTAACGCCACCACGCTCGGGACACGCTCGTTCGCCAGCAGAGACGTGCGAAGGGATCGACGCTCTCTCCCTCGTCATCCTTTCGCGCCGAACTTCTTTTGGCCCGGTCGGGGCGACCGCACAACTCGCGAACGCGCCGACGGCGACGCCGTGGGGGCCGGTGTGGGCGCGGACTACGGCAAGGCCATTCACCCCGTCTATCGAGGTGGTAGCAACCTCTGTACGGGCCAGGACCTGACTTCGGCTGTCCCGTTGGCCCAGTAACTCCTTGAGGCTGCGCCCCTGCACGGCTTGGGTTCAGTCGTCGACCGTCGGGCTCTCGGCGACGTTCAGCCGTGGCCTAGTTCGTCTATGGCGCGCAGCCGCGTGTCTCCTCGTAGCGGCGGCGCTGAGCGTGTGCGATACGCCCCCGCCGCGGGGGTGATGAGGACGTGGTGACGCTGCGCGTCGTCCAGATCCTTGCGCACAGCGGGTCGGACGAGCCTGCAGCGGGAGCCAACGTGCTGACCTCATCCCGATTGCCCATCCCGTCAGCGCAGGGACACCCCTTCAAGGATGGGGTCCCTGACAGTACCCCTTACGGCAGGATCTCCCATCCCTGAGTCGATACCGATTTCCTGTCCCTGGGGCCCCGGAAAGCCCTTGTCACCCTCAATCGCTTTCAGTGAAGCAACTTCCAGCGGCGATAACCGCTCGCACATACCAAATGAAGGGCACAGTCATGGATCACAAAGTCATCCTGCTCACCGGCGGCGGCTCGGGAATCGGTCAGGTCACAGCGCAGGGACTGGCCCGCGACGGCCACCACGTCACCATCGTGGGCCGTAACAAGGATGCCCTCGTCTCGACGGCAGAAGGTTTCGACTCTCTCGAATACGTCGTTGCCGACATCACGAACAGCGCCGATATCGAGGCAGCGATTACTCACATCACGCAGCACCACGGACGTCTCGACGTGGTGATCAATAATGCCGGCATGGCTCCGGTCCAACCGTTCGAAGACCTAGACATGGCCGAGTTCGACCGGGTCTATGCGGTGAATGTGCGCGGCTTGGTCGATGTCACCCGCCAGGCACTGCCCCTGCTGAAGGAGTCGCGCGGCTCGGTCATTAACCTCTCCTCATCCCTGGTGGACAACCCGCTGGTCACCATGGCCGCCTACTCGTCCGCTAAGGCAGCGGTAAACCAGCTGTCGAAGGTCTGGGCCAAGGATCTGGCCCGCCACGGTGTTCGTGTCAACTACCTGTCGGTTGGCCCGATCGAGAGTCCGATCTACGAGAAGACTGACCAGTCCGCTGAAGAACGTCAGGCTCATATCGATGCCGTGACTGCCAACGTTCCACTCGGCCGGTTCGGTACCGCTGAGGAAGTCACTTCGGTTATCCGCTTCCTGATTTCTGATCAAGCAAGCTACGTTACAGGTGCGGACTACGCCGTCGACGGCGGTTTCAGGCTCTGATGCAGTTTCGTGGTATGCCGTGAGCCTGCCGCGGCATGAGGAGGCCTCCGGAAGCGGTGTGGGTGCGGCTGCAAGCATGCACATGAGACCGGAGGCCTCCTGACATGTCACCGGCCCGACTTTTGATCAGGCGTGCTGGCGTCGGGCTGCGCCGAGGCGTCCGGTGGCCAGGGCCGCCAGGAGTGCGATGACGGCGGCCAGGGCGAGGCTGACGCGCAGCCCGTGCTGGAAGCCGGCCGTGCCGGAGATCAGGGCGCCGAAGACGGCGACGGCCAGGGCGCCGCCGATCTGGCGGCTGGTGTTGAAGACGCCGCTGGCGGTGCCGGTCTGCTCAGCGGGTACGTGCTCCAGCAGCAAGGCGGTGGTCGGGGGCATCACCAGCGGGCCGGCCATACCCACGGGGATCAGCAGCAGCGCGCTCGCCCACACCGGCACCGAGGCCGGTACCAGCGCGAGGGCGATCGACCCTGCCGCGATCAGGACCAGTCCGGCAATCACCGGGACGCGAGGGCCGGTGCGCTCGGCGATCCGCGCGGAGAACGGCGTCAGCAACGCGCTGAGCAGCATCATGGGCAGGAACGCGATGCCGGCACGGAGGGCAGACAGGCCGTGCTGCTGCTGGAAGTACAGGGAGAACAGGAACGGCAGCCCGTAGAAGCCGACCATGAACGCGAACCCGATTCCGGTGGCGACGACCACGGTCGGTGAGCGGAACAGACTCAGCGGCACCATCGGGTGGGCCACCTTGGCCTGCGCCGTCACGAAGGCGACGAACGCGGCGACGGCGATACCCAGCGAAGCCACTACCTGAGGGACGGTGAATCCGGCGTCCCCGGCCTCGATCGCCCCGAAGGTCAGGCCGCCCATCGCGAGAATCGCGGTGATCTGCCCGATCCAGTCGAACGGGGCGGGGCGGGTCGGCGACGGCTGGGTGCGGGACAGCAGGAGCAGGGTGAGGATGCCGACCGGCAGATTGATCCAGAAGATCATCCGCCAGGACACCAGGCTCAGCACGCCGCCGAGCACCGGGCCCGCGGCGGCGGCCACCGCGCCGCCCATCGCCCACACCCCCACCGCGCGCGCCCGACGCGCCGGGTCGGGGAATGCCTGACGCACCAAGGCCATCGACGTCGGCATGGTGACCGCCGCGCCGACACCCTGCACGACACGCGCAGCGATGAGCACGGGCAGCGTCGGGGCCAGCCCGCACACCACCGAGGCGAGGATGAACAGGCTCAGACCGCCAGCGAACGCGCGGCGCGCCCCGATTCGGTCCGAGAGGGACCCGGCGGACAGCAGCAGCGCTGCGAACATCAGCGTGTAGGCGTCGACCACCCACTCCAGGCCGGTGATTCCACCTCCCAGCGCGTCCCGGATCGAGGGCAGGGCGACATTCACGATCGTCGCGTCCAACGTGATCACGAAAAAGCCGAGGACCGCAGCGGCCAGCGTCGCGGTGGCGTGCCGGTGCGTCTCGGGCACGCCCGACTTCGACGACCGGTGCAGCGAATCGGTGAGAGGCATGACGCTACGTGGTCCTTCCGACGGAGAGGAGAGGCGCCGGACCAGATGGGCCGGTCACGCATCCACAGAACCACGCACCGCTTCTGACCTGGGAGTCCTTGCTGGGAGGGGTACTGCCAGGGACCCCCGCAAACGGCACCGGCCTACGCTGGAGCCGTGCCAGCCGACACCGTCCGCGAGGACATCCGCACCTTCCTCACCAGCCGCCGGGCCCGCATCACCCCCAAGGAGGCCGGCCTGCCTGACTTTGGCGGGCGGCGGCAGGTGGCTGGGCTGCGACGGTCAGAGGTCGCCCAGCTCGCCGCCATCAGCGTCGAGTACTACACCCGCATCGAACGCGGCAACGTCGGCGGCGTCTCCGAGGACATCCTCAACGCCCTCGCCCGCGCCCTGCGCCTGGACGACGTCGAACGCGCCCACCTCGCCGCACTCGTCCGCGCCGCCAACAACCCCCACCGCATCCCCGACCGCGACGGCGGCACCAACCACGTACGGCCCAGCCTCCAACAGATCCTCGACGCCATGACCGGGGCCGCCGCCTTCGTCCGCAACGCCCACCTCGACATCCTCGCCACCAACGCTCTCGCCCGCGCCCTGTACACCGAGGCCCTCGACAGCGCCGAGCAGCCGCCCAACCTGGCCCGCTTCGTCTTCCGCGATCCCCGGGCCCGACGGTTCTACCGCGACTGGGAGCGCATCGCCCATGACGCCGTCGGCAGTCTGCGCACCGAAGCAGCCCGCACCCCCGCCGACACCGACCTCATCGACGAACTCACCACCCACAGCGAAGAATTCGCCCAGCGGTGGGACGACCACGACGTCGAGTACTACCGCAGCGGTAGGCAGCGCTTCCACCACCCCGACGTCGGCGACCTCGACCTCGACTACGACGCCCTCGAAATCCCCGCGGACCCCGGCCTCACCATCGTCACCTACACCCTCGCCGTCACCGGGCCCCACGCCACCGCGTTCCAGCGGCTTTCCCGTCCACGCTCCTAGACCTGCGCGGACTTCGGATTCCCGCTCAGCGACAACCAGGTGGCCCCCATCGTCGTACTCGAACTGGCACGGCCCCTGTTCTTTGTCCACCACGGCCCCGAGAGAGTCGCCTGGCTCAGCAAGCGCCGCCTGGACGGCTGAGCCAGAGCAGCCCAGCTCACCGCAGCCGCCGAACCCGTACGCCAAACGCCCCCATGCCACTTCGGCGCACAGGCTCCTGCCATTGGCCATCCGAGAATCTGCGAACCCGCGCGCGAGCCTGGAAGTGCGGCCAGCCCCTCATAGGGCCCATCGGGTCGATCATGGGTCGCGGGCCCGCGCGTCGATCTACCGTCGGTGGTTCACCTGCCATGAACGAATACCGCGCGATCCGAATACGTGCCTGTTACCAGCTGTCCGCGACGACCTGAGCGTGGAGGACGTGACCGCTTTCGACGCCTGATCGGCACGTGTTCAGCAGCCGGTGCCGCGCGCTGGCTTGGTACCGACTTCGACCGCCGGTACGGCGCACCAACGTGCCCACGCGGGGATACGCCCTCGGGCCGCCGAACGCCCCGGGCCGCCTCTGTCTCAAGCCGCCCGGGGCTCCGCTTTGTCTACTGGCCGATCCTCCTGCCGTACGCCGACGCCGGTGACGGGCTGGGCGGGCAAGCGGTAGCCCGCCGCCCTGCCTTACGCCGCCGAGAGGCATCGCGGACGAAGCGAACCGTGCGCCGGCCCGCAGCGAGGGCGAGAGCGGCAGCGAGGCTACCGAGAGCCTCGGGCACCGCATCCAGGAGCACGTTCATGCCTCCTCACCCCTCGGCCCACGCCCGGCGATGCGCTGGTCTACGCGATGCGTGCCCATCCGCCGTAGCTTGCGCCGCACCCGCTCGCCGAACGCGGCCACATCGACGCCGGCGAACTGCTCGGGGGCTGTCGTGGCGGCCTGCCAGGCGGCTTCCGTCCACGTCGGCATGGTCCTGGGGTTCGCGTATGCCACGGCAACCGCCCGCTCCAACGGATCCAGCTGGCCGAGCACAGCGTTGATCTGGGGATGGTCCGGCAGAACGCCGAACAGCATCTCGTGCGGGTCGGGAGCGCCCTGCAGAACGTCGTGAATGGTCATGCCGTCCCCGATGACGTAGTCGAGGCTGAGCAGACGTTCGCCGGACACCTTGCGGCGCCCGATGGGCAGCAGCTGGCGGTGGATGGCGCGGGCATCGGAGCGCAGCCTGTCGAGGGCGTGTGGCATATATTCGCTGCTGATGTCCTGGAGGTTGACCCAAGGTCCCTGCACTGCTGTTGCTACGGCCTCATGCCATCGAGGGCCATGCCCGCGTCGCCCCGGCCACATTTGCGGGTCGTCGGCGAGGGATGCGACTTCGGCCTGTGCATGCGCTACCTGAGCCTGGTCACGCGCAAGCGCTTCCTCTGTACTCAGGTGCACGACCTTTCCATCCACGACATCGAACTGATCCTCCGGGAGCGGACTGCGGAAGAAAAACCCCATCTTGGCAGCGATCGCCTTGAGATGGGGTGTTGTTGGCCCCTCCGCTTGGCTGCTGATGTCGTCGGGTGTTTGCGGGACGGCGGAAGACTGCGTCATCGGTTCCTCCGGGGCGATGAAACTTCACTCTCACCTCTCGGCCTTGGCAGACCCCCAGGACCGGCAATCCCGATGTGTGACCCTCCTCACGGCCTTGAACGGCGGCGCCTTTTCCCTCTCCGGCTCACTTGCCGATCCTCCTGCCGTACGCCGACGCGGGCCCGGTCGGGACCGGTCCGCGCCCGTACTGGCCCGGCTGCGGGGACGTCGGGAGCGGGGCGCGGACGATGACGCCCTGGTTGACCTCGTCACCACCACCCAGCCCATGACCGACCTCGTGCTGGACAGCGGCACCCCGTAGGCGGTCCTGAGCGTCCGGCGACCTGCCGCCAGCAGGAACCGCACTCAACTCGGGGCAACTTCACGATCAATCGTCCAGCGCCTTCGTCAGGATCTGGCGGCTGGCGCGCCTGAGTTCGCCCACCACGTGCACGTCGAAGAGCGAGTCGTCATCCGGCTTGAACAAGCTCATGGGCCAGAAGCCGAAGGTGCGTTCCGATCCGAACAGGGTGCCCCGGTGCCCGGTGAAGGAGCGCAGGTCGTAGGCGACGCCCGCGAGCTGCTTGACCTCTTTCTGGGTCATGACGGTTTTCAGCGCCTTCCGGAACCTCGCCGCCGCGACACCCTTCCCGTGGGTGCATTCGGCGTGGCAACGGCACGGCGCGTCCGGGACAAGGCGCATGCCGTACCCCTCGATGGCGGCCACGAAAGCCAGATGAGCGAGGGAGGGATGTCCGTGAGCGTCCAGTCGCAGCGCCTCGTAGTGGGCTCCGACAGCCGTATCGAGTTCCGGATCCGCGTCGAGGATCTGCCAGGCCCGCACTGCCCACTCCGGCAGTTCGAAGGTCATAGCGTTGGCCGGCACCCGTCCGTCCCAATCGGGTTCACCGGGGAGGGTTTTGCCGGGCGGTCCGACCACAACGGGGACGTGGAGCCGTTCGGAGTTCTCGGTCCGGTGCGCGGGGTAGGTCCGCGGTATCCACAGCCGGCCAGTGACCAGCGAGAGCAGCGCGCACGCCCGACGCAAGTCCCAGTGGGCGGCAGACACCACGGGATCCCAGGCATAGCAGCTGACCGCGCCCGAGGCGATCAGTGGAAAGGTGTGCCGAACCCCTGGACCTTGATCGAGTCGTTCCCGGGTCGGCACGAACTCACGCATCAGCACCTCGCCGGGAGCCAGAGCAACCGGCCCAAGGGCACGAAGGCCCGCGCGGGCGCCTACGCGGTCGAAGCCAAGTGGGCCGGGGTAGGTGCTGATGATGGCTTCCCACACGAACACTCGGTCACGTCGGCCGAGTGCGTCGACGGCGGCTTGTACCGCACGCCGCCACGGCTCCACCTCCTCCACGGACACCGTCCCGTTGTCACCGGCCACCGTGCAGGCGACGCCGCCCTCGTGAGAGCGGATGACCAACCTGGTGCTGACCTCTCCCGAGAGCGGCGGCCCGAGCTCGACCGGGCTGCTTCCGTTGGATCCCTCGGCGGTCATGAACCTCGGGTCGCCGAACTCTGCGCTGACGTGATGGGCGAACTCATCGCCCTGGTCCCGGAAGCGCACCGGGAAGACACCGATGTCCTGCTCCCACATCCGTCATCACCTCGCGCGGCTGGTCCGGGCCCCGGAGCCTAGCCCGACCGGATGATGCAGGCGCGCGGCGCCGGACGCGGTCCTCGACCATCTGCTGAGCGATCGGCTCTGCGCGGAGCAACTTGCCTTGCTTGGCGTTGATCGGGTCGATGCCGGGCATCAGCTTGCCCTTGGGGAGCGTGCCCTCGTCCTGCAGCGCCTGCCACGCCGTGCCGATCGCCAGCAGGCACAAGGGTGATGCGGTCGCTCATGTGATCACGGTCCCTAGGGGTGTGGCGGGCTGTGTGGGGGCCGTACTCCCGGGGGCGTGCAGAGGGGCCCCCAGGTGTACGACAGTGCGGGCTTCTTGCTGCTCCGCGTGGTGCCGCTCGACCTCGCGGCGGGCGATGTCCGTGAGGAGCACGATCACCGTCGTGAAGTAGCGGACGTCCTTTTTGACGCCGCACCGGCGAGTTGAGCAACGTGCTCGGACGAGCGGCGGGATCACCGTTCACGGCCTCCCGCCCCTACATGATCCGCCGCACGGCCCCCAGCGTCGGATCACGGGCCGCGCTTCGCAGGTCCTGTCAGGCGACGTCGATGCCGAGCTCGGTGTCCGGCCGGCAGAAGGCGCACCCCACGATGTTCGGGTCAGTGAGCGCGGCCCGGGCATCGTGCGGAGTGATCGCGTGACGCATGCCCTCGATCATCGTGCAGTCGTCCAGGTGGATTAGGGCAGGCTCGGGCCCGCGCGGGCTGCGCGTCCGCTGGACGACGAAGCCGACCGGCCGCTCCGCCTGGGCCATGCCCGGCAGTCCGGTCCCGCCCTTCACGGGCCGGGCCGGGCGCCGCCGCGCCGGCGGCCGCTCGGCCTGATCGAGCGCGGCCTGGACGGCAGCGTGCTGGAGTCGCAGGTAGGTGCCGATCGTCTCGTGGTCGGCCAGCTGCTGGTCGAGGTGCGCGAGGATCACGCGCAGGCGCGCGGGGTCCGGCGGTAGCTCGCTCATTCGTTCGATTTTGCCACTCTGGACCGCACCGGTCCACGGACAGCGGCCCCCGCAGGCTTTACCTGCCTCGCACCTTGGGGACACGCCTCCGCGAGATACTGATGGGTATGAGTTCCATCGACGGGGGCAGTGAGCAGCCGGCACCCCAGCCTCGGATATCCCAGCGTGAGAAGGACGGCGCGTGGGTGATCTCGGCACACGGCGACTTCGACATAGCCTCGTCGCCCGTACTGGCCGAAGCGCTGAGGCAGGCTGCCCTGAGGTATTCCCTGGTGGTCGTGGACGCGGCCGGAATGACCTTCGCGGACTCCACCATCCTGAACGTGCTGCTGAAGTTCAACATGACCACGACCGAACTGCGTGTGGCCGGACCGGCACGGCCGTTTCTGAGGGTGCTGGAGCTGACCGGAGCGGACACGATTCTCGACATCCGCCCCAGCGTCGACGACGCCGTCAAGTCCTGACCAGCCCTACACGGCCGGGTCTTCCCTGGTGTGCCGCACAGCGCGCTTCACCGCCTGCTCCAGCTGGTACCGCGACATAGTCACGTCCTCGCGCTTGGCGTACTCGGTCACCGCGGCGTGGAATGCTGCGCTCGCCTCTCGCCACTTCACGCGCTGCGCTTCGTACGCGCCAGGGTCGAGACCGGCGAGCTTCGCCCGCTCAGCTTCGGCGGAACGTTCCAGCTTGATCAACTCGTCCGGGAGGCCCGGTCTGTCGGGGGTATCTGCCACGAGCACGGATCTTAAGCGACCCCCAGGCCTGGCAGTGATGAGCCGTACCGCCCGTTCAGGTGTGGCGCGGAGGCCACCCACCGACACGTGGCCACCGGGTACTGCGTCGACTCCACCAGCCGCAGCGCGCTTTCGCGCGGCTACGTCCAGCGCTGCGCCATCGGCCGCTCAGGTCAACGCCCGGCACAACACGACCTTGTCAACCATCCAATACGCCGGACGCTCCATCGCGGGTCACCTCTGCTGCGCACATCCGCTTTGATGCCGCATCGGCGAGTTGAGCAATGTGCCCGCATGAGCGGGCGGGATCACCGTTCACGGCCTCCCGCTCCTACATGATCCGCCGGACACCTAGCGGTCAGGCAGATGACGGGACACGTGGTCGAGGGCTGTCAGAGCTGTGATGCGGTGGTAGTCGTGCTCGACCGCGTCGCGGCTGTCATGGCTGAGGACGATCTCGTAACTGGGCCTCGTCGAGCGGGTCGTGAAGGGGTCCGGGCTGGGACGTGTGTCGAGGCACTTGACCGTCGGCAGGGCTTGCAGGCGGCCAACGGGCACGGTGCTCAGTCCGGGTGGGCGCGGGACTTGCAGGCGGATGCGCGTGATGCGCGGACCGGGACTCCCGCTGTCAGGTCGTGTGTATTCCAGAGCGGCGTCGAGCGGGTCCATTCCGGTGATCTTCCAGACCGTTTCGTCGGCGTGGGAGCGGTGGGTGTTGACGCGGGCGGAGAGCAGGAGGGGGCCTTGGTCGGGTGCGAAGACGAGGTGGCTGGTGATGGTGCCGTCTTCGACGCCGAGGGCGTCGAGGGCGCGGCAGACCTCGATGGACAGCCGGCGGGCCAGGAGATTGCGGCGGTGTAGGAGGTCGTGTCGCTGCGGTCGGCCGGGCGCGGCCGGGGGCTGGTGGGTCCAGATACTGGTGATGGTGTGCTGGGGGCCGCCGGGGCCGGGGTGGGTGATGGAGTCGACCATGTACTCGTGGCCCTGCACCAGTTCCTGGAGAACGAGGGCTGTCGTGCCGGTGTGGCGGAGGGCAGCGTGCTGGATCCGAGGCCAGGCCCGGGTGATCTGATCGCTGCTGTGGCAGTGGGCCACTTCGGCGCCCGTGCCGAAGGCAGCGGGCATGAGCCGGTAGGCGCGGGCCGGGACGCAGTCGGCCCAGGAGATGGCTTCGGGCAGGCGGCTTGTGCGCAGAGTATGGGGGGTGGTGATCCCGGCTCGGGCGAGTGCCTTGGCCTGGACGCCGGGGTCGGTACGCAGGCTGGCGGAGCCGGGGACGCCGGTGCCGGGAAGGTGCAGGTGCCAGGCGATCCGTTCGGCGAGTTCGACGCCGGCCGGGCTTGCCGCCAGAACCGTCCCCACTCCGACCGCCCTGAGCTTCTTGAGCGTGCGGCGCAGGTCGCCGTCGTACGTGATGACGTGGGCGTAGCCGTCGTCGGCCGCAGCGCCGCGGTGGGAGGGCGGCGTTGCGGCGGTGACCGGGTCTACCGCAACGGGGGTCAGGTCGCGGTCGTGGAGGGCGTGGGCATGCCTGGACCCGGCCAGGGGGGCGATGACGGCGACTCCGGGTGTCAGCGCCGCTCCCAGGCCCCTGCCCGGAAGGCCGGAGCTGGAGGTCACGTGGTGCAGGTTGTGGTGTGGGTGGGTCGGGAGATGTGCACCGAGAGGTGGTCGGTGACCAGGGCGCGGCGGCGGGCGCATGCTTGGGCGGTGGGGCCGGTGACGATCCAGTGGGCGATGCGGTCGTCGATGCTGGCGTGGGGTGGTGCGGAGACGTGGGTGCCGGTAGCGCGGGTCCACACGAACCGTTCCAGCCAGACCTGTTCGCGCAGGGTTCCGCGCAGGGCGAGGTGTTCGATGCGGCCGGTGTGTTGGGGGTAGAGGAAGTCGATCGCGGCGGCGTCGGAGCGGGTGGGGGTCAGATCGGGTGTGCCGCCTGCGGCGAGGGTGGCGAGGGCTTTGGGGAGGTTGATGCCGGTGGCTTCCTCGACGAGGAGGGGGATGAGGTCGCCGGCGGGGCGTCCGTTGACCTCGATGATGCGGGGTCCGTCCGGGCTGAGCCGGAGCTCAATGTGCAGGACGGTCCGGGTGGCGCCCAGGGCGCGTACGGCGGCGGTGACGACGAAGGCGAGGACGGGGTCGGTGAGCAGGGGGTCGGCCGCGTCGACGCTGTGTGCTACTTCCTGGAACTGTGGTTCGGGGCCCAGGGACTTGCGGGTGACGGCGGCGATGTGGACGTGTTCGGGGTTGTCGAGAACGACGGCCTCGACGCTGAGTTCGGGTCCGGGGATGTACTCCTCGACCAGGGCGCCGGGCACGGCCCAGTCTTCGAGGCCGAGGATGCTGTCCGTCAGGGCCCGGTCGACGGCGGCGCGGACGTCGTCGTCGCTGTCGGCGCGCAGGACGCCGGCGCTTCCTGCGTGGCCGCGGGGCTTCACGACGACGGGGTAGCCCAGCCGGTCGGCGATCTTCACCGCTTGGTCCGGATCTTCGGCCAGGTAGGACAGCGCCGAGGGGACGCCATGCTCGGCCAGCAGGCGCCTCGTGGTGGCTTTGTCCCGGCAAGCACCCGCGGCCGCGGGGGTCAGTCCGGGCAGGCCGAGCTGGTGCGCGGTGCCGGCCGCCAGTTGCACGAAGTGTTCCATGTAGGTGGTGATGCCGACCGCGCGGTGGCGGGCCGCGAGGGTGGTGAGCTGTGCGGTGGCGGACTCGGTGTCGTGCAGGTTGATCCTGGCGTGTGCGTGTGTGTAGGGGATGGCCCAGTTCGGCGGGTTCTCGTCGACGAGCACCACGGGCCTGGCGCGCGTGATCTGTCGCAGCAGGTACTCCCGCATCTCTGGGGCTCCGGCGCCCAGCAGGAGGAGGGGCAGGTGGGTCTTGGAGTTGGCGGGGGCTTGGTCTTCCGGTCGCGTCATGTCGGTCTGTCCTTTCAGCGAGCGGTGTACGGGTGGAGGTGGGTGGGGAACGCGGGCGGCGCCGGTGTGCCGGGGGCCGTGCCGACCGCCACGGACGTTGACGTCACGTTGCTGTCCCAGATCGGCGCGTACTGCGCCTTGTAGCCGAGTTGTTCTGGGGTGGGGCGGGTGGGGCCGAGGTTGAGGCGGGTGTAGCCGTCGGCGGCGAGATCGCCAGCGAGCCACCTCAGCAGGGCGTGTCCGGGACCCATGTGCCGGTAGGCGGGGTGCATCGCGGGCAGCAGCGAGTAGCAGTGCCGTGCGCGGTAGAGGCACAGCTGGGAGGCGATCACGGTGTTGTCGAGGGTTGCCTCGGCGATGAAGGCGCTGTCGGCACAGTGGCGCAGAACACCGCTCCAGGCGTCGAGTGTTGACTGCGGCGCCAGGTCGTCGGCGGGGTGCTGGGCGGCGTGCAGGGCCACGAGTGTCGGGAGTGCGGCGAGCAGGGCGTCCGCGGTGCCGGTCCTGCGGTAGGCGACGGTGGTGTGTGCCAGTTTCTGTTCACGCCGGGTGTGCTGGCGGCGGATGGTCTTCGGCAAGGCGTCCACGTCGAGCGGAAGCGGCACGACGGCGGTGGGCGACGTGGTGTGCTGCCAGCCCGGCTGGTCTTGTATCGCCTGCGCCAGCGGGGACCGGGCGGGCATCTGGGGCAGCGTGACGAGGGAGGTTCGGGCCAGGCCGGTCAGTCGGCGTACCAGGGCGTGCGCGACGCGCTGGTCTGCGGATCCGGGACCGACCACGGTCAGGTACTCGCAGGACGCAGACAGCGGCTGGACAACCTCGGCGCCATCGGAGCGTCGCTCACGTGCGAGAGCCAGCGCGCCCCGCACCCCGGTGGAGTCCATCGCGATGAGGAGCAGCGGGGTGGCCGTACGGGACAGTTGGGATGCCCAGCCCGCGAGCCACCCGGGCGCGCTGTAGGGGGTGGCCGACGGATCCTGCTCGTACAGCGCGGGCCACTGCCGTTCCAACCAGGCCACGGCGGCCCGGCCGTCCACCGTGCACACGGTGACGAGGTCACGGTGTACGCGGCCGACCCGATCACCTGGATTGGGGTTGTGCAGGCGTTGCGTGCCGGAGCTAGTGACCGGCTCCCGCAGCGTGGTGCGATGCATGCTCTGTCTCCGGTATCCGTGGAACGGCAAGAAGGGGGATCGTCGTCAGGCGGCTCGGTGCAGGCACGTCACCGACAGCCACAAGGCCAAGGCCGCGCCTTTGTGCCTCCCGATCCCGCACGGCGGTAGTGCGAGGCGGTCTCATGGCGTGCCGGTATCGGTGGAGGGCCGGCGCGGGGCGTAGGGGCGGGGCGTGATGATCTGCGCCTCGATGGGCTGCGCGAGGGCGAGTCCGTAGACGGGGCCGGCGGTCCACCAGCGGGCCAGTTCCATCCCCGCCAGGGTGAGTTCGCGGCGGATGCCCTGCATGCGGAACTTGGCCGAGATCTCGGTGCGCAGGTCCTCGCCTGCGGTGAAGTCCACGGTGAGGCCGAGTGCGGGGATCTTCACGTTCTGGTCGGTGCGCGAGCGCAGCAGCATCTCGACCCACTCGTGGGCCGGGTCCCACCGGGCGACGTGGTCGAAGGCGTCGAGGTCGAAGTCGGCGTCCAGGCTCTGGTTCAGGACGGCGAGCAGGTTCTTGTTGAACGCTGCGGTGACGCCGGCCGCGTCGTCGTAGGCGGCGACGAGTGCCTCCTCCTTCTTGACGAGGTCGACACCGAGCAGAAGGCAGTCGCCGGGTTCGAGCAGCGCGCGGATCGAGTAGAGGAACGCCGCACGCTCAACGGGCGGCAAGTTACCGATAGTGCTGCCCAGGAAGGCGATGAGCCGGGGGCCCGGTGCACCGGGGATGGCCAGTCCGGTAGTGAAGTCGGCTATCAGGGCGTGGACGTTCAGGGCGGGCCGCTCGCTGGTCAGCGTGTGGCCAGCCTGGGTGAGTGCGCTTTCGCTCACGTCGATCGGAATGTAGGTGTCCACGCCGGACAGGGCGTCGAGCAGGTGCGCCGTCTTCTGCGAGGACCCGGAGCCGAGTTCGATGAGCGTGCGGGCGCCGGTGGCCGCGGCGATGTCGGGGGCGGTGGCGATCAGCAGTTCGTGTTCGGCGCGCGCGGGGTAATACTCGGGCAGCTCGGTGATCATTTCGAAGAGGTCGCTGCCGTGCGCGTCATAGAACCACTTCGGCGGGAGCGCTTTGGGCCTGCGGGTCAGGCCGCGCAGGACATCGGCACGCAGGGCCGCATCGGTGGCCTCCTCGGACAGCGTGCGCGTGATCAGGAACTGGCTCATGAAAACGTGCTCCTTTCGCAGGGGTGGACGGTCAGATCTGGGAGACAGCAGCGCTCGGCGTCAGGCGCCGGCGGGCGGTGTGGCAGATCAGGGCAGCGGCAGCGGCGCCGACAGGCAGGAGGAGCGGGGTGTGCGCCATTCCGGCGGCGGCTGTCCCCGTGGCACATCCGATGTCCAACGCGGCGACCAGCAGGGCGTGCGCCTCCGTGCTACGCCCGGGCGGCGCCAAGGCGCTGGTCACGACGAACCCGGTGCCCAGCAGGGGGGCCATGGCCAGACCGGGCACGAGGACTGCGCCCAGCGCGGCCGCGGCAGTGGGCGCGATGGCCAGCAGGAGCCATCCGGCAGCGAATACAGCCGACAGGACACTCAGCAGATGGCCGGTGCCGCCTCGCCACGGACGTGCCCCGTACAGGAGAGCGCCGATCACGGCGCCGGCCGACAGAGCAGCAGGCAGAGCCCCGGCCAGCGCCGGAGCCTCGAACCTGTGTGCTGCCTGCACGGCCACGGGGGTGAGCGAGCCGATACTGAAGCCTGCGCACGCCATCGCCGCGTACAGCACCCGAAGACCCGCTACACGGACCGGACCCAGCCAATCACCCCTGCTGCGACGGGAGTTGGCGTGGCCGTTGCGCGACTGGAGGGCGGTCACGAACAGCGCGGTGCCCGCGGCCCCCGTGACCGCGGTGGCCACGATCGCCCATGACGCTGAGGCCGCCTGCGCGATCACGGTCACCAGCAGGGGGCCGGCTATGTAGATGACCTCCTGCGAACCCGAGTCCAGGGCCAGAGCTGTGCGCCGGTGGCCGGGCGAGGGCATCACCGCGCTGCTGCCCCATCGGGATCTGAGCGCCGCCTCCAGTGGCGGGCGGCCCGCCCCCGCGACCGCGACCGCAGCAACCGACCACCAGAGGCTGCCGTGCACGGCCACCAGCAGTAGGAACGCCCCGGTACTCACGGCACAGCCCGCGCTCAGCGCCCGGCGCTGCCCGATCCGGTCGGCCAGGCGGGCACTCAGCGGGCCACCGACGGCACTGGCCAGCGGATACACGGCGGCCAGCGATGCGCCCGCGGCGGGACCGTCGGCGGCCAGGAATACCGCCAGCGGCGCCATACCGCAGGGCAGCCTGCCGGTCAGCGTTCCGGCCAGCATCTGTGCCGCACCCGGCACCCTCAGCACGTCCCGGTACCGAATCGCCCGCGGCGGTACCCCGGCTGGCGAGCGGGCAGCCTGCCGCAGCGTCATGGCTGCTGCCGACCCGGTGCGTATCCTCCCCATCCGACCAGGGGCGGGACAGGCGCGGTGGCCTCGGGGTGGAAGGCCTCTTCCCAGCCAGGGGTGTTCCGCCAGGCGCTGTGGGCCAGGCAGCGCAGCGCCCAGCCGATGCCGTTGACCACGGTGAGCCCGGTGTCCTGGTATGCGGCCTGGGCCTGAGCGCGTTGCTGGTTCCACGCGGTGAGCAGGTCGAGGATCCCGGCGGCGAGCTTGCGCTCGGCCAGACAGCCGGTCTCCTCCACCTCGGCCAGACGCCCAGCCAAGAAGCCGACGAAGCGCGCGTCACGCTCGCTCTCCCACTCCCCCACCGCCGGGGCCTGCAGGGCGTAATCTCGCCCCGGGATGCGGGGACCGCTCCTCCCCGCCCTGGAGGACTGCGCCCTCATCGGGAGTCCACCATCCGGTACTCGACACCGAGCACCGCCGCTTTACCGGAGGGCGTGAGGGCGGCGAGGGCCTGGCCCTGGAGTTCGTCCAGGATCGCCACGCGCGGGGTCTTGTCGAAGACGGCCTGCTGGGCGCCAGGGACGAGCTTGATATAGCCCTTGTAGATGTGGCCGTCCTTGAGCTGCTCCATCCGGTTGTGCGCCGTGGGGAAGACCACCACCGCCCCGCCGTCCCGCAGGCGCAGGGCGTAGACCCTCGGCTTCGTAGGCTGGGCGGTTTCCCAGTGCAGCGTGGCGTACTTGGCGTTCCTGTAGCTGGTGCGCTCGCGGTAGGTCTTGAGGGCGCTCCGGGTGGCTGTGGTGGAGGCGAGCTGGGTGCCGGCGTTCTTCCCGCCGGTCGTGTACAAGTCCTCGAACGCGCCGGCTATCTGGTCGGGGGCGAGGGCGCCAACCCGGGTGGAAGGGGCGACGGCGGTCGCCAGGCCGTGGTTGCCGGTGTCGATGGCGGGGATCGGGCTCGTGGAGTCGCGGTAGACGGCGGCGACCATCTTGAAGTGCCGGTCGGTGGTCTTGTCGAAGACGAGGAGTGCCTGGTCCCTCGAGCCGCTGGCAGTGGCCTTGACCGCGAACCAGCTCTGGCCCTCGGGGATGTAGTAGGAGCGGTCGCGGTAGCTGAAGGCCTTCTTGTAGTACGCCTGGTCCCTCTTCGGCCAGGTTGGGAGGAACTGGTAGTCGGCCTTGGACTGCTCGTAGAGCTGGCCGCCTTCCACAGTGCCGAGCAGTTCGGCGTTTTGGGTCTTGTTTGCCTGTGCGTTGACCTCTTCGTAGTGGTCGACTACGGCCACTGCCTCGGTGCGGGTTATCACGCCCCGAGGGAGGGGAGCGGTGCGCGTCGCTGTCGTGGTGTCTGCGGCCGGGTTGCCGGTGCCGCTGCATCCGTTGAGGGCGATCACTGCGGTGACACCGATGACGGTCACGGTCAGAGAGCGTCTGTGCGAAAACCGCTCTGCGGAGAAGGACATGGCGGGATTTCCTCCGGAAGGCTTCTGTGCATGGAGGACGAGTCGTACGGGGACAGGGGCGGACCAAGCCGCCAAAGACGCGCTGGCAATGCGGATTCGCGCGGTTGGTGTGCCGGGGCCTGAGTGATGTGCCGTCTGTCCGGCTCCGCGGCCTTCAGGGCCGCGGACCGGGACTGTGTCGCTGCGGAACGCCCGGGGGCTATGCACCCGGGCCCGGGAAGGTCCAGGCGTAGGCAGTTCCGTCGTCGGGCGACCAGTGCACCTGCGCCTTCTTGGCGTCGGCCGGGATCAGGTACCACTCGCAGACCGTGTGGGACTGGCCCGTCGTCCACGAGCGGATGTCGTAGGGGTCGTCGCAGCCGGGCGCTTTGGTGGGGGAACCGAGGAGGATCGCGCCGCGCTGCCCGCCCGCCCGCCCACACCGTGGTGCTGTCGTCGGCGTTCGTGGCGCTCGTCAGTGCGGGTCCGGCCTGATGCGTGTAGCGGACGTGGGCGATGGCGATCACTTTGCCCGTGGCGTCGGCCGGATCCTGCACGGCCGCCTTGGCCTGGGCCTCCGTACCGAACGTGAGCTCCAGCGCGGAGACACCGTAGGTGATCGTGCCGACGTCCTCCGTGATTTTGCCGCTCACGCTGTTCCCGGCGACGAGGTCGGTGGAGGTGGTCTTGGACGGCGACGGCTTGGCCGATGTCGGGGCCAGCGGCGCGGCGCCGGTGTCGCCGCCCTTGCCTCCGCAGGCGGTGAGGGTGAGAGCGACGACGGCGAACGGGGTGGTGAGACGCAGCGCGATCGACTGGCGCAGCACGACAACTCCTATGGGGTGGGCCCGGGGCTCGAAGCCCCGGTGATGAGCAGGGGGCAGGCGGCCGCAACGAGGCAGCGACGCGACGGGGAGTCAGCTGGCGCTGGGGCCGAGGACGACGGGCAGGCTCGCGTAGCCGTTGGAGATGAAGCTGGACACGGGCTTCAGGTCCACGGGCTCCACAACGAGGCGCAGTTGGGGGAACCTGGCGAAGAGCGTCCGCAGTGCGATACGGGCCTCGATGCGGGCCAGCTCGGCGCCGACACACATGTGCGCGCCGGCGCCGAATGCCAAGTGCCGGTGGGCCGTGGACCGGGTGACGTCGAAGTCGTCGGCAGTATCGCCGTGGACGAGCCGGTCGCGTCCGGCGGCCGCGTAGTTCACCACTATGACGTCGCCCTCCTCGAACGTCAGACCGGTGGGCTGATCATGGATCGTCCGGACCGCGAATCGCGCGACGACCGTGGCAACGGGAGCCTGGTGGCGGAGGATCTCCTCGACGACCCGTTCCCAGGGGACCCGCTCGCTCATGGCGAGGGCCAGCTGGTCGCGATGGGTGCTCAGGCCGACGACACCGTGCCCCAGCGCGTTGACGGTGGTCTCGTGGCCAGCGCCGATGACCAGCAGGAAGGAGTCGATCAACTCCTGGCCGTTGAGTTCGCCGGCGTCGTGTGCGGCGATCAGGTCGGTGCTGAGGTCGTCGCCGGGGCGGGCGCGCTTGTAGTCAATCAGTTCGGTGATGAGGGCGTTGATCCGCAGCCGGGCGGCGTTCATCTCCTCGGGGGACAGGCTCGTGGCGAACAGGTCGCCGCATGCGCCGCGGAAGGCGCTGCGGAGGTGGCCGGGCACGTGGAACAGCTGGTCGATGACCAGGAGCGGAAGTCGCCAGGTGAAGGCTTCCTTCAGGTCGACCTCCTCGTCCGGGCCGGTCGCCTGGAGGTCGTCGAGGAGTTGTTCGGTGATGTTCTCTACGTGAGGGACGAGGGCGCGGACGCGGCGCGGTCGGAACGCTTGGGCGAGGGGCAGACGCAGCCGCTTGTGGTCGAGGCCGTACGCGGTCAGGGCGTTCACGACGTCCGTCCACACGCGCAGGGGCCAGTCGGCCGGTATCTCACCGGCGATGTGGGCCGGCCAGTGCCGCCTGGCGTCCTTGGAGATGTCGTCCGTGCGGGTCAACAGCCGGCAGGCGAGGTCCTGGCTGGTCACCGCCCAAGCGGGGATGTCGCCGGGCAGCAGGACCCGCGTGGCCGGGCCGTATTCGCGCAGTGCGGCGGCCTCGCCCTGGATGTCGGTGCCGGTGGGGTTGAGACGGTAGTGCGGCTGGTCGGTGGTGAGGGCACGGCGTGTCATGTCGTCGCCTTCCGTGGTAGGAGGGTTGCGGGGCAGCTCAGGTGTGCCGGGGAGATCGGCAAGTGGCTCTTGGCCGGCTGCGAGGTGGTGGTGGGGGCAGGCGGGATGGCCGTCTTTCACGAGCTCTGTCGTGCGGACGCTCGCGCTGAGGAGTGCAGCAGCGCGGCCAAGGGCAGGCAGAAGGCCGCGCCGAGCAGACCGGTCATGAAGGTGGTCACCGCGACGAGGCGGTGGCCGCCCTGGGCAAGAGCCCATCCGCCGAGGGCGGGGGCGCACACAACCGCGGCCGCGAGCGTCGTGCCCCAGATGCCCGCGTACACGCCCCGGCTCTGCTGCGGCGCAATCCGGTTGAGGATGTCGGTGGCGGCGACAAAGGCAATGATCTCCCCCGGTACCGCCAGCGCAGCGGCAACGCCGTAGCCGACGGTCGAAGAGGCCAGTCCGGCGGAGCCCATCCCAGCGCCGAGGATGATCCCGCTCATGCTGAGAAGCCCCACCATCGGGGCGGGATGCCTGGCGCGGCGCACGAGCAGAGGATTGAGGAGGGGGGACAGTCCGATCACGGCGGCGGCGCTGGCGGCTTGAGTCCACCCGTACGCCGAAGGCGGCAGGCCGTCCTGGGCCATCATCATCGGCAGAACGGAAAATAGAGCGGCGACCGGGATCAGGATCAGCAGGCTCGCGAGCCACAACAGCCACAGCAGCGGGTCGGCGAAGGCCTGCCGGTGCGTCCCGCCCCTGAGAGACAGTCCCGAACTAGGTGGTGGAACAACCCGAAGTGCGACGACGGCGAATGCGCCACACACCACCGCATTGCTCCAGAACAGGACCGAGATACCGACCGGCTCTGCGAGTGCTCCGCCGACAAGCCCCGTGGTGGCGGCACCCAGGTTGACCGCGAAGTGCCGCCAGCCTGTGATGCGTGCGCGCCCCGGTTCGTCCGGGACGGTGTCGGCAACGAGGGCGGCCACGATCGGGCGGGGAGCGTCGTAGACAAGGCCGGCCACAGCAGCCGCGACGCCAAGGGCCTGTGGGGTGTGGGCCTCGGCGAGGAGAGGAAACGCCACAGCTGCCACCGTCATGGCGCCGACGAGGGTGGCCCGGCGGCCGACCCGGTCGGCCAGCCACCCGCACAGCAGTTGCCCGGCGAACCAGCCAGCACCCCACAACGCCAGGACGGCGCTTACAACTGCCGTATCCAGATGCAACTCATTCAGGCGGTAAGGCAGGTACGGGTAAGAGAAGCCGGCGGCGCGCACGACGAAAGTCGCGACGAGCAGTGCCCAGATGATCGGAGGCCACCGATTCGAGGCTGTGGCCGGAGCCAGGGGAGACATGGACAGTGGTTGCGGGGATGAGGCTGTTGCGGGCACCGATACTCCAGGGAACCGAAGAACTGCGCCGCTCGGCTCCAGGGGCGGGAGACTGGAACCGGTCGGCAGGTCAGCCGCTTTCGGCGCGCCTGTGACATACCTGGGGGCGAACTTTCGTTGGCGCGCCGCTGTTTGACGCTTCGAGTGGGCCAACTCCCGCAGGCCTGCGACGACGGCTGGGCCACTCACCGGCGGCCGATCCCTGGGGGGCAGGCTCGGCAGTCCGGAACCGACAGGGGCTCCGAACACTGGCGAACTGGCGGCCACCGCGGAAACCTTCAAACGTGTGGTGCGCCGTTGCCGAAGGGCGTCCATGGATATCTCCGCATGAAGAGGAAGAATGCCGCTCGGTAGCTGATACGGGTCTGGCGTAGCCAGCCGTGATTCCGCTCGGCGAGCGCGCGGCGCTATGCACCGTGACGCCGGGCCAAGTCGGATGGCAGAGGGGTGCCGCCGCAGCCTGCGGCGGCACCCCTCCAGGGAGTCGAGGACCATACGGGGGGGGGTGGAGTCCTCGACTGGTCTGTGCTGCCGTAGAAAGCGCAGCTGTACCGGGGCGAAGGTGTCCATGCCCCTTGCGACGGGGGGATCGCACTGTCGTAGTCCGAGCGGGTGACACCGCCGACGGGGTTACGGACGCTTCGGGTAGGCCGGGGGTGGGGAGACTTCGTAGGGATTGACGCAGTAGTAGACGGCGTAACCGCGGACGCGCTTGCCGTCAGATCGGCGCGTCACGGTTCCGCGGGAGTACCAGGTCTTCTCCTTGACCTTGTAGGCGAACTGGTCGACTCGGACCTTGTCGCCCTTGTATCCGATGCCGACGACCACGCTGCTCTTGCTCGGGCTCTTGTGGAACTTCACCGCGCTGCACGACACCTTCATGGTCGCCGTGTCGTAGGCCTGTGCTGCCGGCGCAGCGGCCAGGCACCCACCGGCGAGCGCCAGGCCGAATACCCCTGCCGCGATGCTGGGGCGGTTTAGGACGATCAAGGTGGTCCCCTCCTGCTGCTCGGGAGGCATCCGTGGACGAGGCCTTCTCTGAGCGCGCCTCAACCGAGTTCGCACGCTCGGTGGCGGGCATACGGCTTCCCGACACCCACATCCATAAACACCCGTAGATGACAAGTCCCGACCATAGTCGTCGACACGCGATGCGTCGACCCCCTTCATAAACACATGAAGACGCCGGAGGCTGCGAGAGCGACGGGAAGCCCACTCCAGGGAAGCCGGATCACTCGACAGCGACACCCTCCCGCTGCGCTGGAAGGAGTGGGAATAAATGACCCGATACGTACTAGATTCGCATAAACATTCGTAGGGAAAATGACGCACCCTACCTGCGCCTCGCTGTCACGTGAGAGGCTTGCGACAGACGGGGTCAACATCGGTGGACTAGACCAATTTTTGTCCACAGAGCTGCATTGCCGGAGCGCTTGACGCGACCTGCATTCGAAGTGATATCCACATGCGTGGATCGCGACCAATCCGCGCATCTCACGCATGCCGATCAGGCCCCTACGGGAGAGGAGAAGGGACCGACGATGCCCGGAACCGTCGGTGACGGCACCAGCAAGCCGCCACGTACGCTTGCGGAGAAGCTGTCGCGACTTCGCGAAGAACGTGCACCCGAAGGCGGCAGGGCGCCGTCCTGGGAGGCGTTGGCGAAGGCCATCACCGAAGAGACCGGGGTTGCGATCTCACACGCATACCTCTGGGAGCTGGGGACCGGCAAGCAGGGAACAAACGTGCGCCTAAATCACCTGAAGGCATTCGCCAAGTTCTTCGGTCGGCGCGTCTCCTACTTCGCCGAGGACGAGGTGGCCTTCGAGGACGACGCGCAGGCGCAGCTGGCGCTCCTGGAGCAGTTGGGTCGACTGGGCGTCCGGCACGTCCGACTGGAGAACGTGGAAGGCGACGCGACTCCTGAGACGGTCACCGACCTTCTCGGTCGACTGCAGACCCTCGACATTCTGCGCGACGCCGACGTCCGGAAGGTTGCCCTGCAAGCGACTCGGCTGACGGCCGAGCAGCGTACCGTCCTGGGCGACATTGCGCGTAACCCTTCGCTACTCGACGCGCTCCCTCGCGCGGTTGGCCTTGTCGAAGCGACCACCGGACTCACCGACGAGCAAATCGCTTCTGCCACGCGCGCCCTGAGCCAAGCGGATGTGCTCGAAGCGCTTCAGGATGAGGGGGTGTCGCAGATAGCTCGCCTGTGCCTTGCGCTGCTTCCATCGAGCAGAGAAGCCGTTCTATCCATGATCGGGCAACTCGGACGCCTGGAGACCGGCACAGCCTAAGAGTTGGGCCGTTCCCGAAGGAACGGCCACCGCTCAGCCTTCGCTATGTGGCGCTTCCGTCACTGCGGTGCGGGCCCAACCGGAGGTATTCCGCGATTAGTTCCCGTGGAAGCAGGGGCATCAGCCGGCTTGCTGCGTCGAGTGTCTTCTCGTCAGCTTCTTCCACGGAATCCGCTTCCGGCTCTGGCCAGTGCCGCACCGCCTCCGCACCTGCGGAGATCGGGTGGAACAGGATGGTCCCGTCTTCGGCCGCTAGCCAGACCCCGCTTCGAGCGACATCCCCACTCTCGTCGTAGCGGCGCACAAGGCATTCTCCTTGCTTCCCCTCAATCACGGTCGCGCAGCAGCCGTCTCCGAGCGCAGCCGCGGCCGGACAGACCGGGCAAGGCAGGAACGGGCGGGCGCAGGGCGCGTGGAACACGGCGCTCCCCGGCACTTCTGCACTCCTGCACGGTCGTGCGACGCCGCGAAGGTTGCTGCAGCACGGTCTGAGGCCAGTCCCTCCGCCGACCACCGGTCTCCTCAAGGCTTCGCCTGTTAGCTGAAGAGGCTCGCTCTCGATGGCGCTCGCCCGGACGGGCGAGCGCACAGCTTCTCCGCCCGAGCGTCACTTGCTGATGCCGTCGCCCCTGCTGGCGCCACACTCGCGCCAGCACCACAGGTGGCGCGTTCGGACGCTGTGACTGGCTTCTTGAAGCGTTCACCTCTACCCCTCCATATAAACCGCACGTGCGGTTTGTTTCTCAGACGTAAGGATGACCGACGAGGTGAGCGTCCCCTCGGGGGTCGGACGGTGCCGCACATACGTGCGACATAACACGGTGGAGTGCGAGATCTCCCGCTACCACGGGTCAGCGCATACTGGCCCCGCCGTCGACCGGCAGCACGGCGCCGGTGATGTAGGACGCGTGGGACGAACTGAGGAAGGCCACGGCTGCCGCCACCTCCTGCGGGGTGCCCATCCGTTCCAGCGGGACCTGCTGCAGGAGTTCGGCCTGCTTGGCGTCACTGAGGGAACGTGCCATGTCGGTGTCGCACAGTCCGGGTGCGACAACGTTGGCGGTGATGCCGCGACGGCCGTACTCGCGCGCCAGAGAGCGGGCGAAGCCGATCAGGCCGGCCTTGGAGGCGGCGTAGTTGCTCTGGCCCACCGCACCGCCTAGGGCAACTGCGGAAGAGATGAGAATGATGCGCCCGCTACGGGCTTTCATCATGTTACGCAGTGCCCGCTTGGCCACGACGGCAGCTCCGACGAGGTTGGTGTCGACGACTTCCCGGAAGTCCTCCAGGTCCATCCGGACCAGTAGTTGGTCACGGACGATGCCGGCGTTGGAGACAAGCACCTCAACGGGACCGAAACTCTCCTCGATCTGCTTGAACGCGGCGTCCACCTGCTCGGGGTCGGTGACGTCACACTCCAGCGCTAGCGCCCCCTCCGGGCCTCCGCCGCGGCGCGACGTGACCGCGACCTTGTCACCCTGGGCGAGAAAGGCTTCCGCGACCGTCCTCCCGATACCCCGATTACCGCCCGTGACCAGCACGGATCGACTCATTCTTTGTCACTCCTCATTCGCGGTTGCACGTTGAGTTGGCAACTGCCAGTGGCAAATCTTTGGTTGAAGGACGGCCGTGCGCGTAAGTTGAACATCCGTACGACCACGTACTGTGCCCGTTCGTACGCGAACGGGCACAGAGCGGACGTACCCAGCTCGCCTCAGCCAACAGACGTCGCTCGGCGGCAAGGCTTCGATTGAGAGGAGTGCGCCAGCATGCACGGTGGCCACAGTCGCCTCTCTCTTCACCTCGCACCATCGGGCGCCCACCGGCCGCGCCACCTCCCGCTTGTTCACGACCTGCTGCCCTGCGGACAAAGATCTATCGAACAACCGCGGTTCGATCTACGGGAAAGATTTTGCACCTAATCGCGTCCCACTGATCAACCGGCTTCATGCGCACCACAGAACCCGAACAGGGGATAAACGATGAGCGGTCAGAGCCTTCACCCGCTGACACATCTGCTCCGGCGGAAGCGCACCGCAATCCGGCCAGAAGATGTGGGCTTACCAACGCGCCCGTCCGACGCGCCGGGCCCCAAGCAGGACGGCTTGACCCAAAGCCAGATGGACAAGCTCCTGAACCGGGCCGACAAGACGTACGGCCGCTTCGAGCGCGCGAAGCTCACTCACCCCCCAGAGGATTTCCTCTCCGACGTGGGCCGACTGTTGCGTATGACTTCGGACGAGTACACCACCATGTGGCTCCTGGCCCGAGGACACAAGCCGACGAGAACCCTGGAGGAAGACGTCACGCCGGTGTCGGCCATGTGGCAGGAAGCTTGCGACGGGCAGCGACACATGATGTACGTGACCGACCTCGCCTGGACCGTCGTCGCCTACAACACAGCGTTTGCCGACATGTTCAACAGCCGCCAGGTCCCAGCGAACACGGCAACCTGGATGCTGCTCACCGAGGAGGCTCGACACACCCTCAAGGGATGGCGGGGAATCTGGGCACCCTCGGTCTCCGCTCAGATTCAGGCCGCCCTCGTCGAGTACCCGGACAACGCGGTCCTGCAGCAGATCGACGATGAAGTACGCGCCGACCCTGTCGCCGGCCCCATCTACAGCCGACCGGACGTGGGCTCGATAGCTCCGGACGGCGTCGTTCGACCGTTCCACCACCCGCTGTACGGGTCCGGCAGAGTGAAGATGGTGGCTTCAGCCCCTTTCTCATCCCCAGGCGCACGCGCGATCATCGTCATCTTCGAGGCGGACGACGACGCCTGACCGTGGCCACGCCAACCTCCCGTATCTGATCTCCGAGATTGCGGTTCGGTGACGATGTGTCCGGAATCTTAGATTTCGCACAGTGGGTTCGCAGAATGCGGTTATGCGCATATCGACTCGCCTGACCGAAATCGAGTCAAGGATTCATGCCTGGTTACCCGATTTCCCCGGAGCTGAGCTCCTCCTCACCGAGGCGAGCATTCAGCACCTCTGCATCGAGCTTTCACCCGCCCGATTCCCGCCACTGCTGAATCAGTGTCAGCAAGAGGATCCCTCCGGGCGCTATGTGTCTCATTTCGATCGCCTCGGCCTCCGAGGTCTGCGCTTTGCTCCGCCGACGAAGACCACCACGGGTCGGCTGGAAGTGCGCTTAAACGACCGGACGGTCGAACCGATCGAGGTCGGTCCGGCGCACACCCTCAGCGCTCTCGTCGTGCACGTCTCCGAGCGTCGTCGCGCATGCCGACGATGTCCTGTTCATCGGCGACATCCGGTCCAGTTCCCGCTCGCCAGCCATGTCGCGTCCGCTCAGCAGATCCTGGACCTCGACCCTGACGCGGTCTTTCCCGGAGACGGCCCACTCGTTGAGCAACACGAAGTCAGCTCCCGCATGCGGTACTTCGCTGCACTGCGCGATCCCATCCACGAGCTGCACAAGGGCGGTCTGGACGTCGATGAGGCCTCCCGTGCCCTGCCGCGCGAGCGCCGTCCCGATGTGGGGCTGCAGAACACCTGGCCGTTCTCACCGCCACCGAATACCGATACCTCGACGGATCCAGCGAGGCACCACAGCTCCTTCACCTGTCGAGCAGCACCACCGACTCACCCCCCAGGGCGTTCCCCACACCGACCTTCCGCGGTGCACGTTTCCCGCGCGGCGCATCCCACGCAGCTGATTCAACGCCGTGACTCTCGTTCTACCCCTTCAAGCATCGGAGCTGCCCATGCCCGCCGCACACGTAACGAGGCCCACTATCGCCCTGCCGCAGCACCTCGTTACCGCGGACGAGATCTGCGCTGACATCGCCCAGGCTCATCCGCAACTGCCCCATCTCGCGGCCAGCCTGCGCATCGCCCGGAGCACCCAAGTCACCTCCCGCTACTTCACCCGTCCGTTGCAGGATCCCGCCATTGGCGGTGACGCGGCCATCACCGAACGCAACCGGGCTGCCTTCACTGAGGCATCCATCCTCGCCGTCCGAGCAGCGCAGCAGACCTTGCAGGAAACGGGAACGACTCCCAGGGACATCGACTGCATCATCACCTCCCACACCACCTCATGGACCGTCCCCGGCCTCGACGTACACCTCGTCGAGGCACTCGGCCTACGGGCGGACGTCCGGCGCATACCGATGAGCACGCTGGGTTGCGCCGGCGGCGCCCACGCCTTGGTACGAGCGAGGGACCATATCGCAGCGCACCCCGGCAGCATCGTGCTCGTGGTCGTTGCGGAAATGCTCAGCACGGTCTACAGCCACCACGACACCACCACGGCGTCCATGATCTACAAGACGCTTTTTGGAGATGGTGCCGGAGCGTGCCTGGTCACAGGCGCACCGCTCGGCCCAGGCTTGTGCCTTGAGAGCACCTGGGAGTACCTACTTCCAGATAGCCGCACCCGCTATGCCGGCCGCCTCGATCAGAACGGACTCCACTTCGACTCCGAGAAATCCGCGACCGCGGCCATCGTCGACCTGATGCCAGCACTCCACCGGTTTCTCGCTCAGCAGGAGCTACGGGACGTCGAGTTCACCGTGCTCCACCCCGGCGGCCCTCGCATCATCCTCGACGCCGAAGCGGGACTGGGCATCGATCAGGAACCCGGACTGGACGGCAAGGCCAAAAAGACCCGCCACAGCTGGGCGAGCCTGCGCGAGGAAGGCAATCTGGGCGGCGTCGCTGTCCTTTCCGTCCTCGCCCGCACCCACGACGATCCCCCCGCCGACGGGGCCAGGGGGATCCTGCTCGGCTTCGGACCAGGCTTCGCGGTTGCAGCGGCAACGGCTCGGTGGGAGACCGGCCCATCCAGCGCCACCCCGCTGTAATCGGTCGCATTCTCCAGGTGTCGCATCCTGGATGTCTGCCCCGGGGCAGCGATGCGTCCCTCGTCTGAGGAAGCGGCCCTGGGAGCCACGCTCCTATATACCGCCATCCATGAGGTTACGGAATCAGTGATCAAGGCGGACAAGACGGCTTACTGCCAGCTCAGCGCTTGCTGAGTCCTCTGTCGGAGCCGACGCAATGGTGATCGGAACGAGAACGGGGCCCATCTCGAAGGACTCGTCGTGCGTCCAGAACGCGCAGAGATGCACGCGCGGCCGAAATGCACGCGCCGATGCGCAGCCCCCTGCGCGAGCCGATGGCAAGCCACCGAAGCAGACCTCCGACTCCACCGACCGAAATAAACACATGTTGACAGACTTGCCCCTCCCAAAGGGTCGGCCCGCGCGAACAGTGTCGCCTACAATAAACGGCTATAGATGAACCGGGCTTCTCGCTGTCAAGGTCCTGATGTCTCAACCGAGGAGTCCTGGATCATGACCGTGCTCCGTCGAACCGCCGCCGTGGCTGATAGCGGACGTGGCGGGTTACTCCCATCCTCTCCCTCCTGGCCTCCGCCCACCGCCGACGTCACATGGCGCAGCCTGGCGAGCCGTCACCCGTGGACCCTTGGCCCCGAGTCGCAGCACTACGGCGGCCGCTCTCCTCCGGGCCGACAAGCCATCCACCGTACGCCCACGGCGCAGATCGCCCAGCTGTGGAAATCTCGCGCACCGACACCACAGCCGGCATACTCCACGCACTCGTCGGCCGTGTTGAAATCGTCACGGGAGAGTTGGACGACTGGATTCCCCTGTCCCAGACCCATGAGCGGCCCGGCAGCTGTCTAACGCACGTATGCATGAGCCAGTCATAGGCGCCGGGCACCGACTGCCCACGGACAGGGCCGGCCACGCCGCTGTGACCCGTGTCCGCAACCGGATGGCCAAGGAGGCACTCCGCGCCCCGCTTCCACAGCGTCCCTGAGGTGAACGCGTTTGGCCATCCGGCTCGCCCCGGACACCACCATGACGCTGCGGTTCATCGCCGAGCCGACCGGGCGCCTCTGTCGGCACCGACACTCCTTCAGCCCTCCCATCGCCCCTCCGAGTTTGGGCGCGGGAAGCACCCGCCGGCTCGCTGTACCCCTCCGCGTAGAGGCCCTGGCCCGCACAAGCCGCCAGCCCTGTGGCGAGACAGCCGCTCGGGCCCCGCTTGCACCGCGTTGTACCACTTCAAATCCTGGCCTTCGCGATCGTGACGGATCGGAGAGCCCATGCGGCCGCATACCCGCCGTGCCCTTGAGAACTGGCGCACAGCCTGGACCGACCAGCAGGACGCCGCCCTGGCCGCCTTTGACGCAGCCTTCCCCGGCCTGGCACGCATGGATCGCCCAACAGGCTGCTGCGATCCGCGTATGAAAGTCGATCGGCCCGGAGAGTCAACCGGCTTCGTGTGCTTCGACGATCACGGCCGTGCCACCGTGGATTTCGCCGGGATTCCGCAGACCACCCTCGGCAGAACCCTCGAAGTGATCTTCGGGTGCGGCTGGTTCGAGGAGGGCCCTGAGGGGATCGCAGCCGCGCCGCCTGGCACCTACAACTGGGACGACGAAGCCACGTACGCGGAATTCGAGATCAAGGTTGCGGCCGACGCCACCGCCTCGATCTGCATGTCGTACGTGACCGTAGAGGACGCCGTCGTCCTCCTGGACGAACTGCAGACCCACCTGACCGAGCACACGGCTGGCAGCCCCGCTCCGCCTGATGAGCAGCGGTAGCCGACATCACAGCCCCCTGTCACCGTCGCAGAGCACGGACCACCACACCAGCCACGGCAGCGAGCGCACTCATAACGGCAGCCCCCACCCCGAGCGGCTCGGCGAGCGCCGGGTGCTCGCGGGCGAGATAGACGGCGGCACCGGTGATCAGGAGCCCCATCACCAGGGCGAGGAGCAGGACCGCCAGGCGTAGCTCCCGGTGGCCGTCGTCCAGCCGGTGTGGCGTGTCCGTGTCCGCGGTCATGAGCAGTACGTCCTCTGCACGTCGGGCGTCCGCGGCGCCGGCCATGCACGGGCGGCGCCGCAGACGCGGCTGGTGAATGGCATCCACGGTGGCTGCTGCGCGACGGCGTAGCTACGCCATAACGCTGCCGTTCCACTGCCGTTTCTCCGCCACTTTGCAGGGCTGCGGCCGAGACGACTGGACGAAGGTGGGGGGTCTCCAAAGGCGCCGGCTCTCCCAGTGTGTTCCGGTAGCGTCCTTTTGTGGCTTCCAGCAAAGTGCCCAGTGCCGCCGACCAGCGCCTCATCGATCACGCGGCGCGTCACGACTTGTCCGTCACCGTCAAGCAGTTCGCCAGCTGGCGGCGGGCCGGGCTCCTGCCGGGGAATGTCTCTGGCGGAGGCCTCGGCCGGGGCCGGGGCAGCACATCGGCACCACCGCCCGAGAGCTTTGATCTGGTCGTCGCCCTCGCACGCCTTGCCGGGCGGGGTAAGCGGCCGGCGGACCTGGCGCTTCTTCTGTTCGCCGAGGGACTCCCGGTTCCAGAGACGACGGTCCGTGCCGCGTTCCGTGCCGCCGTGGACAGGGACCCGCTTCCTGGCGAGGACGACACCTCAGCCGACGGCCGTCACCCGGATGAACGGCTGGATCAGATTTCCCAACGGCTCACCGACCGTGGCCAGGTCCTCACGCTCGTCCCGGCCCGCGCCCGCCGTATTGACGAGCGCATCACCCGCGCCCTCGGGCAACTCCCGCCCGAGCTGATGGAATTGGACCAGAACTCCGAGCCGCAGCCGCTCACCCCTACGGACGCCACGCTGACCGCCGTGACCGCGGCCATCGGCGGTTCCGTCCCCCTCCAGGACATCGGCGCCATGCTGCGCGCGATGAGCCCCACCATGGCAGCAAATCCGATGGCCTCTCACGTCGAGACCACCCAGGCCGACGTTCCGGAGGCCGCTGCCAGCATCCTCGCCGAGGACGGCTCCCTGGCCTTCCTCCCTGGCGGCGACCCCCGTGATGTCCTGCGCGTGCTGGCTGGCACGGCTCCGCTGGAAGACCTGGCCGCCGGCTGGCATACGGCGGTGCAGGTGCGAAAGTGGGCACTCAATCTGTGCCGGCGCGTCGAAGGCGAGTTGGAGGCTGGGCAGCTCGGCCCAGCTGTCGAGGAGTGGCTGCACGGAAGGCAGTTGATGTCAGGGCTCTCCATCATCGCGACCCTGCGCGAACCCCGCTGGACGCCGTCGCGGGGTGCATCCTCGGCACTGATGTGGCTGTTCCAGTGCCAGGCACTCGCGACCTCGACAGCCTGCTCCCAGGCTGCCAATGGCACCTCCTCAATATCCCGGGGTTTGCGCCGCCGCCTGCCCGCGACCTGATTCTCAGCAAGGTCGTCGGCTCCGGCGCAGCATCGGCTGCGGCGACCAACACCAGCTGAAGCTGGAGCCGCACCCGCAGCAGTCAACGGTTGGGCGCCGAGAAGCGGCAGCCGGTCCGGCCTGCTGGCCCCGCCACGCCCTCAACTCACCTCCGCCGCGGGTACGCCGTTTCGCCGCACACTAGGTGCCAGCCCGTTCTGCGACTGGGCCGACTCGGCCATCCCCGGGCAGCAGTCGGAAAGCAGTGTCGTCCGCCGCACCGTTTCGCACAGGCCGGGTGGGGAGCCGGGGCTGATGTGCACGGTCGGGCGCGGGCGGTGTCCCTCCCGGCTATCGAGTATGGGAGGCCGCGGCGAACTCCGCGCAAGGTCGGCCGCACGGTTTTTCTCCGCTCCTGCGTCACGGAGAGAAACCGTCCGTCCTCCCCTGCACTCCGTTCGACGGCCTCCCAAATCTCTCTTCGCCGGGAGGGGCCGGGGGCCGATCTCCACGGCAACGCAGCCCCGGGGCCAAGCCCGCCACCCGGCGGCAGCACTCGGGGCATACCCACCTCAGGCGACCCCACAAAAAAGCGAATTTGCCCAGCTCAGAGGCCATTTCCTCATTGACCGGCCCGCGAAGAAAGTATAGATTTACCAACGTCAAGACGGGGCGGGGCAAGCCCCGGGAACCCACTCTGGATCAGGAGATCCCATGACGCTCAATGACTTGAGGAAGCCTCTCCAGCTCAACGACACCACCCAGCTCAAGGCGGTCTTCGATCCGGCTCTGCGGTGCTTCTCCGCGCAGCTGTGGAAGGACTGCGAGCCAGCCGGACTGCTCGGCCAGGTCGGCCAGTTCACCCACCCCGACGACGTGCTGGACGCGGTCGACGAATTTCTCATCGAGAAGAGCGAGAGCCCACTGACGGAACAGCAGATGGGGCGCTTCGGCGGCATGTTGATCATGGCGAAGGGGGGCCCTGACGCCGCGATGCTCCAGATGGCCGTGAAGGCGCCCCATACCGTCCTCCCGCTCTTCTGATCCACCGCTCTGGCCAGGGCCAGGGGTGTCGACCTCTCCCTGCCCTCGGCTGCTGAGCCTGGCCGTCGGCTCGCACCGCCTTCGAGACGCGCGCGCCGACGGCGCTTTCTCACCCCACGTTCCTGCCCAATGAAGGAACTAGTCCCGCGACAACGTCGACGCCTGGAACGCCGTCGAGATCCGCAGCGTACAACTCGCAGATCACCCGCCGAAGGCCTGAGCTTCCATTCCTCACGGACATCGGCCGGGAAGATCTCAGCGGCCCCGTTCCGACGCCACCGGGTCTCCACGACGCCGCCCGCCTAACGCGCGGGCGGCGCCTCCCGGGCGCAACATCGCTTCCTCGGGGAGCAGTTCGTCCTCATCCCGCGAAGATGCCCGTCGACCCCGCTGGATCCGCGCTCGGCAGGGCGCGGATCCACCTACGTCGCAGCAGGGGGCAGGGCAAGGCCCCCTGGAACCCACCACGGCAAGAGGTCTACACATGGGTGCCCACAGCCCGCAACTACAACTCGATCTTTGGCAGGAACAACCCCCCGCCGCAGTCAGCGTGAAACCGGTGACAGTGCTTTCGTATGGATTGGGGGCGGATTCGACCCTCGTCCTGATAGAAATGCTGCGCGACCCGGCCGGCTACGGCCTGGAACCAGACCTCTCCGACCTGATCGTGATCACGGCGACGGTCGGTTCGGAGTGGAGGGACACCGTCAGGCTTGTCGAGAACCATATCTTCCCCCTTCTCCGCCGTCACCGGGTCAGATATATTCAGGTCGCGCGGTGCGGCCCGTACGAATCAGACGGCTGGGAAGTCCTCGCTGATTCCCGTAACCCACAGCACTTCATTCCGCGAGGCCGCTGGACCCTAATGGACGAGCTCACCCTGAACGGCACGGTCGTCCAGGCCGCCGGCGGGAATTCGTGCTCGCTGAAATACAAGGGCTGGCCACTGGACCAGTGGGGGCTGGCCGAGTTCCCCGACAGGCCATTCCGGAAGGTCGTCGGCTACCACGCCCGCGAACGAAAGCGCGCCCGCACTTACGACGAATGCCAGCAAAAGGACAATCTCAAGGCGCGCCGGATCATCTGCACAGTGGAATATCCACTTCTTGAGCAGAGCTGGGACCGCGATATCGTGGAAGCTCGATTGTTCACCGAATTCGGCCTTCTATGGCCCAAGTCCTACTGCACGTTCTGCGTCTATTCGGGTTCTTGTTCCGCCCGGCCCGCACATATGGCACGTTTGCGCGGCCACCTTGAGCAGGCCGTCGAGGTACTGGCCCTGGAATACACGTCGATGGCACTGAACGAGAATGGCTCGTTCTACCCGAAGGAGACGCTGTACACGCGCGTCGCCGATGACGGCAACACCGCGGCACTGGGGGCACTGGAGGACCGTCTCGCCTCCGTGGAGTGGGCGCTCTACCGCATACGCCGAGTACTCCCTCCGGCCCGCACCGGCAGCTGCAAGGAACGGCACGGCAACTCTTGCCGTTCCCCGTGGCCCGGCTGCATCGATCCGAACACGGGCGAGCGGACTCCCCCATGCGCACAGTGGCACGGACCCGTCTGCCCCAAGCCGCAGCCTGCATGTCGGGACTCCTCCCGTAAGGGGCAGGTGAGCCGGTCTGTCAAGGTTGTGACCACCGGAACACGAGCGCAGGTCACCCACCTGATACGCCGTCGCGCCGCGGATGCCAGCGAGCATGTCGAGGAAGACTTTCAGCACCCGCTCGGCCACATCCGCAGCCAGACACTCTCGCGCGGTGCGCGCTTTCCTGCCGTAGAGGAGTTCCATGTCGTCGCACCCAGCGGGGTGATCGAGAAGGAGAGGAAGAACTTCGAGGAGCTGTGGCAGGAGACCTGCCGACAACTTAGGCTCCCGGCCTGATCGTGCAGATACCGCGTCCCACGCTTTACCGCTCGGCGACGCGGCGAGTCAGCACACCTCGTCTTCCCGGCTTTCCGAGCGTGGGGCCCGAACGGGAGGGGCGCAAGAACGGGCTTCGCCGCATTCTTGCGCCCAGCCCGTTCGGGCCCCTATTTCTTTTTGCCGGGAAGAGGGCGGGGGCCACTCCACGGCACAGCCCGCGCTCGGTCCCGCCCGACAGCCGACTGCGGGCCTCACGCATTTAAAGACGGCCGTCACGAGGACCGCCAGCACGAAAACTTTCTTCCAACTCCCCTCCTGAAACCCCGATTGCAAGGTTGACCCACCCTCCAATAAAACATAGATTTACCTATGTCGAAAGGGGGCGGACCCGAAAAGTGAATGGCCGCCCGCTTGGAGCATCAGCAGCGAATTGACCAGTACGGTCACCGATCCTTTAAAACTCCACAGAGCGCTTCATTGAGATCCGCAGAACGTTGACGTGACATCAAAGACCAGAATTCCAAATGGGGCAGGGCAAAGCCCCCAGGAACCCACACTTCTGAATGGAGTCACTCAGGTGAAGAATCCCGAGATTCCCATTTCGATGACCGACCTTGCCATTGCTATCCGCCAAGGCGCACAGGTCGAATCGAACAACATCTTCGGCAAATCCGTCGTGTTCACCCTGCCCAGCTCCGGAGACGAGGTGACGGTGTGGCCCGGACCCGACAAGCACCAGCCCTCGGCGCCTCTCGTCCTGCTCTGGCAGCGCCGGTCGCCGCAGGGCGCGAACATCGCACGGGGCACACTGCCGTGGTCCAGCGACCCGACGCCGCTCGTGCACTGGGCGATCACGATGGCCTACTCGACCGACGAGATCGCCCCGCAGTACGCGCCCGTCCTCGCCACCCTGCGCGAACACAACGTGATCGGCGACATCGTTCCCGTCCAGGGGGTCGGCCACCTCATCCACGTCCGGCTCCCGGACTCTACCTACCTGACCATCGGAGGTGACGAGGGCCTGCCCAGCCGTGCCGATCAGGTCAAAAACTGGCACGTGCAACACGAGGGTCCCGACGAGCACATCGGGGTCATCTACCACGGCTCCGAACTCCTCAGGATGATCGGCGCGACGCAGCGCTACCTCCAGGCGACGGCCACCCGCTACGGCAGCCACCATCCGCTCGGCGCCCCGGTGGACGGCGAGGCACCGGACGGCCCGGACAAGTTGTACGGCCTCATCTCCGACCTGTCCGAACTGCGCCGCACCCGTTACTCGGTTCCGGGCGGGGCCCTCCTGACCGTCATGGACGCCGACGGCCACAACGGCTCAACCATCGAGGTCCCGGCCGAGGTCGTGACCCGCCTCTGCCGCCTCCTCACCATCGAGAAGCGGGTCATCGAGACCTACGGCGGCTAGCAGCCGACGCACCCCAACCTGCCGGGCCCGGAAGGCAACCGGGCCCGGCGCCCAGCGCTTCGGGCCCGGAGGGCAAACCGAGTCCGAAGCGCTCAGGAACCCACAAGCAGGAAGAACACTTGAGCCTCACATTCACTGATATGTACGCGGGCGCGGGCGGATCCAGTACAGGCCTGGTCAATGCAGGACTCGAACTCCTGCTCGCCGCAAATCACTGGCAAGTCGCGGTAGATACACACACCGCCAACCATCCCGACGCCGAGCACCTGTGCGCCGAGATGGAGTATTACGACATGAGGCGTCTCCCGAAGACGGACATTCTTTGGGCGAGCCCCATCTGTACAGAGATAAGCCCCGCCGGGGGGCGTCCCCGGACCAAGGGTCAAGTCGATGACGAAGAGTGGAGAGCCCTCCCGGACAAGGCATTCCAGCGAACACGGGCTACCGCTTTCGAAGTCATCCGCGCCGTCCAACTCCACCGCTACAAAGCCGTTCTGGTTGAGAACGTCATCGAGTTCGCGACCGACTGGGAATTGTTCGACTGGTGGCTGGCCGGAATGGCGCAGCTGGGCTACAACTACCAGATCGTCTGTGTCTCGTCGGCGCACATCGGGGACGCGTTCAATCTCCCCGCTCCGCAGTGGCGCGACAGGTTGTACATCGTTTTCACGAAGGTTGGAATCCGTCTCCCGGACGTGAAGCCGACACCGCTGGCGTTCTGCGAGGTCTGCGACGAGGACGTGCACGCGGTGCAGACCTGGCGCCCGCCTCGCAAGCCCCGCAAGGGCCAGAAGCCCCGGAAGGACGGAGTGGGCAAGTACGGTGTGCAGTACGACTACACGTGCCCCTGCGGCCACGGGGTCGTGGAGCCGTACGTCCAGCCCGCGTCCTCCATCATCAACTGGGAGGACGAAGGCGTTCGCATCGCGGAGCGCCACGAGCACGGGCTTGACCCTCTGGCCGAGAGCACCATCGCTCGCATCGAGGCGGGGCTAGAGATGTTCCCCGAAACCCCCTCGCTCGTGACCGTCAATCATGGGGGCCACGATGGCCGCGCATTGCGGCCGGACCTGGCCCCGCTGCCGTCCAGGTGCGCGAAGATCGGGGAAGGACTGCTCGTCCCGCCCGGAACCTTTCCGTACGCCACGTCGTCGCCGGATCTGGCGGCTCCGCCGTTCGTCATCGAGCTCCGCAACCACGGCAAGGCGCGGAAGATCGACCGGCCGCTGTCCGCGGTCATGGCGGGTGGCAATCACCATGGGCTGGTCATCCCGTACCGCAAGGGCGCAAAGGCCAAGCCGACGTCCGAGCCGCTGCACACCCTCTCCACTCACGGTTCGGCCGGTCTGCTACGGCAGGCGGCACGGATCGAGGACTGCTTCTTCCGGATGCTGAAGTGGCGCGAGCAGATGAGCGCGCAAAGGTTCCCGCCCGGGTACATCGTCACGGGAACCAGCGACGCCGCTAAGACGGTCCAGGCCGGAAACGCGGTGAGCTGCAATGTCGCCCAGTGGCTCGGCGAGCGCGTGGCCGCCGTTCTGTAGACCCCGTGGGGCCGCCCCGGCGGCCCCACCCTCCCCTTTCCGCCGGGCCCGGAGGGCAAACCGGGCCCGGCGCCCACAAGCCGAAGGAGCGCCGCGTCGTCGTCCCGGACTCCCGGTACGACGCCCGCGAGCGCATCGCCTATACCGGCCGCCCGGCCCACATGGCGATCCAGCGCCTGGAGAACGGGTCCTGGTCGGCGGCCCTGACATCGGCGGCACCCGCACATCGGGGGCCCAGCGAGCCGAAACACCATTGACCCCACTTCCACGCGAACATAGATTTACCTACGTCAGATTGGTGCAATGCCTTCCTGGCGGTACCTCCCGGCCCTCATCCGTTGACGGGCGACAGTCTCGACTCCCGGCCGGCGCCCGACAGAGGACGACCAGGCACCGGCACCGAACCACCACACGAAAGGCCATCAGATATGGACTTCAAGGGGCCCCTCCGGATCGAGGCACCCACCGACTACTCCGTCTTGGTTGTGTCGACAGCGGCTGAGCGCGGGCATGCCCAGCTCATGTACGCCCTCCGTTGGGTCCAGACGGACGGCACCAGAATCGACGGCGCGGGCAACATCACCGCACCCGGGTGGGCTGACACGCCCGACGGCTGGGCAAGGTTCAACGCCTCCTTCGCCTCTGATCTGGCTGGAGACATCTGTGCCGATCTCCTCACATACATGCTGGAAGCTGCCGGGAGTGACGGCCTTCGGCGCACGCTGCAACAGCTTCGCGGTCAGCTGACCGAGGAGCTTGAGGCCCTTGAGGACGAGGACCAGAGGCAGACACTGCGCCGCCTCCTCAGCTCGGTGGCTGACGTCATCGACTGACGGACCGAACACAACCCTCTTCAGTGCGCGGCAGGGCCAGCCGCGCACTGAAGTTGGAACCACCTCATGACTCCGGGGCGCGGACACCTGCGCGCCCCCGCCTCAGCCGGCGAGCTGCCGTCCGGCCACACCCGAAAGGCAACCGGTCATGGACACCAGATCCCGCATCAAAACCCGCACCCACCGCCATTCGCCTGGTCGCCCCGGCCAGTTTCCGCCTGGTCGCTTCCCGGCCCAGGCCCCCAGCCAAGGCAGGTCCCTCTACGGACGCCGACCTGGAGGCTCTCGCGATCAGCATCGGCATTCCCAACCCCGTTTCTGCCGAGCACCACTGACCGGCCCCGACCGGTCAAGCCGTACGACTTGACCATCGGCTTCCCCCTCGGCATGCAATTCCCAACGCCTCGAAAGGCATCCCTCCCATGAACAAGCTTGCCGCCATTCCCGTCGCCGCCGTGCTGCTGCACGCCCTGGCCATCCATGAAGTCCCCGGCTTCCTGGAACTCGAAGAGGACTGCATCATCGCCCACCCGCCGCACCTTGCCCAGGACAAGGCTCTGGACAGCGAACACGTCATCGTCAACACCCAGTGGGAGGTCGCCATCAGCAGCCCGGCCTCCCAGTACACGGGCGGCTTGTCCGCAAGGGCCTATGAGGGTTACGACGGCTCGGACTACTGCGACATAGAGACTGTCTATGAGGCACAGCCCGAAGGAGACCTCATGGCCGACGCCGCCGCGTGCGCGAAGGCTGTCGCCGACTGGTTCGCCTCGCGCCGGACAACCGCCGAGGCCTCCGGAGACGAAAGCGGGGCCGACGACACGGACGAGGTCCGTACCAGCACCACCGAAGTGTGCTGACTTGGGCAAAGCCGCCGGCCCCTGGAACCCACAAGCGCAGCACCAAGGCACCACTCCTGAGGTATCCGACAGTGTAGGGCCTTGTATCAGGCAGGATGAGCCACGATGACCACGACCAGAGAACAGTTCGAGCAGCGCCTCGCGCAGCTGCGGCGCGAGGCGCCGGAGCTCACGCGCAAGGACTTCGCGCACCTCGCTGGCGTTGCCGAGAAGACGGTCCGGAACTGGCTGGACGCCGACCCGGAGTTCGCTGGCACCGCCCGGACCGGTGCGCGGCGAGTCCAGCTCTTCCCCTTTGACGAGGGCGCGAAGTGGGTGCGCAAGCAGCTCTTCGGCGCCGACGAACGGGCGCCGGAAGTGAGCCGGGGGCCACGGCTCGCCGCGGAGCCCCAGCGCATGCCCCACACGCCCGGCGAGCGGTGGCGCTGGGTTGACATCGCACGTCTTCGCGGTGTGACGCCGACCGCCGTGCGGCTGCTGGCCGCCGACTACCGGGACCACCCTGAGCGCCCGTTTCCGCCGCGCGACGAGTTCGACCGCATGTGTGACGCCGATGAAGTCTCCGCCTGGTTCCTGTGGTACGACACCACCCGTCCGGGATACACCGGCCCCCGGCCCGCCGAGATCGCGGCCGAGTCCGGCACCAAGGACACCCGCCACAAGGAGGTCGTCCGGCGCCTGCACGCCGCGCTTGACAACGGCGAATCCCTGACCAGCAGGGCCCTGGCCGAGGAACTCCGGGTGAGCATCGACGTCGCGGCCCGCTACCTGCGGCAGGCCGCTGAGGAGGTTCTCCCGAAGCGCGGCCTGATCTCCCGCAGCCAGATCGCCGAACGGCTGCCCCCGGCGTCCGCCACGCTCACGCCCGAGCAGCGTCGGGAGAGAGTAAAGACCCTTCTCAAGCGCAAGAGCGCCCCCGCCCCTGTCACCACAGTGGCCGATACGCCCTACTACAGCGAGATGGCCATCGCCGAGTTCGTGGCCCCTCCCGTGTGACCCCGCCGACCGATCGGACAGGCCGCGGTCGACATTCCCACCTTCGCATCCCGGCGATCGAGTGTGGGGCCCTCGGCGGGAGGGGTGCAAGGACGGGCTTCGCCGCGTCCTTGCACCCCTCCCGTTCGGGCCCCGTTTCTTCTTTGCCGGGATGGGAGGGGGCATCCACCGGCACCGGACCGGAGGCGGCTCGGCGCCGTAGCCGTGTGCGGCAACACGTGCTTCCGCACACCCCAAAGGCACTGCGCCCCCGGTACGAAATCCGCAGAGAATGACCCCTGCTGGGCCGGGATTTTACGTTGACCACTCCACCCAGGAAAGATAGATTTACCTATGTCGAAAGGGGGCAGGGCAAGGCCCCCGGAACCCATGATCACCGAGGAGATCACCTTGGCCGAGGAAACCGAAGACACCGAGCAGACCGAGTTCCTGTTGGTGTGCGAGAACGGCGACATCGAGCCGTTCGATGACTACCACGACGCCTACGAGGCGCTGACCGCCGCCGTCAAGCGTGACGTCGAGAAGTACGGCGAGGAGACAGCCCGCGAGGGTGTGATCCACCCGTACGGCAGGTCGATCACCGTCATGCGTGACGGCCGTGACGTCACGGAGGACTGGGAGCGGAACGAGCCGCACAAGCCGCTGGGCATGGACTGAGCGGCGCCCGGCCAGCGAGCCGGGATCCCTCAAATCGCCGGGATGCGCGGCTGCTCCCACGCGCGAGCTCGCTCGTGAACGTCGTCGACGCACGAGCCGGCCGGGAACGCCACGCGCCCGGCGCCCATCCCCCTCTTCCGCTCTTCAGGGCGTCCGTCACACGCCCCACTGCTTCGGGCCGGGGAGTAACCGGCCTGCTTCGAAAGGACTCCAACATGCGTATCACCACCGCCCCGCACGCCATCGAGGCGCGCGCCGCGTTCGGCGGTTACTCCGCCTTCCCCAGACGGGTGGCCCCTCTGCTCGCGATGCGCCTCACCGTGATGCGGGAGTATGCGGCGAACCGCAACCACGTCGCGGTCTGGGCCGACACCACCAAGCAGGTTCACGAGGCCATCGCCGCCGTGTGCTTCGCCCAGGTCGCCCGTCGCCGCAAGTACCGCCGGATCGCGAGCCGTGTCGTACTGGACGCCATCGTGGCGTACGAGAAGGCGTACGTCGTCACCCTCTCGCACGACGAAGCGGGCCACTACCACCCCGAGCCCGGCACCGAATACCCGTTCTCCGTCTCCGACATCGGCCGCGCCGCCGCCGATCTCCTCGGCGAAGAGTGGTTCGCAGACTCCGGTTCGTGGGGCGTGCGCGGCTACCTCCAGGCAGACGACGAGAGCGGCGGCTACACCGTCGCCGTTTCCGACAGCGGAGTCCTCTACGTCGAGACCCTCCCCGAGGCACGCCGCACCGACATCACCGACGTGTGGTCCAGCGACCGTCTCGGGGACATCGCCGCCCGCGTCGCCGACACCATCCGCGAACTCCGCAAGGGCGACTGACCCGCCCTGCGCGGCCGTGCCCCGGCTACGAAACCGGCCGGGGCACGGCCGCCGCACCCCGGCTCCACCACCCGCCCGCAGACCGACCGGGCAGTCCCCCGAGTGAGAGGAACCCGCACGATGACCAGCAAGACCAAGCCCAACGGCTACACGGTGCACGCATTCAACGCGGCCGGTGACGTCCTCGGACTCGACGGCCCCCAGTCGGCCGGAAAGGCGCGTGAGGGCGTGGACGGCCAGACCGCCGGACAGTCCCTGTTCATCGAGACCGGTCACCGACTGGAGGGCAACGGCCTTCCGGTGCGCGACCGGATCCGCTGGTACGTCGTCACCGACCACAAGGCCCGCCGCCACACGTGCCACGGACGGCCCGAAGGTATCGAGCCGGGCACCCTGGGCGCCCTGGTGCGCTACCTCGAATCCTCACCGGCTGACTGGGTGGCGCTCGCGATGCTCGAACACGCCACGGAGGGCGCCCCGTTCTGCGGCTCGTGCGAGGACACCGGCACCGTGACCCTGTACGACGGTTCCACCGACGGGATCATCGGCAGCCGGGCGTGTGAGGACAAGGCATGCATCCAGCGCGGCCGAGCGCGGGCCCGGATTACTGAACAGCGCCACACGGCAGAGCTGTTCATCGGGCATGAGGTGTTCACGCCGCACATCTGCTCCGCGTGCCACTACGGCGGTTACACGCCCGTGCCCGGCCTGTACGCGAGCACAGGCCCGGTCTACGTGTGCACGGCGTGGGAGTGCGGTCACACGGTCGACCGGAGCGCGTTCGAGGTCGCGGACGGCGAGAGGTTGGCCGAGGCGAACAACCGGCTTCACACCGCCCGTGCCCGCCGCCATGACGAACCCCCCTTCTAGACACCGCAGCCCCGCCACAGACGGTGTGCGGCCCGATCGAGTCGGGCCGGGGAGCACCGAACCCGGACCGAAGGGAGCACATCCCATGCGACCGCGTATCCCCAAGTTCCACCCACTCTCCGACATGCCGCTGTTCGAGTCGCAACGCACCCTGCGCGGCCACGCCTTCTACCCCAGCGCGAGCGTGCTGCGCTCCCTCGCCCCCCGCGAACCCCGCCACCCGGCCGAACAGGCGCCGTGCGTCGTCTACCACTCGCCGTGGGGCCACCTGGTCGTCACCGAGATACACCCGGAGAACCTGAACGGCTACGGCTGGACGTGCGTGTCGAACTGCCCGGACGGCGCCGGGTGGGGAGACCTCGGGTACATGGGCGAGTTCGAGCGACGGCGCGGCACGCCGTACGAGTTCTGGGAGCGAGACCTGCACTCCCAGGATCGCGACGCGGCTGCCGTTATCGCCCGCATCCTCACGCGCTACGACGATCCTCCTGCACGACGGAGCGCGCCAGAAGGGCCCGAGCAGGCGCCCGCCGTCCGAGCCGAACCAGCAGCCCACCCAACCGCCGCCCCCGTTGCTCGCATGCCCCGCACGCCCAAGGGCGCCCTGCGCGTCCACCGCTGACCCGAGCCAGCCGGCACGGGCACGCACCAGGGCATGCACGCCCAGGGATGCAGCGCGAAGCCGCGGGCCCCCGTACCGACGTCTTCTGAGTCGGTACGGGGGCCCCGCGGCTTTGTTCGTTCGCTGCCTGTGCCGACGCCGCTTATTGGCGCGGCGGCTGGTTCACCCAGGACTGCGGGCTTCGCGCAGTCGGCCCCGGCGGAGCTGGTACGGGGTACTGGGGTACCTGCGGGGCGGGGTGGGCGGCCGGTACCGGCTGCTGCGGGTACGGGCCGTTCTGGCTCCCAGGAGCGGGTGCCGGGGGTACACAGCGGAGCTTGGTCCCCGCGTACAGGGTGACGCTCCAAGCGGGCTGATCACTGTAGAGGCGCCACATGGGTTTGCCGTCGACCGTGGTCCTTTCGTAGCGGCCGAGGCAGAAGCCGATTGTCGTTCCTCCTTCGTCCTCCACCTCCATCACGAGACCGATCCACTCGGGGCTGAGGTCCTCGATCGGCCGTTCGGCCACCGCGTTGGGTGTCATCCCTTCTCCTCTCGCGTCGAGGCCGCGCGTTCCTCGGCCGGCCCGGACAGCGTCGGCCCATGCGGCCTACCCGTGTGCGTGACCGAGGCGGTAACAGGCTGGCCGGTCGGTGTCTCGCGTGCGGTAGACGCGGCCGGTGCGGAGCTCTGATCCGGCGCAGGGTCTTCCTGCGTGCTGGCGGATTCGGCGGCGGCGACCTTGCGGATGGTCTCCACGGACTCGCCAAGTCGGTCGGCGACGGAACGGACGCCGTCGAGCTGGAGCATCTGTCCGACGCTCCGGGCCTGCCTGGCTCGCAGCTCCTCCTCCGCGTTCCTGGCCTGACCGCGCAGCCGGGCGGCGTACGCGGCGATCTTCTCCTCGGCCGCTTCGGTGACACCCTCTATCTCCTGCGCTGCCAGTTCGTAGTCGGTGGCCAGGTCCTCCAGCAGCCGCTCCCGCTCCCAGTGCGCCGCCCGGCGTGCGCGCACTCGCTCGCGGGCGTCAACCTCCCGCGCCGATTTCCGCGGACTCCGTTGAGCCATCCAACTCGCCTCCCCTGAACGATGGGTTCTGGGTCATTGTGGCCGATGAATCCACGCTTCCCGCATGGGGAATTTGAGGTCTTCTCCGAATGACGCAGCCAGAGGCATTCAGAGGCAATCTGAATCACTTGATCTTGCCTGTGGATAACGCGAACTGCGGGTTTTCCGCAGGTCCGCTCAGGAGAGCGGACCTGCGGAAAACCGGGAGCGCTTCGCGGACCGTGAAGAAGGATGGTGCAGGTCGGCTCGTTGGCTCGGCTCGTCCCTCGCTCGCCAACTCCCCTTCCCTGCACCCCCCTTCTTCACGGTCAAAGCTCTTGCATTCACAATGACACAAGGTAATCTGAGTGCATGATGACCATCCACAAGCTCTCAGCTGGGGATGGCTATCGCTATTACATGAGCGAGACCGTCACCGGCGATGTGCGCCGTTCTCCCGACCGTGACCTGGGTGATTACTACACGGCGGAGGGAAATCCGCCGGGTGTATGGGTCGGTGGTGGAATCGCGGAACTCGGCGTCTTCGGCACGGTGTCCGAGGAGCAGATGGAGGCCCTGTACGGCGAGGGACTGCACCCGAACGCGGACGAGATCATCAAGATGGCCATGGCCGAAGGGCTCTCCCCCGCCGAGGCCACCCGCCGGGCACGGCTGGGGCGTCGCTTCTACCGATACGACCAAACCGCCGGCCCCCTCGCAGCGAAGATCCAGGACGAGATCGATGCCCTCGAAGCCCGCAAGGGAGGGGAGGCCACCGCTGATGAGCGTAAGAAGGTGCGCGCCAAGGCCGGCGCCATCGCTTTCCGGGCGGACTTCGGCCGCTCTCCCAAGGACGCTGAGGAACTCGCCCGCTACATCGCCGCGAACACCGCGTCGAAGCAGCAGGCGGTCGTGGGATACGACCTGGTCCTGCGTCCTCCGGAGGAGATCGGCAAGGGTCTGTTCGGTGAGGGGGACGAGGACGTCTGCCGGATCACGATGGAGTGCGACGAGGAAGCGGTCCTTGAGACGATCGGCTGGATCGAGGAGCACGCGCTCGCCACCCGGACGGGCATCAATGGCGTTGCCCAGGAGGACGTGCGGGGCGGATTGGTCGCCTCCCTCTTCAAGCACTATGACAACCGGCTCGGCGAACCCCTTCTCCACCATCACCTGGTCGTGGCGAACAAGGTCCGCGGGGCCGACGGAATGTGGCGCTCGATCGACGGGAAGCTGCTGTACGCGATGGGGGTCGCCGCCTCGGAGTTCTACAACCAGGTCGTGATTGAGAAGGTGTGCGCGCGTCTCGGGCTGGAGGCCGAGGAGCGTGAGGTCACCCCGGGCAAGCGGCCGGTCATGGGGATCAAGGGTTTCGACCGTGGGGTGCTGGAGCCGCATTCGAAGCGCACGCGGGACATCGGCAGGCGGCTGGAGGAACTGCTTCAGGCTTACCGTCAGGAGCACGGCAAGGAGCCGGGGACTGCGGCTCGGATGGCGCTCATCCAGCAGGCCACGCTGGAGACCAGGCCGGCCAAGAAGAAGGGGCGGTCTCTGGCGGAGTTGCGGGCGGGATGGCGCAGGAAGGCCATCGCCGCCGTCGGCCGGGAACGGGTTGACGCGCTGCTGCGTACGGCGCACGTCGCGGCGTCCGAACCCGGTGACCTGGCGGAGATCGACGTGGTGCAGGCCGCTGAGGACGTCCTTGCTGTGGTGTCCGATGCGCGAGCGGTGTGGGGCGAGCGGCATGTGCTGGCCGAGTCGCGACGCCACGTCGTGCGGCTCACCCGAGGTCGCAGCTCAGCGGCGGATGGGCTCGCCGAGCGCATCACCGAACGCGTACTGGCGCATGGTTCGCTGAGCATCACGCCGCCCGACCTGCCTCGGCCGTTCGCGCCTCTTCTGCGGGCAGACGGTACGAGCATCTACCGGCGCCGCGAGTCCCTCCTGTACACCTCGCGTGAGGTCTTGGCAGCGGAAGACCGGGTCTTGAACGCGGCGCGCACCGTGGTGGTCCCCGCGCTCGCCGGGGACCGGTTCGACGAGGTCGCCGACCACTTCCAGGGCCATGAGCTGGATGCCGGACAGCGCCGGCTCGCGAAGGCGTTCGCCTGCTCCGACCGCCTCGTCGTCGGCGGCGTCGGTCCCGCCGGCGCGGGCAAGACCACCGCCCTCCAGCTCGTCCGTGACGCGGTGGCGGCCGGGGGCGGACGGCTCATACCTCTTGCCCCCTCCTCGCGCGCGGCGAAGGTCATCGAAGGCGATCTCGACACCACGGCGTACACGCTGCACGGCTGGCTCGCCCAGCGCGATCAGCTGACCGAAGGCAGCATCGTCCATCGCGTGTTGAAACGTCGCAGCAGCAAGCGCCGGAAGACCGTCTCCGAGGAATACGCGCTGCGCCCGGGCGACGTGATCGTGGTGGACGAGGCGGGCATGGCCGGTACGCGAAACCTCGCGCGCGTGGTGGCCGAGGCCGAGTCCGCCGGCGCGCTGGTCCGGCTCATCGGAGACCCCGCGCAGCTCGGTTCGATCGAGTCAGGAGGCCTGCTGCGCCAACTCGCGCGCGACGTCGGCGTAGCCGAGCTGGAAGAGCTCCACCGCTTCCAGACTGAGGGCGAGGGGGCGGCCACCCTTGTCCTGCGCGACGGTGACCCGGCTGATGCCTGGAGCTGGTACCTGGACCAGGGCCGGATCGTGGGCGGCAGCCGCGAGGAGATGCTCGGCGCCGTCTTCGCCGGGTGGCAACACGACGTCGAGACCGGTCTGAACGCACTGATGATGGCCGACGACGCCGAGATGGTCCGCGAACTGAACCTGCGGGCTCAGGCCTTCCAACACGCCTCCGGCCGACTCGATTTGAGCCGGACTGCGCGGTTGCGCGACGAGCTCCAAGCAGCGGTCGGCGATGTCATCGTGACCCGCAAGAACCAGCGCAAACTCTCCCTGCTCGGGGGCCGCGACTATGTCAAGAACGGTGACCAGTGGGTGGTCGAGGGAATCGACCGCCGCGGCCACGTCCAGGTCCGGCACACCGGCCACGGCGGACGGATCGTTCTGCAGCGCGGCTACCTGCGCAGGCACGCTGAACTCGGCTACGCGTACACCACCCACCGCGCCCAGGGCATCACGGTGGCAGCCGCCCACGGCCTCATCAGCGCGCGCACCTCGCGGGAAGCTGCGTACGTCGAGGCGACCCGGGGGAGCCAGTCCAACCACATCTATGTCGTCACAGACGATGCCCAGAACATGCGCGACGTACTGGACGCCGTGGCCCACAGCAGCCAGGCCTCCATCTCCGCACACGAGATGATCGAGGCCGAACAGGAACGCGCCTACAGCGTCGGACAGCTCGTCGCCGAGTACACCGACGTCTACGCCCGGGCCACCAGCCAGCGGCTGCAGAACCTCACCCGCCGTGTCCTTGGACCCGAGGCCGAGATGTTCATCGCCGCGGACGCCTGGGAGGTCGCCGAACGCTCACTGCGGGCCGCCGAAGCCGAGGGGTGGGACCTCGGTGGACTCATCCGGGTCGCCTTCGACGAAAGGGACTTCGCGGATGCGGACGACCCGGCCGCCGTACTGGCCTGGCGCATCGACTACCGCGTCGAAGCGGGACAGCAGGCAGTCGAACGGACCGCCCGCAGGGAGGCCCAGCCCGGCGGCAGCCGCCCGCTGAAGACGCTCAGCACGGAACAGCTTCAACGTCTTCTGGAACTTGCCGAGCAGCACCGGCGGACCGCCCTGGAAGAGCTGCTGCGTGCGGACGCCGCCGTCGCCAGCCAGCCCCGGCCCATCGTGGCAAACGGACTTCCCTATCCCGCCTGGCCCGACCGAGTACACGGGCACCTCACCCGGGCCCAGCTCGCAGCGGCCGTTGCCCAGGTACGGGCCCGTATCCGCCGCGCGGAACACGAAGGGGACCACGAAGCCGAACGCGCCGCTGCCGCGGAACACGCCCTTCTGCGGCGCGAGCAGCAGCTGCGCAGGGCGATGCCCGCACGCGAACGGCTGCGCGAAGACTGGCAGCGCGAACCCGGTCGTGGCGCCGGCCAAACCGCCCGCCAGGCCGTGGCAGTCACGCGCGCTGAGCGCACTGCCAACCTTCACCGTCAGGACACGGCCCGGGAACGACTCAAGCGCGCCCAGCTCATCGCCGCCAAGATCCGAGCCGAACAACGGCTGCGCGACGCGCTCCCGCACGGTCCAGCGCCGGTCCTGGACAACAGCAGTCACCTGCCCGACTGGATCGCTCCCTCAGCCGCCGTAAGGGACATGGACACTCCGGAGGGCTGGCGTCAGCACCTGGTCGAGCGGCGCTTCGTGCTCTCCGAACGCCTGGAGCAGATGGGACTTGCTCTGGCCGAGTCCCCACCGCCGTGGACCCGGGTCCTCGGGCCGGTTCCCGTCGAGGGAACCGACCTTCGCGAAGAGTGGGAGCGCACGGCGGCGGTAGCGGACGTGTGGCGCATCCGCCACGCTTTGGCAGAGGACGTCCCCGGCATTGGTGAGCAGCCGGCTGACCCCCGCGACGCCCATGCCTGGTCGATCTTCCAGCAGCGCATCGCCGAGGTCGGCCGCCGTGCTCGCGCGTCCGCCGCCGCGCGGCACCGGCCCGACGAGCCGTTCGGCGGGATGCGGATCGCCGCACGCACGGCCGAGAACTTCCAGCATCGACTGCTCGACGCTCGCGTGTCCGAACCGGAGGACCGGGAGGCAGTGTCGGCCGCCGCAGCGGCATTCGCCGAACTTGCCCTGCGCCGGGCTCTGGAAGGACAGGAACCTGTCGAGGAATGGGTCGAGCAGATACCTGCGCCAGACTCGGACGACACCACTCAGCAGGAGCAGTGGCAGCAACTCGTCGCAGCTCTCGCCGCCTATCGGATGTTGAACCAGATCGACTCCGACGAGCCTTTGGGAGAGACTCCTGATGAGGCCGAAGAGCGGGAGCAGTGGTCGGAACTGCACGAGGCCATGACGCTCTTCCAGCGCTCCCGCATCCAGCAGCGCCTGGAAGAGGTCCGGGCTCACCGAGACGCCGAACGTGCACGGCGCGGCCTGGCCCCGGTCGCGCCTGGAGCGCTGGCGGACGACTCCGTCCGTCGGCGGCGGGCCGACACCACACAGGACGAACAGAACCACCACCGGCGCCGCGGACCCAACCCGGGACCGCGCAGAGGACCGGGAACGTGAGGGAGGAGATGAAGGAATGGACGAGAAAGACGAGAACGTCACCACCAACGAAGGACTCACCGAAGAACAGCGGGAACTTCTCACGCAGTTCGCCGCCAGGCGAGCTGCTCGGCTCGCCATAGCCGCCGGACGAACACCGGAACAGTCGGATCTTGAGGCCCGCCTGCGGGAGATGGACGAGGCCTTCGCTGAGCACCCAGACCGAGACAACCCGGTGGTCCAGGAGAACCACGAACTCAGGCGGTACACCGCGATCCTCGAAGATGCCGTACGCGCCCTGATGGCAGGCGAATTGGTCGCAGACTGAGGCAATGGCCAGGCAGGTCAGATCGACTATGTCGAGTCAGGTCTCGGTGTTCAAGGCCGCACGTGCGGCCATCTGGAAGTTCTTGTCCGGTTGACGCTTGGCCGTCGCGGCGCTCACGAAGCGAGCGTTGAGGTCGTCCTCAACGCGATCGTGGCTGGGGGCGCGGACGGCTTCGTACCAAGCGAGGACAATCATGTCCATCTCGTAGAGGGCCTGCCTGAACGTGTCGGCAGCGTCAGCAACGGATCGGGGCCCGACGACTGCCACCGCAGCCGCAGCCCCGCTGAACTCCGTCCACGCGTCATGCGCTCGGACGAAGCCGGCTTGCCGCTGTTCTGGGGTGCTGCTGTCATCTGCGAGGATATCGGCCATCTTCCACCACGCTGCCGAGAGCTGCTTCGAGGCACTGAGGCACGTGGTGTAGGCGTCGCGTCGGACCTCGTCTCGCCAGCGCGCGTGTTCGGCACGTTGCTGGCGGCCTTGTCCCAGCACCGTGAGCCACCCGCCGCTCAGACCCCCCAGGGCACCGATGAATGTTCCTAAGACCGTCGCTGTGCTTCCGTCCATGACAGCGGATTAGAACGCAGTCGTGGAGCGCACGCCAGTACGCCGATTGCATTGCCCTACGAGCCCGAGCACGGTTCGGCACGGGGCCTGGTAACGAAGTCACTTCGTCGCCCGCGAGGGCAACCGACGAAGTGGGGGTGACCAGGTGTCGGAATACATTGTCGGGTGCCTTGTCTCAGGGAGAGACTGGCTCCATGACAGCAACGAGTCGGCTCGAAGGACTGTTCGGCGGAAACGCTATCTCGGAGTGTTGCATTCCGCAGGTCGCGGACGAGCGTGCTGCTGCGCTGGTGCGCGACACGGTTGCCGGGTCGGCAGGAGCTTACTGGGAGTGGTACGCCTACGCAGTTCTGCGGAGCTACTTGCTGGCGGCGGCGCTCAGCGGCGCCGACTCATCTCAGATCTTGAACTGGGCAATGAACCCTGAGGACCCGTGTCCTGCACAGGTCCTGAAAGATCACGCTGCCAATGTCCCCCGCGACTGGATCGTGACGTTGGAGGCTGGGCTGCCATCCGCTGGAGGGGAGCGTGCCACGATTTTTGGCACCCTGCTCCACGCGATGCATCCAGGCACTCAGCCGTATCCCGTCCCATAGAGCGGGTGGCAGCGGAAGTTCGCCGGGATTGTTGACGTGCCAACGCGGGAGCCTGGCACGCCCAGAGTCGCCCTCCAACAAGACACCGAATGCCGTCGGTTCCCCCGCGAGGTAGGTCAGAGTTCCCCTTCATTCACTCGCAGACCAGCGCCGGCGAACGTCAGGAAGTGACTGGGCAACGTCCCATTCGATCAACGCAGCGTCTTGGCACCGGTAGTGAGCCTGTTTCACGCGCTTGCGCTGGTCGTACGACTCTCTGCCGTGGATGCCGTACACCTCGACGTAGGAGTGGGGATGGTCATCGGTGAGGACGAAGTCGGGAAGGACGAGATCGCTTCCGTCGTATCGCACCGGTTTGACGTAGGCGCGTCCGGCGTCGGTGAGAGCGTTGGCCATGACTACTTCGTGGCTGGAGTCGGCCGGTACATAGAGCTTGCTGACCAGCATGGCAGCCATGTCCACCACCCTGACGTTGCCCTTCGGGCTGAGTTCGACCAGGAACAAGCCGATCCGGCGGGCTCCGTGTTGCTCCGCGGCTGAGGAGAAGGCAGGGCGGTATGAGCGGCGAAGCCGTTCGTCGAGCGCCGTGGTAGCGAACAGGGCGCCGTGATGGTGAGCCAGCGCGTATCGGATCCCGTAGCGGGTCGGTTTGACGTCTCGGATCTCGCCGAGGATGAGTCCGCGGCGCTGTGTGTCTCCCCGACGCTTCAGGCGGGCGATGCGGAACGTCTCGAAGGCGGCGATGTTGCGGCGGGCGTACTGTTCCCGGAAGGGAGGCACGACGTACAGAGCTTCGGTCAACTCCTCGTGGTTGATGGAGCATCCGGCGATCTGCTCGCTCAGCCGGGCGTGGCACGCCCACCAGGTGCGTCGTCGCCAGCGAGGGTGCCAGGCGTTGAGTTGGGATTCCTCCCAGAGCCAGTGGAGAAGGCCGAGCAGGCCGACGGTGCGGCGGGCACGGCCTTCTCGTTGTTCGGTGGCGTTTGGGACCGGCTCCGGAGCGCTGAGCTTGCGGGCGAGTGCGGCGGAAAAGCGGATAGCGACGCCGTCGTCGGACTCGTTGATGGCTTCCGTGCTGTAGCTGTCGCGTCCGGTCAGTTCTGAGACAAGTTTGTGGAAGCCGCAGCTGGGGTCGTGGAGTTCGCCTTCGCCTGGCCAGCCGGCCAGGTGGTAACGGCCAGCCCGACTGCACCGTATGACCAGGCGGAGTGCTGGTGTCTGGCAGAGACATTGGCCGTGGCCCACCTCGGCCCTCGCGCGGGCGAAGAGGGGGCCGTACTCGGTGGAATGTTCTCGAAGCACGGTCAACGGCAGTGACTTGTCCGCGAGGCGTACGCGATCGGCTCGGTCAGTTTTGGAGGGCGTGGTCATCTCTGCACTCCTCCGTAACTGGGTCCGGTCGCGGGCCGGTGATGCTGCAGTTCTTCCTCTGCCTCGCTGTGACGACGCCGCCGGACGATTCTGATCATCATCTGAATTGCCGTCTGGTGGAGGTCTGGGGCCTCGTCGGAATCGAGTTCCTCGGCCAGAGCACGCCGCAGGACGGCCTCCTCCGCCCGCTGGCGTTCGGTGAGCCGCAAGCGCCGCTGAATCTCCAGCGTGATGCGTTGCACCTCTTCTACGAGCTCCTCGACCCGTTGCGCCGCATCAGCGGCTTCTGCGGGAACAGGCGTTCCTTCGGGGAGTTGCTCGGTCAGCTGCCGGAGTCTGTGGGAGGCCGTCATCGCTCGGACCATTGCCTCGCCGCGCCGGCTGCTCAGCTGCGGCGGGCTCAGCAACGCCAGGGACTCCGCGCGTGCCAAACGCACGAGGGCGGCCAGGCTGTCCGCCTGGTTCAGGACCTCCATACCGGCGGCCACGCCCGGGTCCAGGCGGCTCGCGTTCAGCTCGGCCGTCGCGATCCGGTCTGCCCAGGCCAGCAGGTCGGCACGCAGGCGCGTCACGGCCTGCGGCTCTACTCCGTATGCGGTGAACGCCGCGTCCGGGATGTCAGCAACCTGGGCCAGGCGCACGTACAGCTCTTCGCGCATCTGCGCCTCGGGGACCTGGTGGAGCCCCGCCATGCCCCTTACGTAGTCGACCAGGTAGGAGGCGACGTCGCCGAACCGAATGTGTCGGGTCAGCACAGAGAGGTCCACGAAGTCCTTGGCGTTGAGGCGATGTTCCGGTGCCTCGATCTTGGCGTAGAGAAGCTCTCCGACAGCAGCGACCGGTATGCCGTCGACGATGGTGGTGTCGAAGTAGCGGGTCATGCGGGCGAGTTGAATGGTGACGCTGCCGTGGAGGGCGTGTGTGGCCAGCAGATCGCTGTTCTGGTCGCATTGCGCGACCGGATGATACGCCCAGGTCCGCGTTTCCTCAACTCGGTACCCCTGAGCGGTCAGTGCGGCGAGTACGGCCGCCCTCACTGCCGGAGAGTCTTGGACCTGGTCCGTGAACACGTCGATGTCGTGGGCGGGGCGGGCCCCAGCGATACCCAGGACATGGAGTGCCAGCGAGCCGGAGAGGTGGTAGCCCTTCCGGCCGCAGGCGGCGAGGACGATCCGGGCGACCGTGATCATTGCGTCGGTGTTCACGCTGCGGTCAGCTCCGGGAAGCGTCGCTCCCACACCTGCGCGACGGTCTGCGGTGCGAGCCGTCGTGGCCACAGCCTCAGCAGAACATCGCGGTTGATCAGCGCTGCCTGCTCGGTCGCGGTTCCTCGTACCAGGAGTCTGCGATACAGCACGGCACACAGTGCCGCGTCCGCCACGTCCACGAGTGCGGGCACGTTGCCGTCGACCAGATGACGGGGTACGTCCACGCCGCCCGATCCGGGTCCCGCGAGAACGTCGAGATCCGCTACTACCTCGAACCCCTGGAACAGGAGAAAGTCACTCACGCCCGGCGCGGTGAGCGCGTGAGCGATGTCCTCGGGTATCAGTCCCTGACGGGAGGCTTCGTCAATCACTCCTTGCTCGGCGCCCCGCAGGCGCGCCACTCGCGCGAAATCAGGCCGGGGGGTGCTGGCCATGTGGTCCGCTCTCCTTTTGTGATGCGTCAAGTACCCGTATTGATTCACTAGTTGTGGCGAAGCCGCCCGTCGTCCGCGTTGTTCACCTCTAACGTCACCGAACGGCGACTCCCCCTTATGGAGATGTCGGCCGACTGTCGCGCCAACCCCGGCGCAAAATACCCCCTGGGGGTATCTGAAAGTGTGAGAGTGTGGCTTCGACCGCCCGATGCACGTCCCAGAACGGAGGACTTGATGACTGACTGCTCCATACCCGTGCCGACCGGTGCGGGTAGCGCGTCCTCGGCAACAAGATCGAGCCGCGCACCACACCGGGCCCTCGCTGCGGGAATGGCTGCACTTGTCCTCGGCGCGCTGGCCGGCTGCAGCAGCGATTCGGGCAGCAAGGCCGATCCGACCGCCGGGGCGACCCACAAGGCCGCAGCGCCGGTCCGGCTCCCGGTCCCGGACGGTTTTGCCACGGAGACCGGCTGGAGCACGTCGGCGAGCCCCGAGGCCACCGATATCGAGGCGGGATCCAGCGGCTTCCCTCTGGTCGCCGTCGCTCCCAAGAGCGGTCTGGTGATTCAGGCAGCCGCCGATGGCTCGCACGTGCGTGCCTTCGCTCTCGCCAGCGGCAAGACCGTGTGGACCTTCACCTCCAAGGCCCTCACGGGCGTGCGTGCCGGTGTCTTCGTTCAGGAGAGCAAGGCCGGAGAGAAGGTGGTGCTGGCCCGCCAGGGCAAGACCAGCGGAAGCGGCCTGAGCACGTCGCGCCGTACGACCACGATCGATGTCATCGCGGCGGACTCGGTCAGCAAAGCGACCGCCGCCCATCACCTCGACCTGGCGGCGCCCGACGACACCGCCGCCTCCGTCACAGCCACCGACTCCGGCATCCTGGTCGGCCCGGTGACCGACGGCCTGCACGAGAAGGCCGTCGCGATCGACGCGGCCACGGGCGCCGAGCGCACCGTGCAGAAGACATCGGTGACGGTTTCCGGCTGCGCCTCGGGGTCCTGCGCCGTACAGGCCTCTCCAGCCTTCGCCACCTCCCAGGGCGTCGTCTCCGCCTTCCAGCAGCAGGACAGCTGCGACCAGTGGGCCGAGGGCGGCACCCCGTGCACGTACGGATTTCAGGTCGGTGACGCCTGGACCAGCATCAGCGTGGCCCCCAGCGGCATGCACGTCGGCATCCCGCTCGCGGTCACCGGACCGTACTTGGTGGCCGCCTGGCACACCAGCGACACCCAGACCGACCCGCCCGCGCTCTCCGACACGGAGAAGACCATCCTGGCGGTGCACGATCTCTCGACAGGGAAGATCAGGGCGCAGGTGAGCTGTACGTCCGCCGTCGCGCTCACGCTTGAGCCCGGGTCCGCGCAGTCCTCCACCCACCTTTCGCCGAACGGTGACTTCCTCGTCTCCGGGCAGGCCGGGTTCGACCTTGCCACCGGCCGCGGGCGCTGCTTCACCAGCACGGCCAGCACCAAGGGCATCGATCTCACCACTGTGGCCGACGACGGCACGGCGTACGGCATCGGGCACGTCGTCGACGACACGGAAGCCACCTCCCTGTACGGGCGGCTGCCGATCGCCCAGGACGGGACGGACACACCCGAGCACGACTCGGCTCGCGCCAGCCTGCGCAGCGGGACGGCCAAGGCTCTGCCCGCAGCGTCCGAAGTCCCGGTCTACGTGGCGTCTGACGGGCACGGCGTGTTCCGCACCCGCGACCTGGTCGCGGTCTATCCCGCTTCCTGACCTCCTCCCGCGCTGATCCCCGAGCACCGTCTCGCCCTACCTACGGCCGACGCCGCTCGAGGCGTTTTTCTGCCCCTGAAGCCGGTGATCGGCCTGCTCCCGCTCGGCCTGCCCCCGGCGTGACGGGCGTGGCGTTGCTCCGGCAGAGCTCGCCGAACGCTGCGGCACCGCGGCGACCGCCTCCTGGGCCGCCTCCATGGCACTGGCCAGCAGATCATCAGGGATCTGCGCCCCCCGCGCCTGAGCCGTGGTCCGCAGCGCCGCTAGGAAGGCCTCGGCGGTCAGCCCGGACTGCGGGGAAGCCGGTGATCCCCCGGCGGGTGCCGCTCCGGCGACCTTGTCGGCGGTGACCCGCGAGTTCTCTGCGATCGTTTGCAAGACGCCCGCGGCCCTTTCCTCGGCCGGGCTGGTCGCGGCAGCCTTCGCGAAGTCGGCGCGGTCCTGCATCCGTTGAGCCTGTGCTGCGAAGGTGTTCGCGGTGACCGCCGACTTGTTGGCCTTTGTGGGGGACGGCTGGCGTCGTCGTCCGGCGGCTGCCTGCTCGATCTTCGACGGACCGTCGGCCGGCGTCGGCCGACGCCGACGCGGCAGTTCCGGCCCCGTAGCGGCCTCCTGTTCTCCTGTCTGCGTCTGCCCGCCGGCAGGCGCATCCGACGCCGAGGCAGGCATCGTCCACCTGAGCGCCCAGTCCCTGTTCGCCCCGCCTTGCACGTAGACGAAGCCCTCGCCCGCCAGGTGCTGCGGTACCTCGTTGCCTCGGCCTTGTAGGAAGAGGTCGACGGACTCGTTCGCCCGGCGGCCGGCGTCCGTCCTGTTGCCCGGGCGCGCGCTCTCGTGGTTGAGCAGGCTCATCAAGTCCCGGCGGGACAGTCCGCGGTCGGGTTGGACGTCGCGTCGTACGGCGGTCCTGACTTCGTCGAACCAGGCCGGGGTGAGTGGTTCGCTGGCTGGCTGCCATCGGGGCGCGGGAGTGACGGGCGCCGGACTCTCGTCCAGGAGGCTCTCTGCGTCGCCGGGCGTGACCAGAACGTCCCGGACGCCTCCCTCCCCCTGGGGCCCGACGATGCCGAGTTCCTCCATGCGCGTCAGCAGGGCGTCGGCGTCGGCTGCCGGGATGCCGTGGTCGTAGCTCAGGTCCAGCGCCAGGGTGTACTCCTTCGCTGCCACCTGGAGCACGATCGCCCGGAACCGGTCCGGCTCTTGTGCCAGGCTCTCGCCCGCCGGAGCGGGCTCGGCTTCGGCTATGAAGGGTCCTCCCGGCGCGGTCTCTTCGCCCGCTGCGGGCGTCTCCTCGGCCGCCTCGCCGACGGCGGATTCGTAGGTGCCCAGTGGAGTGCTCACGTCCTCGGGCAGGTGACCGTGGAGGTGGGCGATGTGGTCTTCGGCAGCGTGGCGCAGGACGCGCAGCAGGTTCCACCGCAGACCGCTCTCGCCGCCGTTCGCTGCCAGCCGGTTGATCAGTGCCTGTGCCCCGGACGAGATGATCTCCAGGGTGCGGACCCACAACGCCCGCCCGGTGCCCAGGGTTTGGCGGTCGGCCATGAAGCGGCCCACGCCGAGCCAGCCGTTGTTGACGGCTTCGCGTACTGCGGACCACACGGATGCGATCCGGCGCCACGCCGGATGCTGTGTCAGGGGCCCGAGCCGCTCCGAGACGGCACCGTAGATACCGCGGATCGACTCGACACTGTTCGACAGCATCGCGCGCATACGCCCCTGGTCGGCGCCGCCCGTGCTGTTGCCCGCATCCCGGCGGCGGGCGGCGAGCGTCTCGGTGAACCAGTGCCAGGCGCGGCCTAGCTGGTCGGAAAGGTCGATACGCTGGCCGGCGGGCAGCAGCCCGGTCAACCGGTCCGCGCGGGTCGCGGCGGCCCGATGGAGTCCCCATACCGCCCGCCAGCCACGCGAGTCACGCTGGCCCGACCGTTCCAGGCGCCGCGCCAGGTGCATCGCCCCATGGGAGATGGCCCGGGCCGTACGGGCTTCGATCGTCCGGTTGATGCCGTACGCGCGGATGTCGCGCAGCGTCGTCTCGGCGTAGGTCAGCAATGCCTCCCGCACGGCTCCACGGAGTTGCTGCCCTGCCTGGCCGATCGAGCGGATCATCGTCCATTCAGGGGTGCCCCAGTAGGCGCCTGCCTCGGACGCGGCGTTGCCCATCGCCGCTTCGAGGGCATTGGCGTCACCGGCCTCGACCGCTGCGTCCTCGGCCGCCGGCAGGATCGGGTCGGCGTCGATGCTGGTGAGGATCTGGGACAGTGCCTGCCGAGTGGCGGCGTACTGTTCCCGCAGCCGCTGTTCGTCCTCGGCGCTGAATCGGGGCCGGGCCGTGAGCGTTTGTGTCTCCGCCGGGGCTTCTGCGCCGCGCAAGAGGGCGACGATATCCTCGAAGTGCCAGTCGAAGTCGTCCTGCCCCGGAACTTCCGGTTTCCCGGTGACTGCTTCGGCCGCAGCCATGCGTTCCTCCTCGATCAGGGCCTCGTACTCCCGGTCCACTTCCATCGCGGCCAGTTCTTCGGCGGAAACCGGCTCGTCTTGGTCATCGGTGCGGCGACGAACGCCTTCTTCCGGGTCCGGCTCCCACTCCGCGCTGCTGTAGACGACCCCGCCCACGACCAGGTCATCGCCGATGACGTCCCTGAAGAAGTCGAAGTCGTCGGCGACCGGATCGGTCGGCGCAGATGTCTGCGCTTCCTGAGGCGCGGGAGTCGGTGCGGACTCCGGGGTGCTCTCCTCCTGCTCCGTCGGCAGCTCGGCGACCACGGTGGTCGACTCCGGCTCGGCCGGATCGGACGAAGCCGGTTCCGGTCCCGTGCTTGTGGTGGCGGCATCGGCCTCCCGGAGCGGTGCCGGTTCCACGTTCGGCGGTTCCTGACCAAGTTCTTGTGCTTGCTTCGGCGCGGTTTCAGGGCCCTTGGGAGCGTTGGAGCGTTCGGCCAGACGCGTCTCCTTGAAGCGGGAGAGCAGCCGAGCCCCGCCGTGTTCGCTGTCGAGCAGGACCTGCACGTCCGGGGTCGCTTCCAGACGGCCCAACTGTTCTTGTGCCTGGGTGTACACCGCGAGGAGCAGCCGTCGATCGTCCTCGGACGCGAACGCCGTACGTGTCGCCAGCGAGCGCCCCGCTTCGGCGACGGTCGCGTGCAGGGCCCGGCAGGCGCTGAGTAGATCGTCTGCCGAGGAGTGGGGGGTGTCGGCTGCGAGGATCGCGCCGCGGAAGGCCGTCTGGACACGAGCCGCTTCGTTGGCGTCCCTGACCCCGGTTTCTTCCTGCAGTTCCCGGGCTTCGGACAGCAGCAGCCGGCCCGTGGCCGAGTTGGCCCAGGCGTCGTAGGCGCTTTCCGTGGCCCACAGATCGTCCAGGAATTCGTTCTGGTTCTCGTACGGCAGGTGCGGGGGCACGGTGGTGGCATCGGGTGCCGGGCCGGTGGCCTCGGCCGCCACGGGAACGGCGGGCTGGTGCTTGTCGGCGCGGGGAGCCTCGTCGGGCGCGATGGCGGAGTCCGGCGTGGTGGTGGGTGATCCGGCGGCGGGGGGCGCCTCCTCCTGCACGGGCTCCGCCACCACGAGCGCGTCGCGGGCCGTCGCAGAGGTAGCGGGCGCGGGGGCGAGCGGGTGTGGTGCGTCTGCGGGCAGGTCGACGAGCCCGGCCAGCGACTGCGGAAGAAGAAGGGGCTCGACATGGTCGTCCGGGTAGCCGCCGGTCTCCCACGTGTACGAACGCAGATCGCCCGGCCCGACGACGAGGTTTCCGACGACGAACACTTCGGTGTCTGGGCTCACGACGGGACGCTCTCGCACGATGAACGGCAGCCGCTCCTCGGACACGCCGGTGATGCAGTCACCCGGTGTGAGCTCACGGAGGCGGCAGGCGCCTTTGAACCGGTCAGGCAGTACGGCCCGGAGCGCGGTCACCCGCTCCAACGTGGCGATGTCGGCGAACGAGGCCTCCATGCCGCCGAAGTCGATCGGCAGCATCTGCCCCTGGTCCCAGTTTTCGGCGGCCCCGATCCGTGCGACTCGTTCGTCCGCAGTACCCGTGAGGTGAGCTTCGAGGGCTTCCTTGATCACGGTCGCCCTGGTGGCGACGCTGATGCGCCAGAGCTCGTTGTCGGCTGCCTTCCAGCGGCCCGACTCACCGATGACCTCGAAACCCTGCTCGCTGCGGGACATGGCGTTCCTGGTCCGCCATGCTGCCGCGAGCAGTTGACGCCGTTCCGGCGGCAGGGCCGGACGGAGCCACGCAAGGACCTTGGCCATGGTCAACCGTCCGGCGCGGACTGTCGTCACGGCGTCGCCAGAGGTCTTGACCTCGATCTCGATGGCGCCGCTTCGGGAGTAGACACTGCCGAACTCGTTGCCTGCCTCGTTGTAACCAGGCTCCGACGGCAGTCCGAACCAGCCCTCATACAGTTGTGGCGTAGCCCTCCTCTTCTGGTCCATTTCGAAGATCAGTTTTCCGAAGTCCCACGGGCTGATCTTGCCCAGCGCCTCGGCGATATCCCGGTCACCCAGCGGCTCGGGTGCGTGCTCCTCCTGCTCGGCGGGGGCCGGAGGCTCGCCGGTGTTCTCGGCGGCCTCGGTGACAGATGCCGGGGCGTCCTCGGTCTGGGGCTCCGCAGCCGGCTGCGCCTCGTGAGTGGCGATGAGGGCGCGCAGGCGGGCGTACTGCTCGGTGACCGTCGAGTTGGACAACTCGGCCATGCGTTCGCGGGCCCGGTCCACCTGGACCTTGACCGGGGCCAGAGCCGCGTCGACGTTCGGCCACACCTGCTGGCCGTCGGGGCTGTACGAGGTTCCGGCGAGCCCCATGACCTGTTCCAGGGCATCCCGCGCGACGGCGGCCCTGGCCTTGCGGCTGCGCGCCGCGCGCTCGATGTCGTCCACGGCCTCCAGGCAGAGGATCAGGGCCTGGCGCACCAGCGGGTCGGTGAGTTCCGGCAGACGGTGCGCTTCAGCGAGCTGGGCGTCGAGTTCGGTCAGCTGGTCCGGGTTGCTGGCGCGGGCCTGGATCAGGGTCTCGAAGCTGTTGAAGGCCTCAACTGCGAGCTGGTCGATCTGGGCGCGCAGTTGTTCCGCAGCCTGGGTCACCAGGGTGTTCAGGGCGGAGTCGGGCTGCGCGAGTTCGTTCTGGGTGTGCCGGAGGTTCTCCTCGAACTGGGCCCAGGGGTTGTCCTGTTCCCAGATGTCGCGGACCTGGTTGTCGCCGAGAGCCTCACGCAGTTCACGGGCGAGGTTGGGGATCTCGTTCTTCTGTCCACGGCGGATTCCTGCTGTACCGCGCTTTTTGATCTTTTGGTCGTCCCAGGGCAAGGGCGCGATGCCCGCTTCGGCGTCCTGTGCGGCAGGGTCGGTCGTCTGCTCGTCGGCGGGCAGATCGTCTGCCTGGCCGGCGAACATGGACGGCTGGTCGGCGCCGTTGAGTGGTTCGCCGGCATCCTCCCAGATGGGGGCGGCTAGCTCGGGCTGCCACTCAGGGCCGGGTTCCGTCTCCTCGGGCCGTGCCGTGTCCCACGTCGCGGCTTCGCTGTCGTCGGTCGGCTCAGGGGCGGCAGGCTCCGCGGAGGCCGCAGCGTCCTCGTGAACCGAGGCGGCGCGCTCATCGTCTGACGCCTCGCTGACCGCAGGATCCGGTTCCTCTTCGCGGACGGCGTCCGGCGTCCCGCTCTCAAGGGACGTTGCGGGCAGCGGCGGTTCAACGGCGGCAGACTCGTCAGCGGCGACGGGGGCGGGGGCTGCCTGCTCGGGTGCCGCAGTGGCAGCGACCCCGGTCGGGGAAGTGTCCGCGAGTGCGCCGATGGAGTGGATCCAGCCGAGGGAGCCGATGTCGAGTCGCTTCCTGGCCCGGGTCACCGTCACGTAGGCCAGGCGCAGCTTGTCCTGTGCGGGCAGGATGAGTTCGCCGGTTTTGGTGTCCTCCTTGGGCTGGGGGAAGTCGCTCCAGACCTGGACCTGGTCCCATTCACGGCCCTTGGACTTGTGGGCGGTGGAGACGACCAGTTCGGGGCGGGTTTCCTCGTCGCGGGCTTCCTCCGGGACCAGGTCGCGGATCATGTTGATCAGGCCCTGGGGTGTGTAGCGGTCGACGAGCCGTACGAACGTCTGCAGGGTGCTCGCGTCCTCGTCGGACTCGGCGTACTCCTTGACCTCGTTCCAGTTCTCGAAGGCCGACAACTCAGGGTGCTTGGTGCGGCGGCCCTGCTGCAGATCTCGGGCAGCCCGGGCGATGTCTTCGATGTCCCGGCCGCCGCCGACGAGCGCCACGCGCTTGCCGGCCTCGAATCCCGCGAAGACGGCGGAGATGGCGCCAACGTTGCTGTAGGTCAGGATCGCATCGGGCTCTTCGACGGTGCCCAGGACGGTGTCGAGGGTGGGTGCGCCTTCCAGCCGGAGGTCGGATTCGAGGAGGGCGAGGTAGGCGTTGCCCACCTCGGCGACGGCGGGGCCGAACCGCCAACTCTGTGTCAAGGGCAGGACGACGTCGGCCGGCCAGTCCCGCAGGGCATCGACGGCTCCGCGGAATTCGTAGATCGCTTGATTGCTGTCGCCGACGACGATGATCTGGGCGTCCTGGTCCTGGATCACCTTCTTCAGCACGGGATTGATGTCCTGGGCCTCGTCGAAGAAGATCGTGTCGAAGTTCAGGCGCGGGTCTGACAGGGCCCAGATCTTGAGATAGTCGTCGTGGTCGAAGAAGATCTTGTTGCTGTTCGGATCCGCGATGTCCGCCCAGGCCCGGCGGGCGTACCCCAGCAGCGTGCGCGCGGCGGGGACGTGCGCCCACTTCTCCCCGAGGTGCTGGCGCCCGAGTTCGGGATCAGCGCTCTGCCGATAGCGGCGGAGCGCGCCCATCACGATCTTGGCAATGTCCTCGGGCCCGACGTGCTGAAGGTTGCCGTCGCGGTCGCCGACCCGTATCTCAGCGGTGATGCCGAGCGCTGCCGCGACGTCCTTGGGACGCCGGGCCCCGCTGTTGCGCGAGCCGGCGATGGATACCTTCTGCCGGTACGGGGTGTTGCGCAGATCCTGCAGAGCGAAGGAGTGGCTGGTGCGGGCGGTGACGTTGCGACCGAACTTCTGGCCAGCTTCGTCAGCTATGGACCGGTTGAAGGCGATGTAGCCGATGCGCCGCTCCAGCATCTGCGCAGCGATCATCACCAACGTGGAGGTCTTCCCGGTGCCCGCGAGCGCCTGCACAGCAACGTGCTTGCCCTCAACGGCCGCGTCGATGATCGCCTGTTGCTGAGCGGTTGGCGGGTACTTCCCGCTGGCCACGGCCGCGACCGCGCCCTCCTGGGCGTCCCGGGCCGTGAGGAAGGCCCGGACTTCCTCCAGGACCTGCTCCTTCTGCCCGCGCATGCCGTTGTAGCGCCAACGGCCCTTCTCATACTTGAAGTTTCGATCCCGCTTCAACAGCTCACGAAGACCATCCTCCGCGGGGGCGCCCGTCGTGCCCGTGACGTAGGTACCGGTCCTGTCGCTGACGATCTTGAACCGGCTCGTCCAGGGTCCTTCGGCCGCAGTCTCCGGCTCGGGCGACGTCACGCTCTCCTCCTGTTGCTCGTCGGCCGGGGACACCGGTCCAGGTGCGGGCTCCGGCGCCGTAGCCGGTGCGGCCTTCCCCGCCTGCGCGGGGTTGCTGGGGCCGATGTGACCGATGGCGACGCGGTCTCCGAGGGCGCCGATCAGTTCCTTAAGTGGCGCGGTCCCTTGTTCGGGCTCGTCGGCCTGCGGCTGGGCATTCCGAGCGGGTGCGCCTGTCGAGGGGGCGTTCTGGGCGGCGAGCGGCAGCCGTCCCAGGGCTTGCGCATAGGGCAGCCGGACGAGTTCCTCCACCTGCTCCCAGGTCAGCCCGTCCTCAAGTGGCAGCAGCCGGGCGTTGGTTCCATGAAGCAGGTCGCGGGGGAACACCGTGTACCCCGCCTTGGAGGTGAGTGCGAGTTTGCTCTTCGGGGCGATCAGGACACCGTGCAGCACGTCGCCGTACTGCACGTCCCTCTCAGCGGCCTGAAGCAGGATCACGGCGTCGGGGACCACGCCGTTGGGATAGGTGAGGGTGGCTACGACTGCGAACTGGATCTCCGCGTCGTTCGGAGGGCCTCCGTCGTAGTAGCGGGGCAGCGCCTGAAGGTGCTCCTGGGTAAGTGGTTCGACGGCACCGCTCAACAGCTGCTGAGTGCCAGCGGGTTCGGGCCCAGCGGGGGCGACTTGCTGGGGAGTATGAGGGGTGGCATGTTCCGGGGCTGCGGTCATCGCCGCGGTGGTCGCTTCCACGGCCGGGTCCGCCTCATCCGCAGAAGCGGGGCTCTCCGTCGGCGCGAGCGTCTCCCGCGGGTGCCCGTTGCCGTCCTCTGCACCAGTCAGGGGAAGGCGCCGCACTGCCTCCACGTACGGCATTGCGACCAAGGACTCGACGTCTGCCCAGGAGATCGGGCGGGCGAGCGGCAGTACGCGGGTGTCGGGCAGGACCAGAAGGTCCGCAGGGGCCCAGCGGCCATCCGCGCTGCTGCCGACGTGATCGTTCGCTGGCAGGATCTGCGCCCCGTACACGAGGAGATCGTCGCCGTCATCCTCCACCTGCTGGAGCAGCAGGAGCGCGTCTCGAACTCGCCCATCACGGAAAGGCAGAGTCGCCAGCACGGCGAGACGGACGTCTTCACCAGGTCGGTGCCTGTCGCGGAGGGGCAGTGAATGCAGGTGCTCTTCGGTCAGGGAAGGCCCGGTGGGCGTACCGGTCGAGGCCCCACTGACCGCCTGGGCCGAGGGCTCGGCGGTATCGCTGTTGCGCGGAGCAGTGGTCTGTCGGCTCTTGCTCGTGGGAGATGGTGCCGTCATGTCGGCCGTTGTTGCGCCGGCTTGGCGTGCCACGCCTGCTTCGGCTGTCTGATCATTCGGTGCCGCGGCTAGGGCCGCGTAGTACACCTGCTCGAAGGCACCTTTCGCGTACTGCTCCTGCACTTCCTGCTGGTCATGGCGGAACCAGTCCCGGAACCTGTCACCCCCTGCGCCGGTCGCCGACAGATCGGCGCTGCCGAGCCAGGCCATGAACAACTCACGGGCTTCCTCGCGTGGGCGCCCGTCGGCCAGCAGTGCCCGGAGATGGTCATCGGCGAGGGCGACCCGTACGGCGCGCTTCTGGGCGTCGTCGCGCATCCCATCGGCCCAGCGTGCGCTCTCGGCCTGAAACTCGGCACGCTTGCGCTCGCGGTCGTTCTCGTCGGTAGCGGGCGAAGCCGCCGCCTGTTCATCGGGCACGGGCGGGCCGGGCTCCTGCGGCACGGGCGCCACGGGTTGCGCTCGCAGTTCCCGGTGTGAACGGGGGCATGCCAGATCGAGGATCTGTTGGCGTCCGTCCTCCTTGAGGTAGGTCCACAGCAGGTGTTCCGAGCCGCCGTCCGTGATCAGTTCGTCGGCGGCGGTGGCGAAGACGGCGCGGAAGTCGGCCTGTTCGTTGGCGTGCGCGGCCTGGACCAGGGCAGGGTTCTCGCTCGCCACGTTCACCAGCCACGCCGCGACGTCCTCGTGGTCGGGGGCCATGGAGTCGCGCAGCAGATCGCGGACCGTTTGCTGGATCACCACGCGCGCGGCGGGAGCGGTCCAAGCCAGTGCTACCGGGCTGTCGGGCAAGTGCTCGCTGAGCCAGGCGTCGACCTCCTCGTCGGATACGAGTGATTCGGCAAGCCTTGCCGGCCGCTGCAGGAGGGGCAGCGCGGCATGTGCGGGCAGGGTCAGGCCCGGTATGTCGGCGCCGCGCAGGTCGGGAACCTCTTGGGCGGCGCCGGTGCGTTCTGCGGGGATGGCGACGTTGACCAGCAGGTGTCCCGCGGCGCTCCTGGCTGCCACGGTGATCTCGATGCGCCGCTGCTGCACCTTTGCCGGCTCGTTCCCAGCCATCTGGCCAGTCGGCACGGAGGCCTGCTCGTCCTCACGCACGTCGGGGTGACGGGGGCTGTCTGGGGTGGGGGCGGTTTCTTGTCCGACCGGTTCCGGGTGTTCGCTCTCGGTCGGTGCTGCCGGGAGGGCAGGAGTCCCGAAGATCTCCTGCCAGTCGTTTCCGTGCTGGGCGGTCGCGGTGATGCGCGAGGCCAACTGCACGGCGAACTTGTTCATCTTGCGGAAGTGGCCCATCGCCTTGGGGGCCCTGTAGCGCTCCTCCTCCAGATTCCGGGCGAGGACCAGCACGGTGCGGGCGAGCTTGGTGCAGCGCTCGACCACGGTGTCGGCCGGATGCGTGAATGGATCACTCACGCGTCCCACGGGCCCGTCGCACAGCTCCTCCATGGCCAGCCAGACCGCTTGACCGTCCGGGCGGGTCTGCACTCCTTGGTCGGTGATGCCCCGTCCGATCAGACGTCGGCCCGCCGGGGTGTCTTTCAGTCCCGACAGCGCGCCGTACATCTCCCAGAAGTCGTTCTGGGCATCCTCTTTCGACGTGTACGGCTCCCCCACGGGGATGACGATCTCGGTGGCCGAGTCCTGCTCGGGTTCCTCGACCATGCGGAACGGGCGTCCCATGCGGGTCAGCTCGCCGGTGAGATTCCGTACATGAAGGTCCCGCGTGGGGCGGCTCATGTTCCGCTTCAGGTACCAGAATCCCTGGTTGCGGCTCCACCGGAACTTGTGGCGGTCCAGAGCAGCACGGATAGGCGCGTCGGAGTCCTCGCTGGTGGTGCCGCGGACCACGGTGCCTCGGTAGTGGTGCTCGATCTTCAGAACGGTGCCGGTGGACGGCTGGGTCTGTTGCGGCTCGGGAACGGAGCTGTTTTCGGCTTCGAGCCGCTGACGGCGCTGGGCAACGCCTGCCTGCACTGCGGCCACCGTCTCCGGGCGTGCGGTGGAGGCCCGGCAGGCAACCGCGTGTTCGTAGGAGCGGCGGACGAGGTCGCCCAGCCGCTTGGCGTCGTCGGGATGCCGGTAGAAGCTGGCGGGCAGGCTCAGCACCAGGTCGTACGCTGCGTGCGCCATCGCCGTCACGTGCCGGTTGACCTCGTCCAGGCTCTCGGAGGCTAGCGGGACGAAATCGGCGGCATACCGGGTGTCCCCGGCAGCGTCGAGGGCCTGGCGGGCGCCGGATGCGTCTGGCCTGATGTCGAGTAGCGCCTTGGCGGTATCGGTCGCCATCCACCAGTTCCACGCGGACTCCGCCTTGTTGGCGCCGCCGACGAAGTCATCGGCCGCCTCGTACGGAATCTCCTCCATGCCCAGCTCGTGGGCCGCGAGGCGCTGGTGGTGCTGGAATGCCTTGCGCGCGAGATCGCGCAGCGCGTACCGGCTGACTCCGTCTCCGGCGGCCTCGGCCTCCTGCGCGGCGCCGAGGGCATGGGAAGTGACCTCCATCCAGTCAGTCAGGGCTGAGGCGACCGTGTCGTGTGGCCGACGCAGCATGAGCATGGCTCCGCGCAGCCGGTCCGAGGACGGCCCGCCGTGGTCGTCATAGGCGTGCGGCCACTTCGGGAAGCTGTCGAAGATGTCAGACAGAGCCCGCCCGATCTCGGCGCTGTCCTGGTACCAGGGAGCTGTCAGCCGGAGTGGGTCGGGGTGGTCGAGGACGGAGGTGTGATCCTCGTCGAGGTCGGCCGCGTCCAGGAGCATCTCGGCGAGGTCGTTTGGTCGCGCCTGCATGCGCGCCAGGTGGCGCTCCGTGTACTGGACGGCCTTCTGGGCGGCCGTGCGCACGTCGTGTCGGGGGTCGTCCGCGAGCTGTACGGCGGTCCCGGCGAGGCGGTCGTAGATGCTGAACACGTCGGAGGGCGTGCGCGGTTCACTCTCGATGACCCCGGCGGCTGCCGCGTCGGCATCCTGGTGCGCCGGGCTCGGGGGGTCGCTCTCCTGTCGCGCGAGGGCCCGCCGGAGCTGCTCGGCGGCCATACCGACGTAGCGGCGTCCACCAACCAGTTCCGCGGGGTCCGCGTAGCCTTCGAGGACGATCGCGAGGTTCGCCACCTGGGGCAGTGCCGAGCCGAAGCCCTCTGCCCTGGTGCCCGCCGCGTTCGCAGGAGGGGCGGAGGCTGTGGCTATTGGAGTCTCAGCCTGCGCATCGGTTGTCCCATCCGGCTCCGGTGAGGGGACGTCGCTCGTCGCCGGTTGCGGTGCTGGTGTGGGCGTCGTGGCGGACGGCGGGGCGGGGGTGGCCGGTTGTGCCGTGGCGAGCTGAACAGAGAACCGGAAATCGTCGGGGCCGGAGACCACGAGTCCGTCTTCGGTCTCTTCCAGGTCCGTGCCGTCGGCGGAGAGTTGCGCCAGGCCTGCCGCGAGGTCACGGCCGCTGACCGGGCCGGCGCGCAGGCCCCGGGGACCGGCGACGGTGTATTGGTCCCACGGGAGGATGCCGGGGATGAATTCCACGGCGTCTTCGTCGAGCGTGAGGGGTTCCGGGGAGCGGACCCACTGCTGGTAGGCGTCGCTGCTGCGGTCCTCCACGGTGCTGCGGTGCCGGGACGCGTGGTCGCGCAGGGCCGTGTAGATCGCCCAGTTCCCCTCGGTGCTCCGTCCGTCTTCCCGCTCCCACTGTTCGACCACGGAACGGCATTGGTCGGCCAAGCGCAGCAGGTGCGCCCAATCAGTTGGCAGCTCCACGCCGAGCAGGCGGGCGATCCGGCCCTTGCGGCTGGAGGTCATCGCGGTCTCGGCCGCCGCCATCAGGCCTTCTGCCCGCTCACCTGTGGCCAGGCGCCCGGCATGGTCGGACGCCCATCGTCGGTAGGCGGTCAGTGCCGCTTGCTCCGCGGTCCAGGACTCGGAGCGGTCTGTATAGGCGGTGTTCGGTACGTGCCCGGGTCGCTGGGTGGTCGCGTGTGGTGTCGTCGCTGGGGCAGGCTCCGGTTCGGCTGCGGAGCCTGGGTGTTCCTGTGCTGTCCGGGCGGTGTCTGCCGTGGGCGGGCTGTCCTGACGGTGATCTCCTGCGGCGGGCGGGCTCGCGGCTGGCGTGCCTGCTGACGCGGAGGCCGCGTCACCTGGTGCCTGTTCCGGTGCGCGGGCGCGCGACGGAGGTGGGACATCGGCCAGTTCGGCGTCGGCTGCGGCTTCGTGCTGTGTTCGGGGTCCCGGCTGGGGACGGTCGGCCGTGTCCGGGTGGGCCCATGGCGCGATCTCGTAGAAGTGCACCCGCATCGCCTGTCGGAAGGCGGTTTCGTCGCCGTCACCTGCGAGGGCGGCTTTCAACGACGTGGCCCGGCTCCCGAGTTGGTCGGTCAGCCAGGCATCGAACAGGTCACCGGCCTGGCTGCCGTTGCCACGAAGAGCACGTTGGGCGTCCTGAAGGAGTTGGTCGATGGCCGCCTCGTACGCCTGGGCGACGCTGGCAGGAAGCTCCTCGGTGAGCGGTGTGACCTTCACCGACCCCATCGGGCCAGTGATCACGACGGTGCCGGTGGCGTCCGGTTCGATCGCGACGTCCGACCCGTCATGGCCGAGCTGTTGCACGATGTCGTTGAGGAATGTGCCGCGGGAGTCGCTGAGGGTTCCGCCGAGCATGGTGTGCTGGTACCAGCGGTCCGGATCGAAAGGTCGGCCTGTGTCGGGGGGAGGGGCGCCGGGGACCGGTTGACGTGAGGGGGAAGGATGCGCTGGAGCTGTGGTCGGCTGTACGGAGCGCTGGCGGCCTTCCAGTGGTGCAACGTAAGTGATGTGCTCGCGGGCGGAGCGGGCTACCTGCTCGGTGAGGTTTTTCATCGCGCGCCCGGTCGCGTTGGGCTTGAAGCGTGGGGAGTCCAGGTGGGACAGGAAGTCCTCGCAGGCGCGAGCAAGGCCATGGAAGAGATCCAGAGCCCACGGATCGCCGCCGGGCACAGGGGTCTCGTCGGCGGACTCCCGCGCATGATGCAAGGCCTCAGCCAGCGCAAGCCCGGCCTGCTCCATGTGACCGGCCAGTTCCTGGGCGCCGCCGGACATCCCGTCAACGACGTCCAAGTTCTGCCAGGCGGCGAAGTCCGCCAAGACGGCGTCTTCACCCGCAACGGCGGCAGCCTCATCCGGGTACGGCCACGGGGCCGAGGCCACGGGGCCAGGTTCTCCGCCCGCGCCGACCGCAGCGCGCCCCGTCGTCGGACGGGCATCCGAGCCGACGGGCGCGGCATCTGGTATAGCCCGGGTACGCGTGCCGTCGGCCAACGCTTCCAGGAATCCGCGAGTGGTCTCGCTCAGGTCGTCGGGCGTGAGGGTTACCGGATCGACCTCCACCCAGCCGTCGGCGGAGCCACCAGCCATGACCATGGCGTCGTGGACCGCTGCGTCGACCAGGTCGGCGCCTGCTTCGGTGACCGCCGCGTCGTGGACTTCTGGCTCGCTCGTTTCCGCGGCTCCCTGCACGCCGAGGGCTTTGGTCAGCTTGCGGTGCTGGGCTTCGATCTTGTCGAGTTCGGCTTGCTGCGGGAAGGGCTTGCCGACCAGGGCTTTGGCCCGCTCGATGTTCGCCTCGATCCGGGCGATGTGCTGCTCTGCCTTGGCGTGAACGGTCTCCAAGCCGTCCAGGGCGTTCTCCAGCTTGCGGATCAGGCCGACGCGATCTTGTTTGGCCAGGCCGCTCGCCGACAGCCAGATGGTGTCGACGGGAACATTCTGGAAGTACACCCCCACGATCAGGCCCTCGAAGCTGCGCTGTACGAGGGCATGGACCGGGATGCCGCCGAGTTCCCCGACGGAGGCGTCCTGCGACTGGCCGCCGCTGTTGACCGAGACGCGGACCAGCCGTTCGAGTCGCTGGGCCAGCGCCTCGCCGGCCTCCCGGCGCTCGTCGTAGGCGCGGCCGTCGACCGTCATCGTGAAGGCGTCGCCTCGGGTGGCGGTGCGCCGCTCCATGGCGGCACGGGCCTCCTGCATGTGAGCCTTGAGGTCCTGGACGCGACGTCGCCCCTGCTCGCCGGTGACTTCGTAGGCGAATTGCTCGTCGTGCCACATCTGCTGCTCCAGGCGCAGTTTGGCGAGCATGCCTTCGACGCGCTCAAGCTGTTCCAGCTCGGGCTTGTCCGCAGCGACGGCGAACATCACACCGGCGGGGATGCGTCCGTCGTCACCATCCTCAGCGGCTTCCAGGATGCGGCTGGTGTCGTTGATGTCGAGGATGGCCTCGGCGAATGCCTGCTTGGTGGCGACCTTCTGCCACAGGAACGGGTCGTACGACTTCTTGGTGATGATCGCGGTGTGGTGGATCTCCTTGTTCTGGTTGCCCTGACGTTTGCCTCGCCCCAGGCTCTGGATGATCGGGGTGGCCTTCCAGGTGGGGTCGATCTGCATCACGTGGATGACGCGTTTTTGCAGGTTCCGGCCGGTCCCCAGGCCGGAGCGGCTGCCGACCAGCACGGCGATCCGCCCCTCGCGGGCGTCCTTGTCAAGCCGGGCCTTCTGCTGAGGGTTCTTCGCCTCTTGATCGAAGCGGATGAGGCTGCCCGGCATGCCGCGAGCGGTCAGTGCCTCGCGCAGCGCCTCGTAGAACACGAACTCCTTGTCCGGTCCGGGCACACCGAGGTCACAGAAGGCGAGTTGCAGGCTGCCGCGGTTGGGTTCCTCATTGCCGTCGTCGTCGTAGTAGACGTCGTCCTTGTGCAGCTGCCAGATACGGAACAGCTCGTCGGCGGCGACGTCGACCTTCTGGGCTTCGTCGGTGCTCTTGTTGACCAGCCGTACGTCGAGCGAGGCCAGACGCCCGTCCGTGGAAATCCACAGAGTGTTGTCCTCGACCAGCTTGCCCTTGCGGTTGTACTTCAGGTCCGGGCTGCCGAGGCGGATGCCCATCATCCGCCGGCCCAGCGACTGCATGAGCTGGCGCAGTTCCGGGGAGGCCTCGGCCTCCAGGATCCGCATCTCGCCGCCGATGATGGCGGGTTCACCGAGCTGGAGATCCCGTTTGAGTTTGACGTCGGCGATGGTGAACAACACGCGTTTGAGCTCGGTCTGGTTGACGTAACGGGCGTAACGGGCCCGGGTGGAGAAACTGTTGCCGTCTGGGCTCATCTCGACCCGGTTGACGGGCTGGATGAAGGTGGAGACGAACTGGTCGTCCTCCTCGATGCCCCACTCGTCGCGCAGCAGGTCGGGACCGAGGTATTTGATGGCGGTCAGGATCTCCATCGGGGAGTTGTCCACCGGCGTGGCGGTAGCGTGGGTCGTCACCCGGCCGCCATAGTTCTTGCGCAGGTAGGACAGTTTCATATCCATGTCTGCGGTGATCTGGTTGCCTTCGAGGGCGAGTTCGCGGATGGAGGAGATCACCCGGAGGTTTTTGAGGGTGTGCGCTTCGTCATAGAAGATGTAGGTCGAGCCGGTCCGCTCGAATTCGACGCCCGAATCGCCCGGCGTCTTGAGCTCGTCCTCGATCCGCCCCTTCAGGGTCGCGATCTGGTTCTCGATGTCCTTGACGGTGTACTTGTCGTCGCCATCAGCGTTGTCCAGGTGCGCCTCCAGGCGCTTGACTTCCCGGTTGATGTAGTCCAGGCGGGCCGGTTTGGACATCGGGATCTTCTTGAACGCGGTGTGGCTGATGATGACCGCGTCCCAGTTGCCGGTTGACCAGCGGGCGACGAACTTGTGCCGGCGTTCTCCTGTGAGGTCGGAAGAGTCGGCGACCAGGATCCGGGCCCGTGGGTAGGCCTGGAGGAACTCGCGCTGGAACTGGCCCAGAACCCCCTTGGGTACGGCGTAGACCGGCTTTTTGGCGAGGCCGAGGCGGGTCAGTTCCATCCCGCCGACGATCATTTCGAGGGTCTTCCCTGCACCGGTGCCGTGGTAGAGCCCGACGCCGTGCCTGGAGGCGCGGATCCGGGCGACCGCGGCCTTCTGGTGGGGGTGCAGTGTGTAGGCCTTGGACAGTCCTGGGGCCGTGATCTGCACGCCGTTGTAGGTCGGGGGGACGATGGCGTTGTAGCGGTCGTTGTAGTACCGCAACAGGGTCTCGGCCCGGTCGGGGTCTTCCCACAGCCACATCCGGAAGCGGTCGTCCAGCTGCTTGGACTTCGCCAGGGCGAATGCCGTCGCCTGCCGGTCCGTCACAATCTGGCCGTCGGGCGGTATTTTCCTGGTGACCAGGATTTCCTGGTTGTTGAGCAGGTTGCTGGCAAGGGCTTGGGCGGAGCGGGCCTGAGTACCCCAGACGGTGCGGGCCAGCAGGCTGCCGGTTTCTCCGCCCTTCACGCTCCAGCGGGCACCAAGGTTGCTGACCTTGATGTCGTCGTCTTCCAGGATTTCGCGCAGGAACTGCTGTACGTACTTGGCGCTGACCCAGGCGGCCCCGAGCCGACTCTGGATCTCTGCGGGTTGCAGGTCCCGGGGGATGACCTCGCGCAGGGCCTCGACGTTGACCGCGAACGCGGGGTCCTTGGCCGCGGCCTTCTCGGCCGCGGCGAGCTTGCGGCGGACGTTGCCCGAGATGTACTCCATGCGGCGCACCAGGCCGCCGGCCGGATCGTCGTAGACGAGGGTGCCCAGCGCCTCACGTGCTGCGCGTTCACTGTCCAGGCCTAGTAGGGCGGCCACGACATCGAGGCGGATCTCGTTGTACTGATCCCAGCAGATCAGCGCCGCGTCTTCCGCACTGTCCGCCCGGGTCAGCGGCTCGGGCGGGGCAACGACCCGTTTGGCGAACAGGTCGGCCTTCGCCGCGCTCTGGTGGTCCTCGTCGAACTTCTCCAGCGCGAAGACGTACGGGGCGAAAGGGTCGTTGCGGAACCCGCCCATGCGTGGGTAGGTCCGGCGCTCGGGCGCGCTGTCGTCCTGATCCGCTTCGCCGGACGGCGGGTTGTTGACCTTGAAGCGGTTGATCGGGCCGAACCGTGCCACGTACGCGTCGTAACGGCGGTTGAGTTCGGCCCGCAGCTGCGTCATGCGCGGGGTGATGAGGTGGTGCTCGGACTCCTCGTCCAGCAGGGCCACCGCGATGTCGCGCAGGCCGATCAGCTCGCGCAGCTCCCGGACCTGAGTCTTGGCGGGGACGTGCGGGACGGGCCGGCCGTTGCGGATCTCGGTGAAGGTGCCCTCGGGGCCGAGCTCCAGAAGACCGTCGTACTTCTCCAGGGTTCCGTGGAAGACCATGCGCTCGGTGAAGGTACGGCCCGATTCATGGGCGCGCTGCGCGACTTGGTCCAGGGCCGCGCCGAGAGCGGCTTCGGCCTGCGGGTTCCCTTGGACGACCAGTTTGGGGCCGTGTCGAACGATGTCGACTTTGGGTGTGCCGAGCACCATCTCCGGGTGCTGCACGAAGTAGTTGTTGATTTCGATGGGCTGGGAGGCAACGCCGGTTCGGGCTCCGGGCAAAACCGTCGGCTCAACAGTCAGCCAGTCGGCTTCTGCGGGCGTCTCGCCTTCCCCGCGACGCCGGAAGACGAGGAGGTCCATCACCACATTCGTGCCGGCAGCATCCTGGTGGGAGTTGCTGGGCAGCCGGACGGCGCCCAGGAGGTCAGCGACGGCGGCCATCTGTTCCCGGGCTTGGCGCGCCTCGTCGGTCCCGTCCAAGGTGTAGCGGGAAGTGATCAGGGCGACGATGCCGCCGGGCCGGGTGAGCGCCAGGCTTTTGAGGATGAAGTGGTTGTGGATCGAGTGGCGTCGCCCGGGGTTGTACTTGCGGTCCGTGACCTTGTACTTGCCGAACGGGACATTGCCGACGACGACGTCGAAGTCCTCCTCGGGTGGCCGAGTGTCGGCGAAGGACTCGGTGAGGATCTGCGCGTTTGGGTAGAGGGCGCGGGCGACGGCCGCGGTGATGGGGTCGACCTCGACGCCGACGATCTCGGCGTCTGTGGGGGCATCGGCGAGGAAACGCCCTGCGCCCACGCCGGGCTCCAGCACCCGCAGTGGTGTTCCGGCAGGCACCCCGAACCGTTGCAGGGCCTGCCAGACGACGCGGGCGTAGGCAKKGTCGGTGTAGTGGGCGTTCAGGGTCGAGGAGCGGGCCTTGGCGTACTCGTCGTCGGACAGGATGTCCCGCAGATGGGCGCGTTCGGCCGCGAACGTGGCGGCGAACTTCTTGCGCTCGTCGAACAGGTACGGGGTGGCGCCCCAGCCCGTCCACTGCTGGAGCATCTGCCGCTCGGCATCGGTGGCCGGCCGGTCCTCCGCCCGCAGCCGAAGCACGACGTGCACGGCCTCGATGTTCGCGGCGACCCGCTCCCGCTCCGTACGGTGCCGGGGCCGTGCTACTCCTGGTCCGGCTCCACGTCCAGGAGCACTCTCTCCCTCAGAACTTCGCCCTCCGCTGTCAAACGGGAGGTGTTCAGCCGCTGCAGGCGCTGCAGGTATCCCTCCCCATCCGGCTCCTGGCCCGCCAGGTCCCGGGCCCGGGTCTCGATCTCCGTCGAGATCTCCTCCCCGAGTTCCGTGAAGAACTCCTCCGGGTTCTCCAGCTCCCCGAACGCCTGGGGTTTGTGCTCCTTCCAGTGCGTCATCGCCTGTGCGCCGTACCGGTTCATCAACGAACTCCCCTGACTGCTCTGCACGGTTGGACCTGGTGGACGGGACCGGGTGCCCCGTCTCATCCTCTCCCGCCGCCGGGCCGTCCGGGCGTGCCGCAGCCCCTTCACGCGCCGGAGGTTCCTGGTCACCGAAGTCCAGGCCGGGCAGGAAGCCGCTGTCGTTGATCGAATTGTCGTCGGCGGGCTGCTGCGGTGTACTCAACGCCTGCTCCCAACGTCGAAAAGGCCAGTTGTGTCCAACGGGCTGCGGGTGGGCTGGGTCAGATAGGGGATGACGGCACGGTGAGATCTCGGGCGGAGGGGGCGTCGTCCGGGGAAGGAGCGGCGGGCGAGCGGATCAGCTCGCGGAGCACGACCTGTTCGGCCTCGTCCTGGACCGCAAGGAGCCTTCGGGAGCGCTGTTCACTGGTCTCACCGCCGACGGGCGTGCCCGCTAGGACCATCGCGTCCGTCACTTCCCCGGCCTGCCGCTCGGCCTTCTCCCCGAGTCGGGTGAAATACGCCAGCGGGTCCGGCAGCATCCCGTACCGGCCGGGCAGATGTTCACGCAAGTGGGCCAGGGCAGCCCGCCCGTACCTGTTCGTGATCATGTCTGGCTCCTGGCTCCCGGCTTGTGTCGTCATCCGCTGCCGTCCTCGTCCGGATCGGGCGGGTCGTCGCCGCCCGGGCCTGCTGCTTCGCCGTCGGGCTCGGGGCCTTCGGCGGCCAGGAGCAGCGCGAGGTAGTCCGCGTCTCCGCCCCAGGGGGCATCGCGGTGGCGGGCCCGGTGCTGGCCGTTGCGGCACGCGCCGAGCCAGAACCGGCCCATCCGCTCCACGGCCCGGGCGAGGGCGTCTTGCCACAGGTACGGCGCCGACCCCCCGTCCTCCCCGCCGGCGTAGGCCGACTCGTGGGAGGTCCACAGCGCTGTGAGTTCCTCGACGACCGCGCCGTGCTTCCACCAGCACTGCCTGGGCAGCTGGTCCGTGGTCATCTCGTACCGGTCGGCGGCCCAGATCACCCAGTGGACGAATTGAGGCCAGAGCGCGGCGCGTTCCTCGGCGTCGAGTTCGTGCCACCGCACCGGGGCACCGACCGGGCGTTTCTGTTCGCCGTCGGCGTCCCCGCTGCCGAATCCTCCGGCTTCCAGCTGCTCCTCCAGCAGCTTGACGCGCTCGCTGAGGAGCACCTGCTCGGCGTTGATGTTGGTGAGTTCGGCGAAGATGTCATCGAAGCCGCTAGCCATGGCCGCCGCCCGCCTTCTCCAGCCGGACGCGGTCAGCGACCATCTCGTGCGCCTTGCGGGTGGCTTCCTTGATCTCAGCCGCCCGCGGCCCTTCGTGGGCACGAATGAACGTGACGAGCGTGGCGGGGGTGCGGCGGTGGAACACCATCCCGCCGCGCTCCGGGATCATCCGGATCGTGGCAGGCTCCACCACCGCACGGCGGCGCACCGACGTGGACACCGAGACCCGGTCCCCGTCATCGGAGACGGTCTCCACGTCCTCGTCGAATTCACCAGCGAGAGAGCTGTAGGATTTCAATTCTTCGGGGTCGCTGATTCCGCCCAGGAATACCTTCACCGTGCCGCTGGCGAACATCTTCCGCACGCCCAGGGCGCCCCAGCGCTCCTCCGCTTGGGCGTAGCCCTGAAGAACCGCCATGATGAAAATGTTCTGCGAGCCGCTGACACTCATCAGGCTCGGAATTTCCGGCAGTGGCGCCACGTTGGCCAATTCGTCCAGGAAGCAGCCGAGCGGAATCGGAAGGCGCCCGTTAGGGCTGCGGGCGGCAACCCTCTTGGCGGTGTCGAACATCGCCTTGGCGAAAGCGGCATTCAGCGGTGCCAGGGCGGAGCCCTCTTCGTCCTCGCCGATCAGGAACAGCGTTCCGGACTGTCGGAGGTAGGTTTCGATGTCGAAGACGTCCACGTCCCCTCGGGGGGCGAAGATCTCGGCGACCTTCTCGTCGTAGAGCGCGATGAATGACTGCTCTGCGGTCCTCCAGGTGGCGGATCGTTCTTCCTCGGCCGCGGCGTGCTGGCCGGCGAGTGCGGCGGCGAGCAGGTGCTTGCCCTTCGCTGCCAGAAGGTCGACGGCCTCGCGGTTGTCGGGGTCCGTCGCCCAGGCCAGCACGTCGAGGACGGGCCGGTTGTGGAGGGCTGCGGCATGCAGCCAGCAGGTAATAAGGGTCTTCGCGTTGAGCGCGAAATACCCGCCATTCTTTGTCCCCTCTTCGCTTTTTGTGGTCGCCGCGAGGGTTTCGGCACGCTTGCGCGCTACCTGGTATTCCTCGCAGCCTGCGGTCAGCGGCCAGCGCAGCTGATTTGGCCAGCCGGACAGTCCTGTCGGGTCCAGAACCCAGACGGGGCCGTGTTCCTGCCGCAGAAGTGCGGTGTTGTATAGGACGTCTGTCTTGCTGCTGGTGGCGAGGACCGTTCCGCGGAATTCGAGGGTCTCGGGAAGGATGATCTGGGAGGTCTTTCCCTCGCGCGGCGGGGCGACCAGGATCATCGATTCCTCGATCGTGATCCAGAGATGGATCTCCGAGGGGTCTGCGCTGCCGATGTAGACGGCGACGTCGCGGATGGTGATGGCTTTGGGGTTCTGCTCGGCGAGTGTGGGACGCAGCGATCCGGCACGAGCCACGGCCTGTTGCTCACCCATGGCCTTCTCCAGCTGCGCCCGGGTCGCCATCCCGTCGGCGCCGTCAACGCCGCGGTGCTCCCACCACCAGTACGTCTTCCAAGTCCCCGAGGTTGCCGTGGCAAGCAGCAGGAGGAAAGCGGGCCAGAACACGAGCGGGCCGGCTACGCCCGCACTCGGCGGCCAGGCAGCTGCAGGGTCGCCGGGGTGACGGAATACAGCAACGATCGCATGGCCTGCGGAGTCCCAGCTGACGGCCGCCGGCTGGCCGTGCGCCAGGAGACCCGACAGGAGCGCGGTCAACCACAGCAGCGCGGTGAGCGCGAACGCCACGATCAACGGGAGGATCCACACGGCATCGCGACCCAAGCGCAGGCGAGCCGCGGTCTTCGGGGTAGCCGCTTTCGGCATCATGCCGCAGCCCCCTTGTGGAGGCGTATCATCGGAGCCGACACTTGCGCGCCCTGGCGGTTCCCAGGCTCTCGCTGCCGCTCAGTCATCCTGCGGTTCGTATCCGTCAGCCGGATCTCCAGCGGGGTCCGGATATGTTCCACCAGGTTGATCCGCGAACCCACCTGCCATATGGCACGCCCTGGCGCGCACACGTTGGAGCCGTCCGCCAGCGCCTTGCGCGCCCAGTCGGGAAGCCCCAGGTAGTTGGCGGTGGTCTCGGCCTCGTCCCGGTCCATGTGATAGACGACCCTGGTCGCCGTCAGCTTCAGGATGGCCGCCGCCTCCGGGGCCTGCTCCAGGAGCAGATCCCCGAGGTGGTGCAGGACCGCCCAGAAGGACAACCCCAGGCGCCTGCCGTACCTGACCAGCTCCTCGAACAACCTCGCGACCGGGCGGTGGGAGAGGATGTGCCAGGCCTCCTCGACGATCAAAGTCCTCTTGATCCGGTCAATCGGCTTGATCCATCCGAACCGTAGCCAGGGCCCAATGACCGCCATCAGCAGCGGCATGGCTTCGCCCTCGCGCGGCAACTTCGTCAGATCGAAGATGATCAACCGGGCATCGAGGTCGATGCCCTCGGTCGTCGGACCGTCGAACATGCCCGCCAAGTCACGGCTGGGGTTGCACAGTGAGTCCAGGGCAAGCGCGGCCGGCTGGCCCCACTCCACCAACTCCCCTGGTGTAACCGGCTGTTGTCCGAGAAGAGTCCCCTGCGGGGCGGTCAGACCGTCCAGGACGTCGGAGAGGATCGCCACGCGCTGCTGCTCGCGGGCTGCGGCGATGGCCGTCTTGTGGGCCTCGGCCAGGGCGAACTTGGTCTGCGAGGTGAGGGCGCCGGTGAGGATCTCCATCATGGACACGAGCACCTTGAACTGATGCTCGGCAGGGATGCGGCCGTCCAGCGGGTTGATCCGCACTCCCTCGCCGACGTCGCCCGCACCGTAGACGAGCCGGATCGGCGTGATGCCCAGCTGCCGGGCGATACCGTCCCATTCGCCGGCGCCGTCCTCGCCCTGCGCGTCCAGAATCGCGAAGCTACGGTCACGGAAACGCAGTTGCCGCAACACGTAGGTCTTCTCCAGCGCGGACTTGCCGTAGCCGGACTTGCCCAAGATCAACGCGTGCCCGCTGGCGAGCCGGACGCGCGCCTGCGGGTTGTACAAGATGAAGGGGTCGTAGATGTAGGCCTTGCCGCTGTAGGCCTCCCGGCCGATGATCACGCCACGGGGGTCCATGCTGGCCGCGCCGACCGCCGGGTAAAGGCCGCAGGCGTGGCTGGTGGTCGAGCGGACGGCCCGTCGCCGGGTCTGTGTCTGGCACCGCAGCATCTCCAGCATCGCTACCGCCCTTCCTTCAGCAGTCCGGCGGTGAAGGGCAGGGTGTTGGCGAAGGCCCGGTGGTGCTCGGTGTCGCACCACTCCAGCCGCAGTCCGGCGCGGGTGGCGCCGGCGCGGACCGTGTCGGCGTCCCGGCGCAGGGCGTCCAGCGTGGGTGAGGTGACGGTGATCCAGGCCGCGAGCCGCGTGCCCGCCGCACCGTCGGCGATGTCACGCATGGTGCGTATGGAAGCGCTCTGGGCCTTCTGTTCCCGCGGGTCCTCGATGCGTCCGGCCTTCTTGTCCGCCTGGCCCAGCTCGTTCGTGGCGTCTGCCATGGCTTCGGTGATGGCCTGATCCGTGCTGACGAGGTCCATGACCACGGACACCGACAGGATGATGTCCTGGAGGTAGAGCAGGACGGGCGCTAGGAAGTTGATGCCGACTGGGAGGACGGGAAGTTCCCTCACCCAGGCGGTCATCGAGTACCAGTTGTCCTCGGTGGCCTCCCAACTGCGGGAGGCCATGTACTTCTTGTTGCGGGCGTCGAGGACGGCGGGCCAGCACGTGATTCTGTCCATGCCGGCGGTGTCGTCGATCCAGTGGCTGGGGTCGTAGGCGTGGTGCAGGTAGGAGGCCAGCCCGGCTTCGTCGAGATTGCGGACGTGGCGCAGTTGTCCGCGTCCGAGCGTTCGTATGAAGCTCTCGATCTCCTGCCCGAGCGTGATCGCGTAGCCCTCGTGGAGGGTGTTGTAGCGGCGGGCCTCGGCAACCAGGTCAGCGGTGTAGGGGATGCCCATCACGAGCAGCAGCCGGCGGTCTTCTGCGGTGACTGCGACGCGCCGGATCAGGTCGTCGTACGACTGCTGTAGCCACGTCGGACTGTTTCTGTCACGGCGGTCTGCGGCGTCTCGGGCGTGGGCGTTGGGGTCGGTGGGAATGACCCGGCTGATCCACTGGAGGCGGCAGATCCGCCCGCCGCTGTCGGCCGTGGCTTTCAGCAGGTGCTCGTAGGCCCGGATCAGGGCCTCCTTGTCGGCGGTGTCCAGGCTGCCGAAGTCGCGCTGTCCTTCCACCTCGACCACAGCGGTGAACATCAGCTCGTCTGGCTGCAGCACGATCGCGATCTCACCGAACGCGGTTCGGGCAGTGATCCACTGCATGTTCCGCGGCACGCCGACCGGGACGTCGATGGGGACGCGGCGGCCGTCAGCGTACCGGCCGGCGTACGGTGCCCTGGACCGGTAGAGCAGCGAGCCGTCCCGCAGCAGCTTCTTGTAGGTCCGGTTGATCTCGAACCACCGGACGTAGGTGCGCCCACGGTGCGGCGCCAGAGTGGCCCAGGCACAGGCGCCGGCGATCAGCACGAAGCCGACGATCTTCAGCAGGATGCCGCCGAGGGTCCAGGCAGCGATGAGCCCGCCGACGAACCCGCTTCCCAAGACGAGCTGTTCATCGGCTTCGAACTTGCGGCCAAGCAGGCCGCGCGGCCGCGGCCGCGGGTAGGTGAAGGTGCGAGCCACAATTACTCCTGGACGTGCGTCGGGACGGGCATCAGCGCATCTCCTCCGCCGGCGGCGGCTCCGGCTCCGGCTCCTCCGGAGGCTCAGGCGGCGGCCAGGGCTGCGGGCCCGTCGGATCCACCGGCTCCCCGCCCCCCTCCTCACTGTCCGGGACAGCGGAGTCAGGAGCGCTTCCGGCAGACGGCGCGTCCCCGCCGGAGGCGTGACCACCGCCGCCGTCGGAAGCGACGCCCGCCGTCGACGCCGCGGACGAAACGCCGGAGTCGAGACCGGCGGTTGCCCCATCGACTCCGCGTTCAACGGCCGCTTCCGCCTCGTCGTTGGTCTTGTCAACTCCCGTCTCTGCGGCCCCGGCCACCGCCCCGACACCGGTCGCTGCAGCCGCTCCCTCAGCCGCTCCGGCCTCGGTCGCGCCGTCCCCGCTCAAGGCCTCGCCGTCCGCGGCGTCGGCCTCTCCCTCATCGCCGTCGTCACCGGATCCGCCGCCGTCGCCACCGCCCATACGCGACTTGAGTTCCTTGTAGGAGTCGCCCACCTGGTCACCGGCGTTCTTCGCCCGGCCCTTGAGGTCGTCACGGGCGGCGTACATGTCGCGCACCTCGTCGCCGAACGCCGGAAGGAACTTCGAGAGCTGGAAGGGCATGTAAAAGGCGAGAAACAGCAGCGCCAGGGCGGTGAAGACGGCCGCGAAGGACTGGGCCAGACTCATGTTGGGGTTTTCGGAAGCGAGCGTTCCGGTGGCGAGAGCGATGACCGTGAACGTCACGTACTTTGAGGCGATGACCGCGACCATGACACCGCACCAGCGCTTGGTGTGTCCCCACAGGTCTCGGTCCACCAGGCCGCTGAACACCGTCGGTCCGAAGACGAGTCCGGAGAGGATCAAGGCGTTGCGGACGATGAGCTCCAGCCATACGCCGGCCACCGCCGCCAGTAGTGACAGGCTGAAGAAGATGACGATGATGGCGCCGCCGGGGATCTGCATCAGCGCGAGCATCGCTGTCGTGACGGTGAGCACCATGTCGGCGGCGTCTCCGGCCACGGGCTTGAACATGGCCTCGGCGGCCTCGTCGAAGAGTCGTACGGTGTACGCGACCGCTAGCGGTGCGAAGGCGGAAACCAGGACCGACATCAGCAGAAAGCCGATGGATTCTCCCAGCGCCTGGAGTGGCTGAACTCCTTGAATCGCCCTCTTAGCCACGGCGATCAGCCACAGGATGACCGTCAGCACGGTGGAAGCGGCAAAGGCCATGGTGTAGGTCCGAAGGAACCCCGGATCCTGCCAGTCGATGCGCGTGGTCGATCCGAGTGCCTTCATCATCTGGGTGAAGATGCTGGTCACGGCGTTGTTGAAGAACTGGGCGATGTACCCCAGGGGGTCGCTCGCGAAGTCGATGGCCTCGTTCGTCTTCTCGACGACATTGCAGACCTTGTCGGCGAACGGAATGTTCTTGCAGGACCAGTCGGAGAAGTCGTTCGCCTGGGCCTGGCCCGGGGCGAGCATGATGCTGAGGGTGGCGGTCAGGCCGGTTATCCAGACGAGGCGGGTCCGTACCCGATAATGAGTCTCAGCCGACATACGGGGGCGCATTGAACTCCCGATCTGCCGCGCGGAACTCATCCACGCTGGTGGGGCTGTCGCTGCCTGCATCCAGGGGCGTCGGGCCGTTGACGGAAGTGATCGCGGACAGCTTCCAGTCACCGGACTGCCACTGCAGGGTCAGCGTGTACGTGGTCCACGACGCGGATACCGGCATCGGAGCGTTCTTGTCCGTGACGCCCACGAGTCCGGCCATCCACACGTCGACTGTGGCCACCTGATCGGTATAAGTGGTAACCCGGGTGCCCATCGCCGCGCCACGTGCGACCAGCTCGTCGGCGCTCCCGGCGATGATGCCCAGCGAGGTGAGGACCTGCTGCATACCGATGTCGTCGTTGCGGATCTGCCGCTCCAGCGCCTGGCTGGTCATCATCGCGGTGAGCGTCGCGTGTCGGGCCTTCTCGTCGGTGAAGTAGGCGGCTGATGAGCGCGCCACCTGGTAATTCACCGCGGCCTGTACCGCGCCGGCCTGGTTGTGGGTGTAGCCGACCGGGACACCGTTGACCAACTTCTTCGCTGTGCTCTTGGTGTCCCCTCCCGTGGCGCCTTTCTCCGCTGGTGCATTCTGGCCCTGGCCATCGGATGAGCCGTCGGATCCGGCGCCGCCACCCCCGGAAAGGCTCATGAACACCGCGAGGATGACCAGCGCGAGGAATACCACTCCAGTGATGGCCATTCCCCACCACCAGGGCTTGCCGCCCTGCACTTCGGTCGGCGCCTCATCGATGAGGACTCGGGTACCCCTGCTACGGGGGCTCTGGCCGGCCATTAGATGCCCATCCCGTACACGATCGTGAAGATCGTTCCTATTGAAGCGACGACGAAGGCCCCGACAAGACTGCCTGCGATCTCCTTCTTACCTTTGCTGACTTGGGCGACATCGTGCTGCCCCTCACCGACCTTGAGATGCGCGGCGCCGAGAATCGCGCGTCCCACCAGGACGAGAACGACTCCGGCCATGAGGGCCTGGATCACCGTTCGCCCCGTTGTACCCAGCTTCCCGAACGGGCCCCAATCCGGGGACAGCCCGTTCACGAGGGTGCCGATGTCACCACTCGCCGCAAGCTCCACTAGGTGTTGTGAAACGGGCATCCCCCGACTCCCTTCCCCCCTCGTTGCGCAGGTCGACCCGAAACCGGCCGCGACAGTGAAAGGTACATACACGCAAACTTGACAACAAGCGTTTATTACTAGACAGACCAAAGTGCCCCGTTCCGCGGGCAAGCTCTGAGAGCGCAGCCACCCCCGGGCGACGGCGTGGCCATATGGTTCGCCGAAAGGCGTCCCAAACTCGCACCGAAGCACGTATGCACTGTTCAGGAGCCACTTCTCTCCACACATGCGACGCCTCGGGATGGATAGACAGCACGCCGCCCCTGCCTGTCGCCCCGTGGCCTGCAGCGATTCCCCGACACGAGCCCTCTGCGCGGATGCGGTCGCTTGACAGCCTGAGACAGCTGAAGTGGGTAGCCGTTCTGCGGCGAGTGAGGTTCACTGACCTTGTTTCATAAACACTCGTTTATGTCCGAGGTGGGGATGAATGGTCTCGGCACGGCCGCCATCGGCGTTGCTGCGGCAGGCGTCTCGGTGCTCTCGCTCTGCGTCCTCGCAGTCAGCGGTGCCACGACCCAGGCCAACGCCAACACCTGCCAGAACGGCCTTGAGTCGATCGGAAACGGGGAAAGCGGTGCCGGTGCAGGAGGCGAGAATCCCAAGTTCAGCGGCGAGCAGGAAGCAAGCGGTACCCAGGTGACGGTTCCCCTGCATCCGGAGGGCGCGCAGAACAGCGCCAAGTGGTCCGATCGGCAGGTGCGCAACGCGGCCTCCATCACCAACGTCGCCCGGACCAGGAACTTTTCACCTCGCGCCGCCGTCATCGCCGTGGCGGTCGCCATGCAGGAAAGCACCCTCAACAACCTGCACCACGGCCACGCGGACAGCGTGGGGCTCTTTCAGCAGCGGCCCTCACAGGGCTGGGGGACGGTCAGCGAGCTAACCGACCCGGTCTACGCATCCGGGCAGTTCTACGACCGGCTTGTCAAGGTCGACAACTGGCAGCAGAACTCCCTCGCCAATGTCGCCGCCACGATCCAGCGCCCCGCCGAGAAGTACCGCAACGAGTACGCCAAGTGGGAGTCCGCAGCCGGCTCGCTGGTCGCCAAGACCTGGGGAACCCACGCCGTAACGTCAATCAGCACGGGCTGCAACGACCCAGCCGCCACCGGCGGCAAGGACCCCAAGGCAACATTCAATGTCAAGAACCCTCGCACCGCCGCCCAGGCCATCGCGAGCGCCCGGAATGAAGCAGGTAAGACGGGCTGGTACCGGATGTGCGACAACTTCGTAGCGCAGGCCTACGGTTGGGGCTCATCCGGATCGGCAACGGCCAACGTTCACTGGAACAGCCTCGTTGACGCCGGACTCGCACACCCGGGAGACGCGTCGCCGCCCGCGGGGGCACTGCTGTTCTATGACACAGGCAGCCCGGCTGGGCACGTCGCCCTCAACCTGGGCAACGATCAGGTGGCCAGCAACGATGTAGGCGACGACTACCCACACCAAGGCAAGATCGCCATCGTCTCGCGGAAGGAGCTCACCGACGGCGCTTGGCGCCTGCGGTACCGCGGATGGGCCGAGCCGAACTTCCCAAGCGCTGCCGGAATCAGCACTATCCCCCTCCTCCCGGGCAAGCAGGTGGAATCGCAGTGAGCGACATCTCTCCAGACCCGGTGCAGATCCGGATCACACCCGACGGGACCTGCTTCATAGACGAGGAATACTTCACGCCGCCTCCCGGCGTCCCGCTTAACGACGCCGTCCTGGCGCATCTCCAACTAGAGGCTGCAGCCTTGGAGATGTCGGTCCGGGCGGTGATCCAGGACGAGCAGGCGCAGTACACGACTACGATCCGGGTCGAGACCGACGGCACCAGCAATCCCGTGGCCGGCGAGGCTCATCCCCCTGCCTCGCCAACATATCCGCCGATGCCGCCGCAGCCCAATTCCCTGGACCCCGTGCCGCCGGACCGGCCGTACGAGCCACTACCCGAGCCCTACCGCGGACGGCTCCTTTCGATCTGCGCAACCGCCAACCAGAACCTTTTCGCCGAAGCCGCACGCGATGCAGATCAACTACTCGCAGACCTTTCCGCGAAGTTCGGTCCAAGCCATGTCTTCACCTTGGCAGTCGGCCTCGTCCGTGGTGACATCGCTTGGCTGGACCAGGACTTCCGATACGGCCTGCAGAGTTGGGTCTTCATGGCTCGGGCCTGGCACCGCCACCTCGGACCACAGCACAGCAGCACCCTTCGCGCCGTCGGCAACGCACTCGGCTGCTGGCGTCGGCTTCAACCCGCCGAAGCAGAGGAGACAGCCGCGTACATGATTGCGTTTGTCCGAGACCTATCTGCCTCCACATAGCGAAGCGGGGATCCGTTGTATCAGCTGGCGGATACAGGCAATTTCGGATGGCCAACGGTGCTCTATGTGCCCACACTTGATGCATGAACCCCACACACCTCGGCCGCATCGTTCTCTTCTCCCTCCCGTACGTGCTCATCGTCGCCGGCGTCTTGGCAGCCTCTAAGGCCGGCGGCGCCCCCAGCGTTGCGTGCGAGTCCCTTGGCGTAGCAGCCGTGGGCGCACTCTGGGCCTGGCGCCGTGGCCGACGGAACGGCTTCTGAAAGCTCAGGTTGTGGAGCCTGGGAAAGCGGCCCTTCCTCAGTTCCAGTTGATCGCGCACTGCCGCCGTCGTCAGGTACAGCCTTCCGCTACCTCAGTGGCCCCCTGCGTCAATGCCTCAGTGCCATATGGACACGGCAACAGCGCGGATCGTTACACATGGGTCAGGCTGTAGTGCGGATGAACGCAGTGATCCCCGCCGGGGCGGGGATCACGGAGCGGCCGGTACTGGGTGAGACGGAGGCTGTCGCCAGATCTGTCAGCGGTGTGAGGTCTCGCCGAGCCCGACGCTCAGCAGCACTTCTACGAGCCGCATGGCAGCGTCGGGCTTGCCGAGACCAGCGGCGGCCTGGGCCATCTCGAACCGTCGCTCCGGGGACAGCAGGATCGGTTCCAAGGCCTGCCGCAGCTCTGCCGCGTTGGCCCGCTCCTTCACCAGCGCCACGGCAGCCCCGGCCCGTTCCAGGTGCAGTGCGTTGTGCTCCTGCTCGTCACCGGCTGACGGAACCAGGGGCACCAGGACGGACGGCTTGCCCAGCGCAGTCAGCTCCGAGATCGTTCCCGCCCCGCTGCGCGCGACGACCACCGATGCCAGGGCCAGCACATCGGGCAGCTCACGGCCCACGAAGCCGTCGACCCAGTAGCGGAGCTGCGCCTCGGGATGCAGGGTCTCGGCGTACTGCCTCGACTTCTCCACCCAGTTCGGTCCGCACTGGTGGACGACGTTCGCCACCGACAACAGCCACGGCAGGTTCTCGCGCACCATGTTGTTGATCTGCTCGCTGCCCTGTGCACCGCCGGTCACGTACACAGTCGGCAGGTTCGGGTTGTAGCCGGGCATCCCGAGTGCTGGAACGGCCTTGGTCGCGTCGCCGGTGAAGACGGCGGGACGGACCGGGTTGCCGGTGACGACAGCGGACGCTGCCACGTTGTCCGGGAGCAGCTTCAGGGTGGACTCGGAGGAGACTGCGACGGCGGTCGCGAACCGGGCGAGCGCCCGATTGGCCAGTCCAAGGCGCACCGTCTGTTCGTGGATCACGAGCGGTGTCTTCGTGGCGCGGGCGGCGAAGCCGACCGGCACGGCAACGTATCCGCCCGTCGAAAGGATCACGTCCGCATTGAAGCGCTTGGCGATCGTGCGGGCTTCGATCACTCCCTTGGGGACGCGCCCCATATCGCGCATGTTCTCTGCGTTGATCATCTTCAGCGGGTTGCTGGCCCGGCGGAGCTTGCCGGTGGGTACCGCCTCGAACGGAATGCCCTCGGCGGGCGCTACCCGGGCTTCCAGGCCTTCGGCGGTGCCGACCCACAGCACCTCGGCGACCGCCCCGTGACGGTGGAGGACGGACTGCAACTCGCGGATCGCGGTGAGAGCCGGGTAGGTGTGCCCGCCCGTTCCACCACCTGTCACCATCAGCTTGAAGGGGCGGCGAAAGGTGGCGAAACGGGCGGCGAGCTCATTGACGGTCACGGGGTGACAGCATCCGATCGTGAGGGCTCCGCGTCCGACGAGCCGTAGCCGGCGGACGTACGAACCTCCCGGACGATATCAGGCATTCTGACCTTGGTCAGAAGCCATCCGATTCCGGCCGCCGTGGCGCCCATCTGGCCCACGTAGGTGCGCAGCGTGGACCGCTGCCGGTCGGTGAGGACGAAGTGCCGGTCGATCCGCGCGGACAGGCGATACCGGCGCATGTCCGGTGACTCCGCTCCGGCGCGGGCGTCGTCCAGCAGGAGGTCGATGTCGAAGGCAGCGACCTGCGATAGTTCGGCGGGCGGGTCGGCCATGAACACCTGCGACAGCTTCAACCGGTGGTAGGCCGCGCCCTCGCGCACCACCCGCGCGACGAGCGAGGCACCTCCCTTGGCGACGCCGGCACGCCGCAGCACGGCCAGAGCCGCCCGTTCGGCGACGTCCGCCAGGTCTTCCAGGGCCTCGGAGATCATCCGCATGCGGTAGGTATAGAGCAGGTTGTTGCCCAGGTCCCCGCTGATGTACCGGTCCACGTTGGCCGCGGCGTAGCGCATGAGGTCCTCGCGGTTGTCCCACAGCTGCTCGTCGGTCTCCCATAGGAAGTCGTCGAGGACCGTCTCCATCTGTGGGCCGTGCCACTGGGACAGGCACTCCTCCAGCCACGTCATCGGCTCGATTCTGTGTGCACGCAGTACCGCCACGATCGTGCCGAACACGCCGCCGTTGTACAGGGAGGAGACGAGCAGGTCCATGACCCGGCACTCGCGGTACTCGTCGTAAGACAGGTTCGGCAGCTCGACGCACACCTCGTCGAGCTCGGCAGTGCGGACCTCCTTGCCGAGGACGGTGTACTTGCCGAAGCAGCGAGGCATGACCCGCCACTTCGTGCCCAGGCCCCACTTCTCGCGGTAGGCGCGGGCGTACATCTCGCTGCTGGGCAGCAGCGTGAGCTGGAACATGTTCAGCCGGTCGAAGCGGGCGGCCATCAGCCCCCGGAGGCTGTCGAAGTGCTTCTTTTTGGAGTCGTTGGGCAGCGCCAGGATGACTTCGCTATACGAGGGGGTGCCGGCCTGTGCCGATTGGAGAGCGATCTCCATCATCTTTTCGGTGCTGATGTTCTTACGGTGAACGGCAGCCAGGACGTTGGGGTCGAGAGACTGCACTGACCCGGACAGGCTGATCGTGCCGGGAACCTGGGCGACGGCGTCCAGCACGCGCTCGCGCTGGTTCTTGCCGGTGGTCACGTTGACGACGCGTGGCCAGCCGTACCGCTTCTGGCACTCGGCGATGACCTGGCAGGTGTGCTTGTCCTCCGGGAACATCCCGAAGTTGCTGTCAGTGATCAGCAGTTCGTTGCGGGACGTGCCTGCGCGGACGAGGGGCGCCATCTTGGCGCCGATGTAGTGCAGTTCGGCTTCGACCTCGTCGCGCGGCCGTTTGGCGACCTTGCTGAAGTAGCCCTGTCCCTCGGTGCAGAAGTCGCAGGCGAACGGGCAGCCGCGGGTGGTGGTGATGGTTGGGACGCCTCCGCGTTCGAAGAAGGTGTCCAGGAGGCCGGCCAGGTAGGGCGAGGGCACTTCGGCCAGATCGTGGATGCGCTTGCGTGGGCGGGGCGTGAAGACCTCGCGCCGGTCCGCGGTCAGGGAGTGCACGCCGGGGATGGTGTCCCGCACCGTGGCCGCCGGCTTGCTGTTCAGGTGCAGCAGCAGGTCGGCGAACGCGATCTCGCCCTCGCCGTCGATGTAGAAGTCCGTGGCGCCGGCCAGCCGCTGGTGCCAGAAGGTCACCTGGTCGGCCCGCAGGATCGGGTAGTGCGGGCCGCCCATGACGACGACCGTACGCGGGCACTGCTCCTTGATGACCCGGGCGAACGCGATCGAGACATGGGCGTTCCAGATGTAGTGCGAGAACCCGATAACGTCCGGGGCGCCCTCGTTCTCCAGCGCCGTGGCCAGGTCCTCGGGGAACTTGAAGATCCGCGGGGTGTGCTGGACGTCCATGACGGTGCCCACGTGGGTCGCCAGCCCGGCGACCGCCTGGGGCATCGTCTCGGCCGACACAGCCTGCTGCGTGTACGTCAGGTCGCACAGCCAGACCCTGAGCTTGAATGCCGGCCGCTTCTCGGGGACGCGCGGGGACGCCGCCGCGGCGAGCGGCATCCCCAGGTCGATGGCCGTCATCAGCAGGCAGCCTTCGCGGAGCGCAGGAACATCTGCCAGAGCAGACGCCGGTATTCCTCGGGTACGTACTCCTGTTCGGGTCCGAGGGGCTCGCGGCCGTGCACACACAGGTGCTGGTTCACGATGATCAGGTCGCCGCTGTCGAGACGGAACCGCTGCTGTTCGGCGATCAGCTCGCGCTCCAGGGCACGGGCGGCGCTGGTGTGCGGGTCGGACAGGTCCATGTCCGGCAGCATTTTCGCGGTGAACCGCACGAACCCCTCGGCCAGCGGGAGCCCGTCCAGGACGGGGAACGGGTTGTAGTCGTCTCCAACACCGGTGAGCGCATAGAACGCGCCGTCGGCGTAGACCGCTTCGGCGAGCAGCGCTCGCTCGTCGTCGCTGAGTCGCTCCACGGCTCGGCGGAGCTGGGAGACGAGGCTGTACCCCTGGCCGCGCGGGTCGGGGCGCACACACAGCAGGGCGCTGTAGTCCGGCGGCTGAGTGGCGTTGACCACGTCGATGTGCAGCGGGTTGTAGCCGGACCCGGTGGCGCGCATCGGGTCGATGGCCAGGTTCGTGCCGATGGGTTTCCACAGCGGCCACTTGTCGAAGGCCCGCAGCGGCGTCGCGAGCCAGGACAGGATGACGGTCGCGGCCTTCTGCGCGTCGTCGATCCCGTAGTAGTCGAAGAGGGGGGCGATTTCGAGGACGGCGAAGCCATCTCCGTGCTCGTTGTCGAGAAGGTCACGCAGGCGCTTCAAGACGGCCTGCGCCTCGCCCGAATCGGCGCGCACTCCGTCGTACTGCTCGGCTACTGAGGAGTCCAGGAGTCCGTCTTTCAGCTCGGCCGCCGGCAGATCGCCGATGCGCTTGCCGAAGAGGTCGATGAGCGGGTCGGGAAGGGTGACGCGAAATGCGTCGGTCGCTGTAGCCATACTGGTTGTCTCCAATGCCTTCTGTGCTCGCGGAGTGGATGGAGGCCCGGCGCGCTAGGGGCAAGCCCCAGGGGAGGAAGCGGGTGGAGCCGCTTGTCTCCCCAGGAGCGCCGGGAAGTTGGGGCCCGCCTCCCGTACCTGTTACTTGACGAGCGAAGGCGCGGGGGGCGGGATCCGGGGTTATGCCGAAAGGTGGGATAGGGGGCGCATTTCAACTCGCGGTGGCGTTGGCCATGGCGTGCAGTTCCTCGGAGCTGACCGCTGTCACACCGTGGAGGCTGACGACCGTGAAGCTGGCAAGCGTCCAGCGGCTGGCGGCCGCGGCGATGTCGACGTGAGCGAGTTCACCGGGCCGCGTCCCGACGTGAGGAAGCGGCGCCAGCGTCTCGGGGTCATAGATGACCCCGGCGACGCCGTACAACGTGGCCCTCTCCACAAGCGCGACTGCATGCCCGCGCCCCAGCGGCGGGCAGTGCTCCACCGCCTCGATGGCGCAGGGCGGATGCACTGGTGGAGCAGTCGTCGTCTCCACCTCGGCGATTGGTTTCGCGGCGCCGAGGAGGTACAGAGTGCGGCCGTCGGCTCGGGTGTCGGCCGGGCCGCTGCACACCTGGCACAGGCTGTGTTCCATCGCCCGCCGCTGCCGGTGGGGGTGGACCAGGCGGAAGTTTGGCTCGCCACAGCCTCGTGCGAGAGCAGACCGGATGGACAGTACCCCGTAGCGGCGATCGGCTCGGGGGTCTTCGCCCTCGAACCCGATGCCTTCGCCGGCTGGCGTGATGCGACGGACCACGCGCGGCTGAGGTACGGACTCGGCCGTCCATCGGGTGATGTACGGCACGGGCTTGCCACGCCAGTACATCCGTTCTGTGACCACACCGTGTTCGAGGGCGGCGTCCCTCGTTGTCCGGGCCGAGTCCATCGCGCCGTCAGGCGGTGGTGAAGCGACGCCGTTCGACATCGGTGACTTCGCCGCGGTGTCTGTCGATATCGGCTGTGGCTACCGTCGTGTAGTGCTGAACGACGTCGGTACCCAGCAGGACGTGTGCAAGGGTGCTGGTCTCGAAGGCGTCGGTTGCCGCGGCAAGGTCTTTCCGCAGGGGCAGGGACTTGCGGTCGCTGTAGGCGTCTCCGATGCATGGCTCGGTCGGTGTCCTCTTCTCGGTAATCCCGCGGATGATCGCGGCAAGCGTGGCCGCCACGTAGAGGTAGGGGTTGGTGTCAGCCCCGCCGAGCCGGACCTCAAGGTGGATGCCCTCTCCGTGCCCGACCACGCGAATGGCGCAGCCTCGATTGTCGAACCCCCAGCTCATCCGTTGAGGAGCGAACGCGTAGGCGGTTGCGTATCGGTGGTACGAGTTGGGGTATGGCGCGTACAGCGGTCCGAGCTGGGGCATCACCTCGATCAGCCCGCCGACACTGTGCTGGAGGACGTCGCTGGGCAGGCCCGCAGTGACGGCACCCAGGCTGTGCCGCATCGTCTCGGTGGGCATGTCCTGCTGGGCGCTTGCGCTGAAGGCTGGCTTGCCGTCACGCCACAGGGACAGGTGCAGGTGCAGTCCGCTGCCTACCCCGGTGGCGGGTGCGGCCATGAACGAGGCCGTCAAGCCCCGCCGTCGGGCCAGGTGCTTCACGATCTGCTTGTAGATGGTGTAGTTATCGCAGGCCTGCATCGCCTCCCCGTAGCGGCAGGTGGCCTCGATCTGGCCGGCCGCCCCCTCCGTCTTGATCGCCTCCAGAGGGATGTCGGAGTCGGTCAGCATGTCTTCCAGGTGGCGGAGGAAGTCGACCAGCTCGGGGGGATGGTCGAGCGCGTAGTCCATGTTGTGCGGGACGACCGGCTGACCATCTGCGTCGTAGAGCATGAATTCGCTCTCCAGGCCGATCCGAGCCTCGTAGCCGGCCTCGGTGAGCTTGGCCAGTTGGGTGCGCAGCATCTGGCGGGGCGCGACTGACAGGGGGGTCCCGTCGTGGTGGACGGCATCGCAGATGACCAGTGCCGTGTCCGGGCTGTAGGGGATGATCCGCAAGGTGTCCCAGTCCGGAACGAACTGCATATCGCTGTACCCGTCCGCCCAGCTCGTGAGAGCGGTCGGCATCGGGTCCATCTCGATGTTGGTGGCCAGGATGTACGCGCAGGCCTCCATCAGCGGTGCCCGGGACTGGGGGTTCTGCTCGATGCGGCGTACGAGCGGGAACGCAGCGAGCCGCTTGCCCTGGAGACGGCCCTGCAAGTCCGGGACGGCTGCCATCACCGTGCGGATGTCCCCTGTGGTCGCGCCCTTCGCCAGGGTCTCTGGGGTGATAAAGCCGGCCATCTCAACGGTGCGGGTGAAGTGCTGGCTGTTCATACCATGTCTCCCATGACGCGCTCGTGGGTGGCGGTGTTGCCCACCTGGGGGATCGTGTACGTCCGGCGCCCCTTGGTGACCCACAGCACCCACGCCGCCAGCAGCATCCCGACGAACACGACCACGGAGTAGTTGAACGAGTGGATGGTGACGGGGGAGACCTGCGGCAGGCAGAACAGGACGGTGACGAAGCCCACCCACAGCACAGCCGTCCAGCCGACCACCTTCGAGAACCGGCCGAGGTTCCATGGGCCCGCCTGGAAGCGCTTGCCCGCCCTGAGCCGTAGGAACACGGGGATCGCGTAGGCCGGGGTGATCCCGAGGACGTTGATGGCGGTGACCGCGGCGTAGGCGGTCGGCGAGTACAGCGACGGCAGCGCGATGAGGAAGGCCAGGCCGACGGACAGCCACACCGCGGCAACAGGCGCCTGACGAGAATTGACGCGCTGCCACACGTTGGCGAAGGGCACGGCGCCGTCCCGGGAGAACGCGAATACCATTCGGCTGGCCGCCGTGGTCTCTGCGCTGCCGCAGAACAGTTGCGCCCCGATCACGATGAGCAGGAGCAGCTTGGCCACACCGACACCGACGACGTCGATGAAGATCTGCGCCGGCGGAACGCCCGTGCTGGTAGCCAGGGTTCCGGCGTAGTTCTGGATCGCTGACGTCAGTCCGTACAGCAGGACGAAGCCACAGATCAGTGACAGGTAGATGGCTCGGACCATCCCCTGGGGGGCGGATATTTGAGCCTGGGCGGTCTCCTCCGACAGGTGCGCAGAGGCGTCGTATCCGCAGAACGTGTACTGCGGCATCAGCAGCCCGAGGGCGGCCACGTAGAGGCCGTTGTGCCATCCGGTGCCGTTGTTGAAGTGCGTGAACACGAACTGAGCGGACTGGTGCTGAGCGGGGGCGAGTAAGAGGAGGCCGGCGATGAGCGCGACACCGCCGATGTGCCACCACACCGAGACGCTGTTCAGCAGCGACATGACCTTGATGTCGAGCATGTTCAGCAGGGCGTGAGCCACCAGGATCACCACGAAGATGACCATGATCGACTTCGGTGTGGGGGTGAACCCGAATTGCAGGTTGGCGAATGCGCCGACGAACGTAGCGGCGCCGTAGTCGATGCCGGCGATCCCGCCGACCAGGCCGAGAAGGTTGAACCAGCCTGTGTACCAGGCCCAGGTACGCCCGCCCAGGCGATCGGCCATGTAGTACAGGCCGCCCGAGGTGGGGAACGCGGAGGTGACTTCGGCCAGTGCGATGCCGAGCAGCAGCACCATCAGGCCGACGCCGAGCCAGCCCCACATGATTACGGCCGGCCCGCCTGTGAGCAGCCCGAACCCGTACAGGGTCATGCAGCCCGACAGGATGCTGATCACGGTGAAGGAGATCGACATGTTGCCGAAGCCCGTCATCCTGCGGGCCAGGACGCTCTTGTAGCCGAGACTGGCGAGGACTTCTTTGTCGGGACGCAGCGGCTGCTGGCCAGCACGTAGGTGTCTTGACACCGGGTGATCCTTCTCTGATGGGTGGGTAAGTTCAGGAGAGAATGCTCTGCAGTACGCAGGGGGGCGGGGACCGGCAGTTCATCGGCGGCGACGGGTCTCCCTCATCGCGTTCCGGTGGGCGGCGGCAAAGCTGTCCTCCCACCACTTCGCCGACTGCGCTTGCTCCCACGGAGCGGGGGTTGCGAAGGGGCCGATCGCCTCGAACACAGCAGCTGCTCCGGGCAGCCCTGTGACCCCGAGGCCGTAGGCCAGGTAGTTCAGGTCCAGGAGCGAGGCGCTGCGGGGGTCTTTCAGGCGGGCGAACCACCCGTCTCTGGCCCGTGTGACGTGGTAGCGGCACAGCTCGGTCGACCAGTAGCTGATGGCCCCGCCTCTGCCCGACCTGAGCTGAAGCGCGTAGTCCTCGACGAATCCGTAGATCGGAAGTACGCGCAGCGGCGATCCCAGGGGCGCCCGGTCGGACACATAGCGGGCGAAGTTCAGCGCTCCGCTCCGACGGGCCGTGAAGGTCTGGAGCATGCGGTGGTAGGCCTCGCGGTTGCACGGGTCCAGTTGGTCGACGGCGTCCAGCAGAGGCCACGGGCCGGGGAGGAGCAGCTTCTCCGGCGGAGCGGCCCAGGCCGTTCGGGCAAGCGGGCGGTACGGGTCGAGGTCCAGCGTCGCGACCGCCAGCCGGCACACGCCAGGAATCGGGCACTGCGGCCACACGGCCTCGGCGCTGACGCACGCTTCGAGGGCTCTCGTGCAGACGCCGAGCAAAGAATGCCGGTCGACTCCGGCACGGCCGGCGGTAAGGGCCCGCTGGGTCAAGACCCGGGCCAGCATCATCAGCGCGTAGGCGTCGCCCGGTTCCTCCGCGCACCAGGCTTCGATGGCTCGACCTTTGGCGGCAGCCGACGCGAGGACCTGACTCTGGGAGGTCAATTGTCCCCAGGAGTCCGCTCTGGCGAGCACTTCCTTGGTGGAGCGCCATCGGTCGAGCTGGAGATCTCCGAGCGCGAGCCGTAGCGCCTCGTCCCACCCGGCAGGATGCGGTGACAGGACCATGCCACTACCGGTCATCGGAGTGCCTCCCGGACAGGCTCGGGAGGGCGGAGCTAGGAACAGAGGCTATGCGGAGCGGCTGTAAGGACATGGGGGGCCTTCGTGGATATAGGAATCGGCATGCAGCCGGCGTTGGGGCGCTAGCTGGTGGCGAGAGGGCCGAGCGCGCGGTCGCGGCGCCAGGCGATGAGGAAGGACCGTGCTACGCCTGGTTGACGGGGTGATCGGGCACGGGGAGGCGGCACCAGGTACAGGCGCCGGCACAGGACGTGCCCCAGGAACCGCCGCACTCGGCCGCGACGGCTTCGACCAGGAACAAGCCGCGCCCGGACTCTGCAACATCGTCAGCGGTTCTGAGCACCGCCTGTCCCGGCATGCCGTCGACCACGACGATGTGCAGGATCCCTGAGCGGACAACCATGATCGTCCGGACTTCGGCCGTCCCGCTGTGCAGAACCGCGTTGCCGACGAGTTCGGAGACGACCAGGGCAGCGGCGTCGACCAGGGCGGCCAGTCCATGGCGTTGGAGCGCGGCTTTCGCGATGCGGCGCATGACGCCCACCTGGGCCGCATCTGTGAGCGGCTCCAGCGGGCCGATGGAGAACTGCTCGTCCATCACGGGCTGGTAGGTGCTGAGCACCACAGCCGGCCTTTGTACGGCTGGCGTCGCCATCACGCCCTCTTGGCGGAGCGCGGGCGAAGCCGCACCTTGGGAGAACGTGGAGATGCATCGGAACGGGCTTCAGCAGGAGCGCGTCGACGGGTGCGCTCCTGGCCCGCAAGGTTGATCGTCATGGTCGGCTCCATGTCGAAATGGCCAGTGCCGACATGGTGGTCCCACAACTAGGCCCCAACTATCATCAGTTGATGATAGTTGGGGCCAGAGCCTGACGCAGGGTGACAGCTCGTCAGATGACCTGCCCGGTTGCCGAACTCAACCACGACCCGTACGACAAGAAGGTCTCAGGAAGTCGGCGGTGGGCCGCCTCCAGACCGGCGTACGTCTCGCGTACCGTCGGGTGGTACTTAGCCTGTTGCGGTGCCGCCTTACGAGCCTTGAGGAGGTTCTGGAACGAGTCCTCAAGGCGGTTGGTCCACATCTGCGCACGAGCGACCTCGGCGAAATGATGGCTGGTGCGGGACTTCGGCCAGTCCTGCGGGATGGACAAGCCTCGGGTGGCCTCGACCGCCTCGCCATACTGATCGAGTTCTGCGAGGACGGACACACGGTGCACCTGAACGTTCGTCGGACCGAACGTCAGATAGTGCACCTTGACCGCTTCCCCAGTCGCTGCTGCGATTCGCTCCGCTTCTTCAAGGTGAGACAGGGCCTCGTTCTGATCGTGTGCCCGACCTGCCATCACCGCGCCCCCGAGATGGAGCTGCCCCGTGACGACCTCGCGATCGCGAGATCCGTCCGCCTGCTGAAGAGTCGACAGTCCTCTGGCGACGAGACGCTGTCCGATCGCGTACTTGCCCTCGCGCAGGTACGTGAGCGCACGCAGATACTGGAACATACCGCCGAGTACAGCGTCGGAACCGCGCTGGGCCGCCCAGTCCATACGGGCGAGGGACAATTGGGCAAGGTCCGAGAACCCGAGTTTGGCGGCGACGTCGTAGGCCGTGCGATAGAACGACGCGAGCGTCAGCCACCCTTCCGTGCTGTTCAGCGCGTGAGCGGCAGTGGTGCCCTCTTCGATGAGTCCGGCGACATTGCTGGCTGCCTGCTTGATCTCGCCGGCACGGACGGCCACCAGGAGGGCCTCAGCGTCCTCGTTGAGCTCTTCGAGTCGACGCGGACGGATGTCGGGATCCGCCCCCAGGTCATAGATGTCCAGGGCCTCCCGAATTGGCCTTATCAGAACGTCGAGCTCGTCGGCCCGCAGTTCGTCTGCGTAGGGCTGCCCGACGACGGTGGAGACCTCGATTCGCAGGCCACGGGCGAAAGCTGCGACGACGTGCGGAGTGGCAGCGATGACACCCTGCTCCGTCTTCGTGTACGTGCTGTATGGGATTCCGGTCAGTTCCGAGACTGCCGTTTGGGTGAGGTGGCGCTCGCGGCGTAGCCGCCGCATGCGCACGCCGGTGTGGTCTTCGGGCAGAGCGTGCATACTGGCTCCTGTTCTGCTTCGACACCAGAACGGTACCCCGCGATCGGCTACGTGGGGACGGACGATCCCCGCTTCCAGGTGGAGCGGGGGTTTCCGTTTCTGGCCCGCCACTTGAGCGTCTTCGTAGCAGGGTTGTGCACAGAAACCTTGGCGAACGCAACGAACTAGGCGTCCCGGGCCAGCCGGATCACAGCTGACTGGGCGAAGCTGAGTTTGAGGGATCAAGTCCCTCGAACGCGGTGCTCCGAGCTCCTCCGAGTCCGGCCTGTCTATGAACCCGCCGATCGGCGCCAGGTCCATAGGGGGCTCCTGCCTGACCTGGTGTGGCCGGTCGTAGACCGTGTCGGCAGTCCGAGCAGGTAGGGCATGGTGAGCGCGGCCGCCCGGGTCGACCTCCCCGCCGGCCTGCCGTCGCTCCTTGCGTCAAGTGCCTAGCTTGCCCTGCACCTTCGAGGAATCGAGGCGTATTCCCGCGGGCTGCCAGTTCCAGATGCGATCATGTGCTGGCGGACGGTGTCGGGACGAACTCCCCCGCGCGGCCGCCCCGAATGAGGTGCAGTCCGTACGCGGAGTAGGTGGTAGTCGTGCACGGGTGCGCGACACCCGCTGCGGCTTCTGCTCGGCGCACCAACGCCTGAAAGGTGCGCACGGTGGAGTCCCTGTTCACCCGGGTGTTCTCGCGACATCGCCCTGTTCGGGACTACCGATCGGCGCCGCTGGCTCCGTCCCGTCACTGACTCTCGACCCCAGACGATCACCGCCCTGCCCAAACCTCGGCTGACCAGCAACGACGCCCTGTCCTGATGAGTCACCCTCCGGTCGGAGCAGTGGAATCCGGCACCGCCCGACGCAGCAGCTGGGCCACAGGCATGTTCATCGCCAGCTCGAACACCCGGAATGCGCCGCCATCAGAACCGACGGATCGTCATGAAATTGCCGGATACATGGGCGTCGGTCGCCTTTGGCAACGCCGCGAAGGAGGTACGGGGACGCCTACTTGCCGCGCGAGTCCACAAGGACCGCTGTCATGGGCCGACTCTCATCCCGTGGCCTCGCCTCCGTAGGCCAGCGGTCCACCCTCACGCGCTCCAGGAGCGGCGCACGGCGACGACGCTACATATTTTCATCTACAGTTGTTTACGACGAAATGCCGCAAATCGCCGATATCGCACACACTAGATCTGTCACATCCGGAGCGGTTGAGCTAGCGTCGGCTTCGCACATAAACACTTGTAGACGGAAGACTCTGGCCCGCTCCCACCAGGAGATTGACACCAGGTCAACCCGCCGCGAGTGAGGAGACGTGGCCAGAGGAGGCTGGATCTTGCCGGATGCCATGTTCAGAAAGCCTTCCACTTCGAGTCAAACCGAAAATGCAAACACGGACGCCTCGATAAGCAAATCAAAACAGGCACCCGAAAGCACCACAACGGATTCCACCGATCGCTATATGATGCCCCGCGAGGTAGAAGAGCGTCTTGGCATTTCACCTTCAACACGGCGCCGCTGGACCAACCGCGGCCTTCTGCACGCCTACCCTCTTGGCCCGTACTATCGACCAGGACCGGGAGACAACCCTGAAGGTAACAGGAATGGCAGCCGTGTACGCTACAGCGAGCATGAGGTCAACGACCTTTTCGAGCGCATCAAAAACGGCGCGCTTGCCGAGCCACCTAAGCTCCAGGATCCCTAGGCACCAAGGACTCTGGAAAAACCGGAACACACCAACGAAAGGGGAACAGTGGCCGAGTCTGATGCCCCATTTGATCGATGGCATAAAAGGCATCCGAAACCTGCTGACATACCGTGCAAATGCGGCACAAAGAAGAACCCCCTCCACCCTTCAGCCGACCATGGGCGGGGGCAGCAATGGCAGGCTCGTTACACGGACCCGAACGGCAAGGTTCGCCGTCCAGCGTTCGAGACGTGGGAGGCAGCACGTGACCATCTAGACGAGGTCCGACTCCAGATCCGAAACGGCAGTTGGGTCGATCCAGACCTAGGTAACGAAACAGTCGAGTTCTACGCCAAAGAATTCCTTGAGCGCAGAAGGAAGAAGAACAAGAACAAGAACACGACTGATACGTACGACACGCACATCCGGGTCCACATTATTCCGTTCCTCGGGAAGTACATCGCCCGGACGCTGCGCCGCAAGGACAGCATGGCCCTCGTAGATTACCTGATCGACCAACCTACCGTTGGCGGCGTCTACGGTGTTCAGATCTTCAAAACCTGGCGCATCCTCGTCAACTACATGATCGACGAGGACGTTCCTCTGCCGGCGAACGTCGTGTCACGGATCGAGCTGCCGGAAGTGGAGGGACGTGTCAAAGTCTCCCTCAGCGCAGAGCAGGTTACCCGCCTCGCTGCCGCGATGCGGGAAGTCGAGCCACGTTTCGAGGTCTTCGTGTGGATCGCCGCATGCGCAGGTCTCCGTGAAGGAGAAGCCATCGGCCTCAGGAAGACATCCGTCGACTGGTCTGAGGGCCTCCTGTACATCGAGGAACAGCGGCAGGGAGGCAAGTCGGCGAAGCTCAAGACCAAGGCCAGCGCGGCAACTTTGCCTGTTGACGCCTTCCTCATCGACAAGCTGAGGAAGCACATCGAACGCTTTCCCCAATTCGCGCCGGTGAGTCACCGCGCGGAAGGTGACCGCCGACGCCGCGGCTGGGTTTCGCCTCCAGACGAGGGGTTGATCGTCACCAATCGATACGGCCGGCCAGTTTCGGGCCGAGACTTCAACGAGAAGTGGCGTGCCGCCGTCAGGCTGGCCGGCCTGCCGCCAGAGACCCGGTTCCATGACCTCAAGCACTTCTACACATCTCAGCTTGGCGCGTCCGGTCAGCACGACCCGAAGACGGTTCAGGCTCTCAGCAGACATGCACGGTTCGCCGAGACATGGGAGACCTATGCCCACCCACCGCGGGCCGTGGAGGGTGTGGCCGTCACGACCTTCAGCGGCTTGTTCACCCCGTTGGACCCGTCCGGGGAACAAGCCGCCTGATGGCGAGTCCGAGAAGGGGACTTGACCCAGTGCGCCCCTAATGTGAAAGACTCGACGACGAAGCGAGGCTAACCATCGCGGCAAGAGAGCTCATCGACCCGTGGAACGGTCGAAGTGCTCGATTCGACCCCGATTCGACCCCGCGCGTGCAGGACCAGGAAGTGCACCTCTCCCGGTCTCGACGGGAGCGGTGAAGCGAACTGAATACCACGTGGCAGGCAGCAAGCGGCTGACCAGGGAGTTTCCGTCCGACGGAAGTCCTATTGCCGGGGTGGAGGCGCCATCGTCATGGTGTTCTCGACACGACGTCGAGGATGACGGGATCCCTCTCATGCCGCACATCACCGCTTTCGCCAGGAACCAGTGGTACGTCGCCGCCTACAGTCACGAGGTCGGCCGGGAGTTGTTCGGGCGGACGGTCCTGGGGGAACCGCTGGTGTTCTACCGGGCCGAGGAGGACGGTGCGCCGGTCGCCCTCAGCGACCGCTGCGTGCACCGGCGTTACCCGCTGTCGGAGAGCGGGCTCGACGGGGACCGGATCGTGTGCGGGTACCACGGGTTCACCTACGACCGGACCGGGGCGTGTGTGTACGTGCCGGGGCAGAAACGCGTCCCGCGCACCGCCCGGGTCGCCTCCTACCCGGTGGTCGAGCAGGACTCGCTGGTGTGGGTGTGGATCGGTGACCCGGCGCTCGCCGACCCGCGGTCGATACCGCGGGCGCGTCACCTCGACTCCCCCGGCTGGACGACCGTCCGCGGCATGGAGCCCATCGACGCCGACCACGGCCTGCTCGTCGACAACCTTCTCGACCTCTCCCATGAGACGTATCTGCACGGCGGGTACATCGGCACCCCGGAAGTCGCCGAGACGCCCATCACGACCGAGGTGGACGAGGGCGCGGGGATCGTGCGGGTCAGCCGGCGCATGGACGACGCCGAGTGCCCGCCGTTCTACGCCCGTTCCACCGGGATCGAGGGCCGGATCACGCGCTGGCAGGACATCGAGTACCACGCGCCGTGCCTGTATCTGCTGCACAGCCGGATCGCCCCGGTCGGCGTGGTGCCGGAGGCCGACGGCAGTGATCCGCACGGCTTCCACACCGAGATCACCTACGCGATCACCCCGTCCTCGGACGGCAAGGTGTACGACTTCTGGATGGTCTCCCGGGACTGGGCGACCGAGGACGCCGAGGTCACCGAGTTCCTGCGGAGCAACAACCACACGGTGGTCATGCAGGACGTCGACGCCCTCAACCTGCTCCAGCGGACGCTGGGTTCGGAGCGGGCGGGATACCAGGAGCTGAGCATCAACATCGACACCGGTGGCCTGGCGGCCCGCCGGATCCTCGCCCGGCTGGTCGAGGAGGGCGACAAGCCCGTGGAGAAGGTCCTGTGAGCACCCCGACCGGCGAGGTCTACCGCATCGACTGGCTGCCGGGCACCGACGTGCTGCACGGCACCTGCCACTGCGGCGCCGAGCACACCGCCCAGGACCCGGTAGAGATGTGGGAGTGGATGCTCGGCCATCCCGAAGGACACCAGCCCCCGGAGCGCACCGCATGAGCCTGTACGAAGCCGAACTGGTCGTCGGCGAGCGGGAGTCGGCGGCCGACGGGGTGGTCGCCCTCACCCTTCGGCATCCCCTCGGCGAGGAGCTGCCCGGCTGGGAGCCGGGAGCCCATCTCGACGTGCTGCTCGGACCGGGGCTGGAGCGGCAGTTCTCGCTCTGCGGGGATCCCGGCGACCGGACCGGCTGGCGGATCGCGGTGCTCCGGGAGCCGGACGGCCGAGGCGGATCGGCTTTCGTCCACGAACAGTTGGGGGTGGGCGACAAGGTGCGGGTGCGCGGGCCGCGCAACCACTTCCGGCTGGAGCCGGCCGCCCGCTACCGGTTCGTCGCGGGCGGCATCGGCATCACCCCGATCCTGCCGATGCTGGCCGCCGCGGAGGCCGCCGGCGCCGAGTGGACGCTGCTGTACGGCGGCCGGACCCGGCAGTCGATGGCGTTCGCGGGTGAGTTGGCCCGGTACGGCGACGCCCGGGTCACCGTCGCCCCGCAGGACGAGACGGGGCTCCTGGACCTCGGCGCGGTGCTGGACGACGTCCCGGACGGCACCCTCGTGTACTGCTGCGGTCCGGGACCGTTGCTGGACGCGGTCGAGGAGCGCTGCCCGGCCGGGGTGCTGCGGGTCGAGCGGTTCCGGCCGAAGGAGCAAAGCGGGCACGAAGCGGGCGGGGAACGGGAGTTCGAGGTCGTCCTCGCGCAGAGCGGTCGTACGGTCACCGTCCCGCCGGGGGTGTCGGTGCTCGACACCGTCCGGGCCGCCGGCGTCGAGGTGCTCTTCTCCTGCACCGAGGGCACCTGCGGCACGTGTGAGACCGACGTCCTGGAGGGCACCCCCGACCACCGGGACTCGGTGCTCACCGAGCAGGAGCGGGCGGCCGGGGAGACCATGCTCATCTGCGTCTCGAGGTGCCGGGGGGAACGTCTGGTGCTCGATCTGTGATCCGCAGGTCCGCCTCGATCCGCGCCGCCGCCGCGAGCAGGTGCGGCAGCAGCTCGCGGCGGGCCTGTCCGGCGGAGGTCCGGCCGGAGTGCGCCGCCAGGTTCACCCCGGCCACCGCCCGGCCGCTCCGGTCCCGGGCGCCGGCAGACGCGCCCCCACCGCGATCGTCGCCGCCATCACCCGTGGGGCCGGCCGCAGGCGTCCCGGTTCGTCACGGGAACACGGTGAGAGTGCGGTTCGGTAACTGTCAACAATTTTGTCAGCCGAAACCATTGACCGGGTCGTACGGCCGGTTCTACTTTCCCGCTGAGCACCAACCGAGCACCATGGTGCGCACAGCGCACACCCTGTCGGAACACCGTTGTCTGCACAGGAGGAGCCATGCGTCGTCTGCTCGCCGGTCTAGCCGCCGGCACCTTCCTGCTCGCCACGGCGGCCTGCGGCTCCTCCGGGGGCTCGTCGTCCACCTCGTCCTCGTCCGGCGGCACCACCACCGTCAAGGTGGGGATCATCCCCATCGTCGACGTGGCCCCCCTCTATCTCGGCCAGAAGGAGGGCTTCTTCAGCAAGCGCGGACTCAAGCTGTCGACCACCCTCGCACAGGGCGGTGCCGCCATCGTGCCCGGAGTGACGAGCGGTCAGTTCCAGTTCGGCTTCAGCAACATGACGTCGCTGATGATCGCCCAGTCCAACGGTGTGCCGGTGCAGGCCATCGCCAACGGCGTGGCCTCGACCGGCGTGGCCGGCAAGGACTTCGGCGGGCTCGTCGTGAAGAAGGGCAGCAGCATCACGTCGGTGCGGCAGCTGGAGGGCAAGAAGGTCGCCGTCAACACGCTGAAGAACATCAACGAGACCGCGGTGCGCGAGTCGGTGCGCAAGGCGGGCGGCGACCCGGACAAGGTGAACTTCGTCGAGCTCGCCTTCGACCAGATGCCGGCCGCGCTCGACAAGGGCCAGATCGACGCGGCGATGGCCGTCGAGCCGGCCCTCGCGACCATGAGGCTCCAGGGCGCCGGCGAGATCGCCTCGCCGCTGGTCGACGTGGCGCAGAACCTCACCGTCGCCATGTACTTCACGTCGACGTCGTACGCGCGGAAGAACCCGGCCGTCGTGAAGAAGTTCCAGGAGGCCGTCGCCGAGTCGCTGTCCTACGCGGACGCGCACCCGGACGAGGTCCGGCAGATCGTCACGACGTACACGAAGACCCCGGCGGACGTGCTGGCCAAGGTGACCCTGCCCAAGTGGCCCGCCGAGGCGAACCGTTCGTCGATCGAGACGCTGGAGAAGCTGAGCGAGCAGGACGGCCTCTTCAAGACGGCGCCCGACCTGGACAAGCTGCTGCCGTGACCGAACCGGCGACCGAACCCGCGACCGAACTCGCGAAGGGCCATGTGAAGGGCCCCGCGAAGGGCTCCGCGAAGGGCCCCGCGAACGGCCACGTCAGGAACACCGCACTCGGTGCGGCCGGACTCGCGGTCTTCCTCGCCCTCGGCGAGGCGGTGCCGCGGCTCGGTCTGGTCAAGGCGGACTACTTCCCTCCGACCAGCCGGATCGCCCGCGCCCTCGGCACCGAACTCTCCGACGGCGCCTTCTGGACGGCGCTCGGCGACACCCTGACCGGATGGGCGGTGGGCCTCGCCGTCGCGGTCGGCGCCGGCATCGTGGCCGGGGTGGTCATCTCGGTCGTCCCGCACCTGCGCGAGGCCACCGCCTCCACGATCGAGTTCCTCCGCCCGATCCCCTCGGTCGCCCTGATCCCGCTGGCGATCCTGCTCTACGGCAGCGAACTCCGCTCGGTCCTCCTGCTCGTCGTCTACGCGTCCTTCTGGCAGGTGCTGATCCAGGTGATGTACGGCGTCCAGGACGTCGACCCGGTCGCCGAGGAGACGGCGCGGTCGTACGGTCTCGGCACCTGGGCCCGGGTCCGGCACGTGCTGTGGCCGACCGCCCTGCCGTACGTGATGACCGGCGTACGGCTGGCCGCCGCCGTCGCCCTGATCCTCACCATCACGGCCGAACTGGTCATCGGCGCACCGGGGTTGGGCCAGCTGATCGCGGTCGCGCAGACCTCGCAGGCGGTGCCGGAGATGTACGCCCTGATCGTGGTGACCGGGCTGCTCGGACTGGTCGTCAACGTGGGTGCCCGGTCGGTGGAGCGGCGGGCGCTGGCCTGGCACCAGTCGGTGCGCGGGGAGGTGACGGTATGAGGCGGCTGCTGCTCAGAGCGGCGTACGCGCTGGCCCTGCCCGCCGTCCTGGTCGCGCTGTGGTGGCTGGCCTCCGCCGGCAGCACGAACGTCTACTGGCCGCCGCTGCGCACGATCCTGAGGACCTTCCCGGACGTCTGGACCGGTCAGCGGCTCCGCGACGACCTGCTGCGCAGTGTGCTGCGGCTGCTCGCCGGATACGCGGTGGCGGCCGTGGCGGGGGTGGCCCTGGGCACGGTCGTCGGCTCCTACCGGTGGGTGCGGGCGGTGTGCGAACCGGTTCTCGAGTTCCTGCGGGCGGTGCCGCCGCCGGTGCTCGTCCCGGTCATCATGCTGTTCGCGGGCATCGGCGACGGCATGAAGATCGTGGTGATCGCCGGCGGCTGCGTGTGGCCGGTCCTGCTCAACACGGTCGAGGGCGTCCGGGCGGTCGACCCGGTGCTGGCGGAGACGGCCCGTTCCTACGGCGTCACCGGCGTGGCCCGGCTGCGTACGCTGGTGCTGCGTTCGGCGAGTCCGCAGATCTTCGCGGGCCTGCGGCAGGCGCTGTCGATCGGGATCATCCTGATGGTCATCAGCGAGATGTTCGCGGCCAGCAACGGGCTCGGTTTCACCATCGTGCAGTTCCAGCGCGGGTTCGCGATCCCCGACATGTGGACCGGGATCCTGCTGCTCGGCCTGCTCGGCTTCGCGCTGTCGGTGGTCTTCCGGGTGGTCGAGCGACGCGTGCTCGGCTGGTACCACGGGCTGCGCGCGGCCGCCCGGCGGTCCTGAGACGAACCTCGGGAAGGGGAGGGGCATGCTCGACGTACGCGGCCTGAGAAAGGTCTACGAGGGGTCCGGGCGCCGGGTGGAGGCGGTGCGGGACCTCACCTTCACCGTGGCGGCGGGTGAACTGGTGTGTCTGGTCGGCCCGTCGGGCTGTGGCAAGACCACCCTGCTGAAGTGCATGGGCGGACTGCTCGCCCCGTCCGGGGGCGAAGTCCTGCTGGAGGGACGGAAGGTCACCGGCCCGCCGCCCGGGATGGCGTTCGTCTTCCAGGAGTACGGCCGCAGTCTGTTCCCCTGGATGCGGGTCGCGCAGAACGTGGAACTCCCGCTCAAGCAGAAGCGCTTGCCGCGTGAGCGCCGGAGGGAGCTGGTGGCGGACGCGTTGCGTTCGGTCGGCCTCGCGGATGCCGCCGACGCCTATCCGTGGCAGCTCTCCGGGGGGATGCAGCAGCGGGTGGCGATCGCCCGTGCCCTCGCGTACGAACCCCGGGTCCTGCTGATGGACGAGCCGTTCGCCGCCGTCGACGCCCAGACCCGGGCCGATCTGGAGGATCTGGTCCGGGGCCTGTGGCGGGAGCGCGGGATCACGATCCTGTTCGTCACCCACGACATCGACGAGGCGGTCTACCTGGGGCAGCGGGTGATCGTCCTGTCCGCCTCCCCGACCGTCGTGCGGGAGCAGCTGAAGGTGGACCTGCCGCGGGAGCGGGACCAGTTGCACACGCGGGTCGCCCCGCGCTTCGCCGAACTGCGGACCCGTGTCTACGAGCAGATCCAGGCGGCGAAGCGCGGCGCATCCCGGGGGGAGGGCCCGGTCACGACGTCAGATACGCCTCCACCTCACTGAACTGGGCGGCCGGCCAGCCGTTGTTCGCGGTGACGGTGAGCCGCAGGTAGCGCAGGTTCGTCGAGGCGGGCAGCGGCACGGTGACGGTGTTGCCGGTGGCCGGGTCGAAGCGGTAGCCCGTGGAGCCCACCACGGTCGAGTAGGCGGAGCCGTCGGTGCTGCCCAGCACGGTGACGGTCTGGGTCCGTGCGCCCCAGGCCGAGGACGGGGGCAGCTTCAGCACCAGCCGCCGGGCCGCGTAGGAGGAGCCGAGGTCGACGGTCAGCGACTGCGGGAAGGCGTTGTTGGTGGACTCCCAGTAGCTGTTCGCGTCGCCGTCGACCGCCTTGCCGGGCGTGTAGACGTCCTGGGAGCCGGTGGCGGTCGCCGGGCGGCCCTTGGCGAGGTTGCGGTTCGGGTCCGGGTCGGGGTTGCCCTGCCCCGGTGCCGGCCAGCTGGAGCAGTCCGACCAGGTGCTGGACCAGCCGGAGTTGCCGCCGCCGTCGGTGAGCGCGAAGGCGCCGGAGTTGGCCGGGTAAGGGCAGTTGTAGATGCCGGCCGCGCCGACGCCGGTCGCGGTGACGTTGCGGAAGGCGGCGGCGCCCGGTGCCTCGGCCTGGACCACGACCGTGCCGGTGTTCTGCACGGTCGCGCCGGTCACGTTGACGTTCCGGACGGCGTACCCCTGTCCGCCGCCGGAGACGAACTCGAAGGCGCTGTAGGGGCTGTTGGAGATCGTTGTGTTGGTGATGTTCACGGTCGCGTTGATGGCGCTGTCGTAGGAGTCGACGCGCAGCGCGCCCATCGGGTGGTTCCAGTTGGGGTTCATCGCGCCGGTGCGTACCAGTGTGTTGCCGTCGACCGTGATGGTGCCGGAGAGCGGGGAGAACGGGTCGAGGAACTTCTGGTTGGAGATGGCGATGCCGCTGCCGAGGGCGTTGGTGTCGGAGACCAGGTTGTTCTTCACGGAGAGGTCCGTGCCGCCGTAGATCGCGATGCCGTTGGCCAGGTTCGGCTGGGAGATCGTGTTGTTCGCGAAGGTCGAATTGGTGTCGGGCGAGTTCAGCGACCACATGGCGAGCGAGTCGTCGCCCTGGTTGCGCAGGAAGTTGTTGCGGACCTGGACGCCGTGGGCGTTGCCGTTGAGGTTGAGGCCGTCGGCGGTGGTGTCGAGGACGCGGTTGTTCTCGACGACCAGGTTGTCGTTGTTGCCCGTCAGCCAGAACCCGCACTTGAGGTGCTGGATCCACATGCCGGAGACCGAACTGTTCGGTCCGAGCGAGCCGTTGACGAAGTTGTCGGGGTTGGAGTCGACGCGTTCGGTGACCTCGCCGATGACCGCGAAGTTGTTGATGTGGACGTTTCCCGAGGAGCTGGACTGGTCGATGAACCGGGAGGTGTGCACGACCGAGTACCAGCTGCCCGCGCCCAGCAGGGTCACGTTCTGCACTCCGCTGAGGGAGGACGTCAGCTTGTAGTCGCCCGGCGGGATCCACACCGTTCCGCCCTGGGCGGCCGAGATGGCGTCCCGGAAGGCCTGGGTGGAGTCGCCGTTGCCGCTCGGGTCGGCGCCCCTGGAGGTGACGGAGACCGACCCGGCGGGCTGCGAGGCGGCCGCGGCGACCTGCTCGAAGTCGGCCACGTCGACGGTGACCTGGGGGCCGGTGGACTCGAGGGCGACCTTGTCGCCCGCCTGGACGTTCTGGCCCAGCAGCAGCCGGGCGTCGTCGAAGAAGTGGTGCTGCTTGGCGCCGGCGATCCAACCGGTGTCGACGTAGGAGTACTTCGACGTGACGGCCAGGGTCTTCGCCAGTCTGACCCCGTTGACGTACACGTTCAGCGTGCCGGTCTGGCCGTCGGGGACGCTGTAGGAGAGGTTCACGGCGTTGGCCGCCCGGGGTGCGGTGAACTCGACCCGCTGCCCGGAGGTCAGCCGCACGGCCTGGCGGCCGGAGGCCTCGGAGGCGAGGGTGCCCTGGGTGTAGTCCGGACCGGTCCTCGTGCCGGTGGTGGTCGCCGCCTCCGCCTCCACCGAGGTGAAGGGGAGGCTCGCGCCCGCGGCCGCGTGGGCGGCGGGCGCGACGGCGACGAGCATGCCGGCGGCGAGCGCTACGGCCGCCACCGCGGCTGGCATGCTCCTGACAGCTCGGCCTGTGGTGTGCTGCATGTGCTGATCCCTTCGGGGGTGGGGGAACGGGGACAGCGCGAGCGGTACCGGCGGCTCAGGTCGCCAGCCAGACCGCCGTGTCCTGCGGCAGCCGGCCCGCGTCGTCCAACGGACCGCTGCTGAGCAGGAGTTCGGAGTGGGCGGGGAGTTCGGCGGGGGTCGCGGCGAGGTTGACCACGCAGGTGACGCCCTCGGCACGGGTGAAGGCGAGGACGCCCTCGGGGGCGGGCAGCCAGGTCAGCGGGGAGTCGCCGAAGCGGGGGCGCAGGGCGATGGCACGGCGGTAGAGCGCCAGCATGGAGCCGGGGTCGTCCTGCTGGCGGTCGACGGCGTACGACTCCCAGCCGGCCGGCTGCGGCAGCCACGGCTCCTCGCGGGACCCGAACCCCGCGTGGGGCGCCCCGGCCGCCCAGGGCAGCGGCACCCGGCAGCCGTCCCGGCCCGGATCGGTGCCCCCGGACCGGAAGTACATCGGGTCCTGGACGCGGTCGGCCGGGATCTCCGCCTCCGGCAGCCCCAGCTCCTCCCCCTGGTAGACGTAGACCGCGCCGGGCAGGGCCAGCGAGAGCAGGGCGGCGGCGCGGGCCCGGCGGGTGCCCAGGGCGAGGTCCGTCGGGACGCCGAAGGCCTTGGCGGCGAAGTCGAACCCGGTGTCCTCACGGCCGTACCGCGTGACCGTGCGGGTCACGTCGTGGTTGCACAGCACCCAGGTGGCGGGGGCGCCGACGGGCGCGTGCTCGGCGAGGGTGGTGTCGATCGACGTGCGCAGCCGGGCCGCGTCCCAGGGGCAGGACAGGAAGGAGAAGTTGAAGGCGGTGTGCAGTTCGTCGGGGCGCAGGTAGCGGGCGAAGCGTTCGGCGTCGGGGAGCCAGACCTCGCCGACGAAGACCCCGTCGTAGGCGTCGGCGACGGACCGCCAGGAGCGGTAGACGTCGTGGAGTTCGTCGCGGTCGACGAAGGGGTGCGGCCGCGGGTCGCCGGCCAGGTCGGGCAGGTCCGGGTCCTTGGCGAGCAGCGCCGCCGAGTCGATGCGGACACCCGCGACACCGCGCTCGAACCAGAACCGCAGGATGTCCTCGTGCTCCTGGCGGACCGCCGGATGCGCCCAGTTGAGGTCGGGCTGTTCGGGGGTGAAGAGGTGCAGGTACCACTCGCCGTCGGGCAGCCTGGTCCACACCGGTTCGGTGGAGCCGACGAACTGCGAGGGCCAGTCGTTGGGCGGGAGTTCGCCGTCCGGACCGCGGCCGGGCCGGAAGTGGAACAGCTCCCGCTCGGGGCTGCCGGGGCCGGCCGCCAGCGCGGCCCGGAACCAGGGGTGCTGGTCGGAGACGTGGTTGGGGACGATGTCGACGATCGTGCGGATGCCCAGTTCCCGCGCCTCCGCGATGAGCTTCTCGGCCTCGGCGAGGGTGCCGAAGGCCGGGTCGATGGCCCGGTAGTCGGCGACGTCGTAGCCGCCGTCCTTCATGGGGGACGGGTACCAGGGGCTGAACCACAGGGCGTCCACGCCGAGTTCGGCGAGGTACGGCAGCCGGGCACGAACGCCCGCGAGGTCGCCGGTGCCGTCGCCGTCGCTGTCGGCGAAGCTGCGGACGTAGACCTGGTAGATGACGGCCGAACGCCACCAGTCGGTGTCCCCGCGGTCAGCGTGGTCCGCGTGGTCCTTCGGGGCATGGCTGGGCTGTCCCACGGTGCGAGCCTTTCTGTCGGAGGAAGGGCGTCAGCCCTTGGTGCTGCCCGCGCTGATCCCGGCGATGATGTGCCGCTGGAAGACGAGGAACAGCGCGACCATCGGAATGCTGGCGATCACCATCGCGGCGATGAGCACGGTGAGCTGGATGTTCTGCGACAGCTGGACCAGGGCCACGCTGATGGGCTGCTTGTCCGTGTCGGAGAAGACCATCAGCGGCCACAGGAAGTCCTGCCACACCGCGACCAGGGCGAAGATCGAGACGACCCCGAGGACCGGCCGGGACATGGGCAGCACGACCGACCACAGGGTGCGCAGCTTTCCGGCGCCGTCGATCTCCGCGGCCTCCAGGACGTCCCGTGGCAGCTGGTCGAAGAACCGCTTCAACAGGTACAGGTTGAAGGCGTTGGCGACGGCCGGGAGCCAGATGCCGAGCGGGTCGTTGAGCAGGCTGGTGTGGAGGAGGGGCAGGTCGGCGACGGTCAGGTACTTGGGGACGACCAGGGCCTGGGCCGGCACCATCAGGGTGGCCAGGATGCCACCGAGGATCACCTTCCCGAACGCCGGCCTCAGCTTGGACAGGGCGTAGGCGGCGGCCGTGCAGAACACCAGCTGGAAGGCCCAGGCGCCGGCGGCCTGCACCACCGTGTTCCACAGGTGCTCCGGGAGCTGCATCAGGTCCCAGGCGTCGGTGTAGCCGGACAGGTGCCACTGCTTGGGGATCAGGGTGGGCGGGGTCTGGGCGATCTCGTCCGGGGACTTCATCGCGCCGGTCACCATCCAGTACACGGGGAACAGGAAGGCGAGCGCGAAGAGCAGGACGACGGCGGTGAAGACGCTCCAGTAGACCGCCTTCCCGCGCGGGCGGGCCAGGGTCGCCGGGGAGATCAGGGTGCGGGTGGCGCTGCTCATACGTCCTCCCCGGAGCGGGTCAGCCGCAGGTAGCCGGCGGAGAAGACACCGAGCAGCACCAGCAGCATCACGCTGAGCGCGCAGGCTCCGCCGAAGTCGTTGTAGAGGAAGGCGTACTTGTAGATCAGGTAGAGGACGGTGACCGTGGCGTTCTCCGGGCCGCCGCCCGTGATCACGAACGGTTCCGTGAACACCTGCATGGTGGCGATGATCTGAAGCAGCATCAGCATCAGGATGACGAACCTGGTCTGGGGGACCGTCACGTGCCGGACGCGCTGGAGGAGGTTCGCGCCGTCGAGTTCGGCGGCCTCGTACAGCTCGCCGGGGATGGACTGGAGGGCGGCCAGGTAGATCAGGACGGTGCCGCCCATGTTCGCCCAGGTCGCCACGATCACCAGGGAGACCAGTGCGGTGTCGGTGCCGTTGGACCAGTTCGAGGTGGGCAGGTGCAGGAAGCGCAGGGTCTCGTTGGCGAGGCCGGCTCCGGGGTCGTAGAACCACTTCCACAGCAGGGCGCTGACCACCGGCGGGATCATCACCGGGAGGTAGACCACGACCCGGAAGAACGCCTTGGCGTGCCGGAGTTCGTTGAGGACGAGGGCGAGCACGAACGGGATCGCGAAGCCGATGAGCAGGGCCAGCAGGGTGAAGGTGAGGGTGTTGCGCCAGGCCGCCGAGAACTCGGGGTCGTGCAGGACCCTGGTGAAGTTGGCGGTGCCGACCCATTCGGGGGACGAGCCCGGGGTGTACTTCTGGAAGGCGATCACGACGGCGCGGATCGCCGGGTACCAGGAGAACAGGGCGAAGCAGACCAGCCCGCCGAGCAGGAAGCCGTAGGCGCGGGCCTGGTCGAGGAGGCGGCGCCGCCTCCGGTCCCCTGCCGGGGGCGGCGCCGGGACCTGTCGGACGGCGACCGCCGCCGGGGCGGGCCGTCGTGCGGCCGTCTTCGTCATCGCGGTCAGCCCCGGGCCAGGATGCCGTCGATCTTGTCGTTGGCGTCCTTGAGGAGCTGGTCGATGTCGGCGTCCTTCTTGGTGAGGACGGCGGAGACGGTGCCGTCGAGGACGGAGTAGATCTGCTGGGCGTCCGGCGGCTCGATCTTCATCTGGAGGGACTGGTTGCCGTCCAGGAACCCCTGGTAGTTCTCCACCGGCACGTTGGCGTTGGCCTTCTTGACCGCCTGGTCCTTGGCGTCGGCGGCACCGGTGAACAGGCGCGGCTCGGGCAGGCCGACGGGCGCGTTGTTCTTCTTGGCGCGGGCGTAGTCGCCGAGGAAGCCGTCGCCGGGGGTGAGGAACATGGAGTCGAGCCACTTGAGGCCGGCGCGGATCTGGGCCGGGCTGTCCTTCTTGTTGAACATGTAGCCGTCGCCGCCGATGAGCGTGCCCTTGCCGCCGGGCATCGGGCCGAGGGCGAGGTCCTTGTAGTTGCCGCCCTTCTCCTTCACCAGGATCGGGATGTTGTCCGGAGCGGAGAGGTACATGCCGAGCTTGCCCGAACCCATCATCTGCTGGACGTCGTTGATGATCAGGAGCTGCTTGCTGCCCATCGAGTCGTCGGTCCAGCGCATGTCGTGCAGGTTCTCCAGGACCGCGTGGCCCTCGGGGGTGTCGACGGTCGCCGACTTGCCGTCGGCGGAGACCACGTCACCGCCCTGCGAGTACAGCTCCGCCGTGAAGTGCCAGCCGCCCTGGTTCTGCGCGCTGTAGTCGGCGTACCCGACGGTCCCGTTGCCGAGCGCGGCGATCTTCTTGGCGTCCGCGCGGACCTCGTCCCAGGTGGCCGGCGGCTTGTCGGGGTCGAGACCGGCCTGCTGGAAGAGCTTGCGGTTGTAGATCAGGCCCATGGAGTAGCCGGTGCGCGGGATGCCGTAGACCTTGCCGTCGACGGTGTAGATGTCGCGCAGCTGCTTCTGGATGGTGTCGTAGCTCTTCAGGTCCTTGAGGTACGGGGTGAGGTCGGCGGCCTGGTTGATGTCCACGACGTGCTTGGCGTCGGTGAAGTACGTGTAGAAGACGTCCTCCATCTGGCCGCCGGCCAGCTTGGCGTCGAAGGTCTTCGGGTCCTGGCAGGGGAACGCGTCGTGCGCGACGACGTCGATGTCCGGGTGCTGCTTCTCGAAGGAGGCGATGTCCTGCTCGAAGAACGACCGGTCGACCTTGGCGCTCTTCGGCGGCTCGCAGTTGACGGTGATCCGCGTCTTGCCGCTGCCCGCGTCGTCGCCGCCCGACCCGCAGGCCGCGGCGGAGAGCGCTAGGGACGAGCAGACGCCGATCGCGACGAGAGCGCGACGGTACCCGGTGCTGGACATCGGTGGACCCCCCAGAACAGGAGCAGTGGGCGCCGCACCGGAACCGGTGGGCGCCGCACACTCAAGCACCGGCGACAGGAGTTCGCAAGATGTCGCGCAGAATCTGTAATTATTCGACAGGGATGTGGTTGTCAGTCGCGCGGTGCTTGCGCGGTGGAACCGCGGACCACCAGTTCCGGTTCGAAGAGCAGCTCGTCACGGGCCACCGCGCTTCCGTTGACCTGTGCGTTCAGCAGCTCCACCGCGGCCCGGCCCATGGCCTCGATGGGCTGGCGGACGGTGGTGAGCGGGGGCTCGGTGCAGTTCATGAACGCGGAGTCGTCGTAGCCGACCACCGAGACCTGCGACGGGACGTCCAGGCCCTTGCGGCGGGCCGCCCTGATGGCCCCGAGTGCGAGCGGGTCGCTGGCGCAGATGATGCCGGTGACACCGTCGTCGATGAGCCGGGTGGCGGCCGCGTGACCGCCCTCGATGGAGAACATGGCCCGGGCGACCCGCGACTCCGGGAGGTCGCCCATGGTCCGCGCGGCGGCCAGCTTGCGGGCCGAGGGCATGTGGTCGGCGGGGCCGAGGACGAGGCCGATGCGCTCGTGGCCGAGGGAGGCGAGGTGACGCCAGGCCTGTTCCACCGCCACCGCGTCGTCGCAGGACACGGCCGGGAAGCCGAGGTGCTCGATGGCCGCGTTGACCAGCACCACCGGGATGTTGCGGTCGGCGAGCAGCCGGTAGTGGTCGTGCGGCGCGTCGGCCTGCGCGTACAGCCCGCCGGCGAACACCACACCGGACACCTGCTGTTGCAGCAGCAGCTCCACGTAGTCCGCCTCGGAGACCCCGCCCTTGGTCTGGGTGCAGAGCACCGGGGTGAGCCCGAGCTGGGCCAGGGCGCCGCCGATGACCTCGGCGAAGGCGGGGAAGATCGGGTTCTGGAGCTCGGGCAGGACCAGGCCGACGAGCCGGGCGCGTTCGCCGCGCAGCTGGGTGGGGCGCTCGTAGCCGAGGACGTCCAGGGCGGAGAGCACCGCCTGGCGGGTGGCCTCGGAGACGCCGGGCTTGCCGTTGAGCACCCGGCTGACCGTGGCCTCGCTGACCCCGACCTTCTTCGCCACTTCCGCAAGTCGTCGTGTCATGAGCGCAAGACTAGCGCAAGTAACGCAAGCTGTTTGCGTAATGCGCGTGACAACGGGAGAACCCGGCTGCCGTGCGTCAGACGCGGCTGCCGGTCGCCGTGTCCGCGGAGAGCCGCTGGGCAAGGTAGATCGGCACGACGGACAGCAGGACCAGCACGGCCGCCACCACGTTCACCACCGGAGCCTGCTGCGGACGGGTCATGTTGTCGAAGATCCACAACGGCAGGGTCTGCACACCCGGTCCCGCGGTGAACGTCGTCACCACGATCTCGTCGAAGGAGAGCGCGAAGGCGAGCAGACCGCCCGCCAGCAGCGCCGAGCGCACCAGGGGGAAGGTGACGTCGACGAAGGCCCGGAAGGTGTCGGCGCCCAGGTCGGCGGCGGCCTCCTCGTAACTGCCCGACGTGCGGCGCAGCCGGGCCACGACGTTGTTGAAGACGATGACCACGCAGAACGTGGCGTGTCCGACGACCACGGTGAACAGGCCGAGGCCGACGCCCAGCGGCTGGAGCACCGTACCGAAGGCGGAGTTGAGGGCGATGCCGGTGACGATGCCGGGCAGCGCGATCGGCAGGACCACCACGAAGGACAGGGCGCCGCGTCCGAAGAAGCGGTACCGGGCGACGGCGAAGGCGGCCAGCGTGCCCAGCACGAGGGCGATCGCGGTGGCCCCGAGCCCCGCCTTCACGGAGGTCCAGAGCGCTTCCCGGGCGCCGGAGCTGTGCCAGGCGGCCGACCACCAGCGAGTGGTCAGACCGGGCGGCGGCCAGCTCGCGCTGCGGTCGGGACTGAGCGAGTTGACGAGGACCAGCAGCAGCGGGACGTAGATGACGGCGAAGCCGAGGGCGGCGGCGACGCGCAGAGCGATACGGGCGGGCCGGGAGAGTTGCATGGGGATGTCACCCGTCGTCAGAGGCTGCTCAGCGCACCCGTCCGCCGCATCGCCAGCAGGTACAGCACGATGACGACGACCGGGACGGTGGCGAGCGCGGCGGCCATGGGCAGGTTGAGTTCGATGTTGGCGTAGACGAGGTTGCCGATGAGCTGGGTCTTGCCGCCGACGATCCCCACGGTGATGTAGTCACCGAGGCTGAGCGAGAAGGTGAACACCGACCCGGCGGCGACGGACGGCAGCACCATCGGCAGGACCACCGAGCGGAAGGTCCGCCCGGCCCGGGCGCCCAGGTCGGCGGACGCGTCCAGCAGGTTGTCGGGCAGTTGCTCCAGGGCGGTGTGGATCGGCAGGATCATGTACGGCAGCCACAGGTACGTCAGGGTGAGCACGGTGGCCGGCAGGCCGAAGCCGGGCCCGCTCAGCCCGAACGGCTTCAGCAGCCAGTCGGCGAGGCCCCCCTCGGACAGGATCAGCCGCCACGCGTACACCTTGACCAGGTAACTCGCCCACAGCGGGGTGAGGATGGCGACCACGAGAAGCGGGCGCCGGCTCGGTCGGGCCACCCGCGCCGTGTAGAAGGCGACCGGGAACGCGATCACCGCGCACAGGGCGGTCACCGCGAGGGCGACGCCGACGCTGCGCAGCACCACCTGCCGGAACACCGGTGTGGTGAACAGCTCGTGGAAGTTGTCGGCCGACCAGACCTTGACGACCTCCGAGGTGAAGGAGTCGGTCGTCCAGAACGCCGAGACGAACAGCACGGCCAGCGAGCCCAGGTAGAGCACGGCCAGCCACAGCAGCGGGGCGGTCAGCAGCAGCGCGAGGCGGAGCCGGGGGCGCCGGTGCAGCGCCCCCGCGGTCCGGGTGAGCACGGTCATGGCTCAGCCCTTGATCTCGGTCCAGGCCTGCACCCACTTGGCGTACGGCACGCACTTGACGTCGGTGCGGCCGTCCAGGCACTGCTCGATGGGCGTGTTCCAGAAGGCGATGTTCTTCCAGTAGCCCTCGTCGGCCGCGTGGTAGGTCGTGCAGAAGTTCTTGTCGGCGGTCAGGTCGCAGGACTTGGCGTTGGCCGGGGCCTCGCCGAAGTACTCGGCGACCTCGGCGTTGACCTTCGGGGACACGATCCAGTCGAGCCACTTGTAGGCGCAGTTGGGGTGTTTGGCCTTGGCGGAGACCATCCAGGTGTCGGACCAGCCGGTCGAACCCTCCTTGGGCACGAAGGCCTTGACCTTGGCGCCCTCGCCGGCGGCCAGGTTGGCGATGACCTGCCAGCTGGTGCCGATCACCGAGTCGCCGCTCTTGAAGGCGGAGATCTCCTTGAGGTAGTCGCTCCAGTACTCGCCGATGTCCGCGTTCTGCTTCTTCAGCAGGGCCACGGCCGCGTCGAACTGCTTCTGGTCGAGCGCGTAGGGGTCCTTGATCTTCAACTCGGGCTTGGTGGCCTTGAGGTACAGGGCCGCGTCGGCGATGTAGATCGGCGAGTCGTAGGCGGTGACATGGCCCTTGTACGTGCCGGCGTCGTCGAAGACGGCGGACCAGGAGGTGGGCGCGGGGCTGACCTTCTGCGTGTTGTACATCAGCAGGTTGGCGCCCCGGCCGTGCGGGATGCCGTACATCTGGCCCTTGACCGAGTTCCAGGCGCCGTTCTTCAGACCGCTGAAGACGTCCTTGTAGTTCGGTACGAGCTTGGTGTTGACCGGGGCCGCGTCGCCGGAGGCGATCAGGCGCAGGGAGGCGTCACCGGACGCGGAGACGGCGTCGTACTCGCCGGTCTTCATCAGCTTGACCATCTCGTCGGAGCTGGCGGCGACCTTGGAGTTGACCTGGCAGCCGGTCTGCTTCTCGAAGTCGGTGACCCAGTCCACCTTGGGGTCGTCGGAGCCGTCCTCGACGTAGCCGGCCCAGGCGATCAGGTTGACCTGGCCCTCGGACTTGCCGAGCTCGGCCAGGGGCTTGAGGTCGGGCGGGTTGAGGCCGGCCGAGGAGCCGGAGCCGGAGGAGCCGCAGGCGGTGGCGGCCATCAGCAGGGCGGCCACGGCGGCGGAGGTCAGAGGGCGGGAGAGGCGCACGACGTTCTCCATACGTGAGGGACGGCGGAACGGTCGGGGACGTGGACGGTGCCCGGGCCGGCGGGACACGGGCGGCGTGCCGGTCAGTCGGGGACGCGGACCGCGTGCCCGCGCTGCCAGCGCAGGCGGACACGGGTACCGCGGTAGGCGGCGACGTCCTCGGCGGAGGTGTCGAGGTTCTGCTGGAGCGCGGTGAGCCGGCCGCCGCCGTCAAGGTCGACCAGGAAGCGGGTGGCGTCACCGAGGTAGACGACCTCGGCGACGGTGCCCACGGCGGTGGCCACGCCCGGGTCGTCCACCGCTTCGGCCTCCTTCAGGACCCGGATCTTCTCGGGCCGGATGCTGTGCGTGCCGTCCTCGCCGAGCACCCGCCGGGCGGTGTCCCCGGCGAGCAGGTTGGAGGTGCCGACGAAGGAGGCGACGAACGCCGTGGCGGGACGCTCGTAGATCTCGGCGGGGGTGCCGACCTGCTCGATGCGGCCCTCGTGGAAGACGGCGACGCGGTCGCTCATCGTCAGGGCCTCCTCCTGGTCGTGGGTGACGAAGACGAAGGTGATGCCCACCTCGCGTTGCAGTGCCTTGAGCTCGATCTGCATCTGCTCGCGCAGCTTGAGGTCGAGGGCGCCGAGGGGTTCGTCGAGGAGCAGCACGCGGGGGCGTCCGACCAGGGCGCGGGCCAGGGCGACGCGCTGCCGCTGGCCGCCGGAGAGCTGGGAGGGGCGGCGGCCGCCGTAGCCGTCGAGGCGGACCTCGGCGAGCGCCTTGCGGGCCCGGACCAGGCGCTCCGCCTTGGGGGTGCCGCGGACCTTCAGGGAGTAGGCGACGTTCTGCTCGACGGTCATGTGCGGGAACAGGGCGTAGTCCTGGAAGACGGTGTGCACGTCCCGTTCGAAGGGAGCACGGCCGGTGACGTCCTGCCCGGCGAGTTCGATCACACCGGCGGTGGGCGTCTCGAAGCCGGCGATCATCCGCAGGACGGTCGTCTTGCCGGACCCGGAGGGGCCGAGCATGGAGAAGAACTCCCCGTCGCGGATCTCCAGGTCGACCCCGGCCACGGCACTCGTGTCGCCGAACGACTTCCGCAGATCCCGCAACCGGATCGCGCTGCCCTCCATGGCGGGAACCTTTCTGCCGTACTCCTGCGTTGAGGCTGGTGAACGGAAAGATATGAAGTCATAGTTCAAAGCTCAAGACCCTTCCGAGGTAAAGCTTGGGTCAACGCATAGGGTGGTGGGCCGTGAGACAGCAGCAGACCGGCGGCGCCCGAAAGGCCGTCTTCGCTCCCGTGGACGGCGGGGCCCGGGTGACCGCCGTGGTGCGCCGGATCGGCGACGCCATCGAGCTGGGCCTGCTCTCCGACGGGGAGCAACTGCCCGGCGAGACCGAGCTGGCCGGGCAGCTCGGGGTGTCCACGGTGACCCTGCGGGAGGCGCTGATGGCGCTGCGCCAGCAGGGTCTTGTCGTCACCCGGCGGGGCCGCGGCGGCGGCAGCTTCGTCGCCTCCCCCGAGGTGCCCGACCAGGAGCGGCTCCGGGACCGGCTGCGCGGCTGGAGCCCCGAGGAGCTGCGCGACCTCGGCGACCACTGGGCGGCCCTGTCCGGCACCGCCGCGCACCTGGCCGCCGAGCGCACCGAGGGCCAGGACCTGGACCAGCTCCGGCGCACCACCGAAGAGCTGGGCAAGGCGCCGGACGCGCCGGCCCGCAGCCGGCTGTACGGCCGCTTTCACGTCGAGCTGGCCGCCGCGGCGCAGTCGGCCCGGCTCACCCGGGAGCAGGTCGCGCTCCAGACGGAGATCGGGGCGCTGCTGTGCCTTGTGCTGGGCGACGACGAATATCGTGAAGAGGTGGCGGACCGTCACCGGTCCGTGATCTCGGCCGTGCAGGATGGGGCGCACACATCGGCCAGGGAGCTGGCCGAGCGGTGCGTGCGGGACTCGACGGCACGGCTCATCGCCCTGCGGCTGGCCCGGTAGGCACAGCGCGCCCGCTCCCCCGTCCGCCGGAGGGCACCATGAGCCGCAGCACCGCACCCTCCGGTCCGGTGGCCGGCACACTCGACGCCGTCGGGAAGCACACCGCCGAGGACCACGGGACCGAGCGGTACAAGGCCGAGACGTACAAGGCCGAAAGGCACGAGGCCGAGGCGTACAAGGCCGAGGCGTACGAGGCCGAAAGGCACGAGGCCGAGGCGTACGTGGCCGCGCGGGTCGGTGGGGCTCTGGAGGCGGTGTTCGACGCCGTCGCAGGGACCCGCGCCGACACCACCACGCTGCTGGCACGCGTCGCCGCCGAGGGCCGGCGGCCGGTGACCGCGGACCTGGCCGCGCTGCGCCCCGGGCTCCATCTCCGGCTGATCCGCCAGGAGTTGGTGTCCGGTGTCGGCTTCGTGGCGGCGCCGGGCGTACTGGCCGACGTGCCGGCCTGGCTGGAGTGGTGGCAGAGCGACGCGGCCGGGGACGTACGGCCGCTGCTCCTCGACCTAGATCCGCGGACCTCGGCGTACTCGGACTACACGCACTGGGACTGGTTCGCGCTGCCCCGGGACACCGGGCGGCGGGCGGTGGCCGGCCCGTACGTCGACTACCTCTGCTCGGACGAGTACAGCCTCACGCTGTCCGCGCCGGTCGAGGTGGCGGGCCGCTTCCTCGGCGTGGCCGCGGCCGACGTGTACCTGCGGCACTTCGAGGCGGCCGCGCTGCCGTTGCTGCGCGAACTGCCCGGACCGGCCCGGCTGGTCAACGCCCGCGGCCGGGTGGCGGCCTCGGCGGACCCGGCGCACCTGGCCGGTTCCCTGACCAAGGGCCCGGACTTCGCGGCCGTGCTGGAGAACGGCACCCCCGGCACCTCCGCCGGCCTGCGGCTGACCCCGTGCCGGGGCGTGCCGCTGGTACTGGTGGTGGACGGCGGCTGAGGGCCGGGCGGGCAGGGCGTCCGGCCCGGCGCCGTCGGCGACCTGAACGCCGACGGTGCCGGGTCAGCCTTCGGGGGCCGGGACGACGCTCAGATGCGGGCCCAGGCCGCCGGCCCGGCGGGAGCGGCGCGGGGCGGCCGGGCGCGGGGCGGCGCGCAGCACCAGGGTGTAACGCGCGTAGCCCATGTCGAGAAGGGTCTTGGGGGTCTCGCAGACCACCCGGCACTCGGTGGCGCCGAGCAGCGGGTCCGGGTGCCGCAGCGGCCGGACGGCGCCGTCGAGTTGCGCGCCCTCCTCACCGACCGCGCGCAGCCAGTGCGGCAGTCCCTGCCGGAAGGCGGCCTCCATGATGGGGTCCTGGGCGATCTCCCGCCGGATCGACTGGAGTTCGTGATCATGGGCGTACCGCTCCAGGGTGGCCTTGAACTGGGCCAGCATCGGCAGGCACCAGCCCGCCTCGTGCCCGCCGAACACCGCGCCGGCATCCGGGTGGAACAGGACGAAACGGAGGAAGTTGTCCCCGGGCATCGCCGTGGGATGCGGGGCGACCGCCTGGAAAAGTGTCTCGAACGCGCCGTTGGCGAGCACCACGTCCCAGCGGTGGTCCACCACCAGGGACGGGAAGGGAAGCGCGTCCAGCAGCAACGCGTAGTCCTGGAGATACGCCTGGCCCTCAGGACTCTCGGGGACGGGCCGCGGCGCCGGTCGCCGCCCACCTGCCTGATATGCCATCGGGAGGTCACCCCTCTTGCCTATGCGGCCTTCTCGCGGCGATGTGATCCTGCTGCCCCATCCAGAGTCATGTCAACTATCGTGGCATTTCATGCCTGTTGACGGCCGAAATTGGCCACAGTTGTGGCGAGACCTGGATGTGAGTTCGAACCACCCGCTAATCTCCGGGAGGTCCACGCGGGGAGGTGCATGGCACCCCCTTGTGAGAAACCCCTGATTCCTCTGAGAGACACAGGAGTTCTGTCGGTGACGGATGGCTACCAGGACCCGGGCGCCACGGCGACCGCCCAGCTGCCGGCCGTCGTCGCCCGCGTCACCGCGCTCGCCGACCGGCTCGGCGTGCCGCACCCCGAGGTCTTCGACGTCGGCCGGCTCTCCAGCGCCAGCGGTGTCCCGGAGCCCGTGGTCAAGGCCCTGCTGAGCGGCCGCCCCGCGGGCGAGCCCGACGTCCAGGAACGCTTCCTGCAACGCCTAGACCTGCTGCGCCGCACCCGGCTCAAGCCCAACGGGCGCAGACACACCCAGCAGGAGATCGCCGACGGCGCGGGCATGTCCCGGCAGCAGGCCGGCGCCCTGCTCAACGGCGACCGGCGGCCGACCATGGAGCACTGCGACGCCCTCCAGCGCTTCTTCCGCGTGCACGCCGGCTTCCTCACGGCCGAGGACCCCGAAGCCCTCGCGGGCACCCTCCAGCGCGTCGAGCAGGAGCTGTTGCAGAAGCTGGCCGACCGGGAGCGGGCCGCGGCCGAGGCCGCCCAGGACCCCCTGGAGCGGCTGCTCCAGGACCACGGGGTGCGCGGGATCGCCTGGCGGGCCGCCCAGCTGCCGACCGACCAGCACCGGGACAAGGTCGCGGAGTGGCTGGACATGCTCCTGGAGAGCGTCAAGCGGCCCGAGTAGTCCGCTACGGACGAGCCGGGGCAGAACCGTGGCCACCCGCAGGGAGATGCGGCGGCTGGGCGGCGCACCGGGAAGACGTTCTCTCAGCGCCCCGCGGCGTCGGCTCCGGAGGCCGGCCGGGGTGGTCGCACGTCCGCTGAGCGGGCGAACCGAGCGGTGGTCCGGGGGCGTTGTCAGTGGCGGGCGGCAAGCTGGAGGGTGCGCACCGCACCGGCGGTGCGCCCGCGCCCTCCGGGTCCGCGGCCGAGACGACCGACGGGGAGACCGACCGATGCCCACCGCCGTACTGACCGACCGTGAGCGCACCGCCGTCCAGGCCTATCTGCGGCTCATGCACACCGTCCGCGCCGCCTTCGACGGCCCACCGGACGGCGGACGCCCCTTCCTGGTCCCACCTGCCGTGCTCGCCGAGGCCGAGGCGGCCCTGGCCGACGCCGGACTGGTGGGCAACGAGGAGGAGTTCTTCCGGCTGCTGCACGACTGGTGCCCGCCCACCTGAGCCGACCGGCACCTCAGGGGTGCGGCACGACCACGGCCGAGGTCAGCATGGAGTGCGCCACGCTCCAGCGGCCCTCGAAGTACTCCAACCGCCGCCCGCCTACCTCCGGCCCGGGGACCAGGAGGCGCGCGCGCAGAGTGCCGCGCGGCCGGTCACCGGGCTCCGGGACGAGCTCGATGTCGGCCTCCATGAAGTCCAGCCACTTCCCGGTGAGGGGGAACCACGCCTTGTAGACGGACTCCTTCGCGCTGAACAGCAGCCGGTCCCAGTGCACGTCGGGCCGCTCGGCGGCGAGCCGGCCGAGGCGCTCCTTCTCGGCGGGGAGCAGCACGGCCTCGGCGACTCCCTCGGGCAGCGCGGCGTGCGGTTCGGCGTCGATGCCCAGGGAGACCAGGTCGGTGGCGCGGACCAGGGCGGCGGCGCAGTAGCCCTCGCAGTGGGTCATGCTGCCGACCAGCCCGTCCGGCCAGCGCGGGGCGCCCCGCTCGCCGCTCAGGACCGGCTGCGGCGGAACCCCGAGCTTCTCCATGGCGCGCCGGGCGCAGGCCCGTACGGCGGAGAACTCGCGGCGCCGCTTGGGCACGGCACGCGCGACGAGCGCCGCCTCCTGCGGGTAGAGGGGGGCTTCGCGGATCGCGTCGTCACCGAGCATCTCCACGGCCACCACCGACTCCGGGAGCAGCTCCTCGATCACCGGTCTGGACCTCCATCGGCAGAATACGGCGCAGCTCGCCCGGCGGCCGGGAGCGCTTGCGCCACTCGCGGGGATATCCCACGGAGACCTCTTCGAAGCGGACACCGTCGAGCCAGGTGGTCCGGGGGATGTGCAGGTGGCCGTAGACCATGGCCGTGACACGGAACCGGCGGTGCCAGTCGGCGGTGCGGGTGGTGCCGCACCACATGGCGAACTCCGGGTACCAGAGCACGTCCATGGGGTGCCGGTCCAGCGGGTAGTGGCCGGCCAGCACGGTCGGCAGGTCCTCCGGCAGGTCCGCGAGCCGGCGTTCGGTGGCCTCGACCCGGGCCCGGCACCAGTCCTCGCGGGTCGGATAGGGGTCGGGGTGCAGCAGGTACTCGTCGTTGCAGACGATGCCGGTGCCGTGCGCGTAGGCGAGGCCCTCCTCCTTTGTGGCGCTGCCGGCCGGCAGGAAGGAGTAGTCGTAGAGCAGGAACAGCGGGGCCACCACGACCGGTCCGCCGGGGCCCTCCCAGACCGGGTAGGGGTCCTCGGGGGTGACCACGCCCAGCTCCCGGCACATCTCGACGAGGTGCTCGTAGCGGGCGACGCCGCGCAGGGTGACGGGGTCCTTGGGATGGGTCCACAGGTCGTGGTTGCCGGGGGCCCACAACACCTTGCGGAAGCGGCCCGCGAGCGTCTCCAGCGTCCAGCGGATGTCGGCGACGGTCTCCGCGACGTCACCGGCGACGATCAGCCAGTCCTGGTCCGTTTCCGGACGCATCGCGCGGACGAGTTCGCGGTTCTCCGGGTACGAGATGTGCAGATCGCTGATGGCCAGCAGCTGCCCGGCACCGGCCGTGGACTCCACCCCGTGCCCCCTTCCGATCATGCTGTCGCACTCACCACAGCACATTACGGCGCCGGGGAACAAGAGGCCCTGTCGGCCTGCCGTCGGTCCGTCAAGGAAACCGGCGGGGACGGCGCAGGGAAACGCGTGTGGACAGGGTGGGGAAATCCGTAACACTCGCGTTGCACGCGGGGCCCCTGGAAAGCCGTATGATCCCCCCAACACCACCGCCACGAACTTCCCTTCGTACAGGGCGGTTTGGTGACCCTCCAACCACCCTGCCCGGGCACGGGCCCGCTGACCCCTGCCCGAAAACCCCGAAAGGCGGCTTTAATGCGCTCTCGCGTACGCGTCTGGCTCAACCGCACGTACGCGGAGAACGTGTTCTTCATGGATCAGCTGCGGAGAAATCCCAGCGACCGGGCGGTCGAGATCCATGCGACGCACGGTGACGCCGACTCCCCCGTGCTGGCCGCCGCCGACACCGCCGACCTGGAGCCGGAGGGCCTGTCCCCGGCCGGCTACGTCGAGTACGCGCTCGACCAGTGCCAGCGCCGTGGCATCGATGTCTTCGTGCCCCGGCTGCACCAGTCGGCGATCGTGGCCCACCGGGCGGACTTCGAGGCCGTCGGTACGGCGCTGCTGGCGCCGACCCCGGAGGGAACCGCGGTCTTCGAGGACAAGGCGACCGCCTACGAGGCGGTCAGCTCGGTCGGGGTCCCGGTGCCGCCGTGGTCGCGGGTCCGCACGGCCGACGAACTGGTCGAAGCGGTCGAGAAGTTGGAGGCCGACGGCCACAAGGCGTGCTTCAAGCCGGCCACCGGTGCGGGTGGCGTCGGCTTCCGCGTGATCACACGCGCCCCCTTCTCGCTCTTTCACCTCAACGGCTTCCCCGGGCCGCACGTCCAGCTCGACCTGGTCGTGGACGCGCTGCGGCGGGCCGAGCAGCCGGTGAACTGGCTGGTGATGCCTCGGCTGGAGGAGCCGGAGGTGTCCGTGGACTGCCTCACCGGACCGGACAACCGGATCCGGCTGGCCGTGGGCCGGACGAAGAAGGGCCGCCGGCGCGGCTTCACGCTGGACGAGCGGTGGCTGGAGCCGGCCCGGATCATCGCCGAGGGTTTCGGGCTGCACTACCTGTCCAACATCCAGTTCCGCATGTTCGGCGACGAGCCGGTGCTGCTCGACGTCAACACGCGCCCCGCGGGCGGGCTGCACCAGCTGTCGCTGTGCGGTGTCAACGCGCCGTGGGCGGCTGTGCAGCTGGCGCTGGGTGAGGACCCCGGGGTGATCGAGCCGCCGTTCCTGGGGCAGGACTACGCGGTGGTTTCGGGGCCGAAGCCCGTCCTGCCGTCCGTGCCGGTGGCACGGGAGGAGGCCGACGTGGTGCTGGCACCGGCGTTGCCCGTGGAGGTGGAGCCGGTCGAGGCTGCGGCCGCGGTGCTGCCGCTCTAGGTCGTCGGCCGGGTGCGGGTCCGCTGTGGCTGGTCGCGCAGTTCCTCGCGCCCCTGAGTACATCATCTCACCGGTATGGACCAATTCATGTCTGTCTCCTTGACAGGTGGATTGGTCCATACCAACTTGGTTGCGCACCCCTGTGCCCGCACCTTCGTGCACTCCCGAACGCCCCCATTCCTTCAGGGAGATCGTGTGCGCAACTCACTCAGACGTTCCAGACACCGGATACTCGCCCTGCTCGGGTCCGCCGCTCTCGCGCTCGCCGGGGCCATCGCGCTGCCCGGTACCGCGCAGGCGGCCAACATCCTGTCCAACCCCGGCTTCGAATCGGGAAGTCTGTCACCGTGGTCCTGCACCGGGAACCTCGGTTCGGTGGTCTCCTCACCGGTGCACGGCGGCTCCAAGGCCCTTGCGGGGGCCGTGAGTTCGAGCGACAACGCGCAATGCACCCAGACCGTCGCGGTGCAGCCCAACACGACGTACTCGCTCAGCGGCTGGGTGCGCGGCTCGTACGTCTACCTCGGGGTGACCGGCGGTGCCTCCACCTGGACGACGTCGGCGTCCCAGTACAGCCAGCTGACCGTCTCGTTCACCACCGGCGCCTCCCAGACCAGCGCCCAGATCTACCTCCACGGGTGGTACGGGCAGGGCACCTACTACGCCGACGACATCAGCCTCGACGGACCCGGCGGCAGCTCCGACACCCAGGCGCCCACCGCGCCGGCGAACCTCACCTCGACGGGGAAGACCTCGTCGAGCGTGTCCCTTTCGTGGTCGGCCGCGACGGACAACGTCGGCGTGACGGCGTACGACGTCTACAGCGGGTCGAACCAGGTGGCGAGCGTCTCCGGGACCTCCGCCACGGTGAGCGGGCTGGCCGCGAGCACGGCGTACACCTTCACGGTGAAGGCGCGGGACGCGGCCGGGAACGTGTCGGCCGCCTCCAACGCGGTGTCCGTGACCACGAACGCGGGCAGCGGAGGCGGGACCGGCTTCAAGCAGGCCGCGCCCTACCTCTTCGAGGGCTGGGGCGACCCGCCGAGCCCGTCCACCGTGATGAGCGCGACCGGCATCAAGAACTTCACCATGGCCTTCGTGCTGGACTCGGGCGGCTGCACGCCGGCCTGGGACGGCAGCAGGGCGCTCACCGGCGGTGTCGACCAGACCGCGATCAACCAGATCCGGGCGGCCGGCGGTGACATCACCCCGTCGTTCGGCGGCTGGCAGGGCAGCAAGCTCGGCGCCAACTGCTCCTCCGCGAGCGCGCTGGCCGGGGCGATCCAGAAGGTGATCAGCGCCTACGGTCTCAAGTCCGTGGACATGGACATCGAGAACACGGACGAGTTCGAGAACGAGGCCGTGCAGGCGAGGATCCTCACCGCGCTGAAGACGGTCAAGGCCAACAACCCCGGACTGAGGACGATCGTCACCTTCGGGACGTCCACCACCGGTCCGACGTACTACGGCAACCGGCTGATCGAGCAGGCCCAGTCGATCGGCGCCGACATAGACGTCTTCACGATCATGCCGTTCGACTTCGGCGGCGGCTCCGACATGTACGGCAACACGGTCTCCGCGGCCGAGGGTCTGAAGACCAAGCTGAAGTCCACGTTCGGCTGGGACGACGCGACGGCCTACGCGCACATCGGGATCTCCGGCATGAACGGCCTGTCGGACCAGCAGGAGACCACGACCCCGGCGATCTGGACCCAGATCCGGGACTGGGGGAACTCGCACCACATCGCCCGGCTCGCGTTCTGGGCCGTCAACCGGGACCGGGGCTGCGCGGGCGGCGGCGTGGTGAGCAACTGCTCCGGGATCAGCCAGAGCAACTGGCAGTTCACCTCGATCACGGCCGGCTTCACCGGCTGAGCAGCGAAAGCCGTGGTGTGGGGGTACCTGGACCGGGTACCCCCACGCCTCAGCCGACTAGAACCGCCCGGATCCGCGGTACAGCTCCAGTTCCCCGTCCAGTTCGACGGCGAGGACGGTGGCGTACGGGTCGAGGTCGGCCGCGGCCGGCGGGTCGATCCAGAGCACGCCGACGGCCTCGTGCAGGCCGCCGACCACCCGGTGGCCGAGTTCGGTGCCGCTGCCCACCACGCTGACCCTCCTGACCTTCGTGGCGAGGCCGCGGACGCCGATCTCGGCACGCGGGGCGTCGAACAGGGTGAGGTACAGGGTGCGCCGGTCGGCGGAGAGGGTGCTGGGCCCGTAGTGGTGCCCGGCCGGCAGCCCGCGGCCGGTTCCGTACACCGCCTCCGCGTGCCGGCGGATCCACTCCCCCAGCCCTTCCAGACGCTCCACCTGCGGCTGCGGGATGGTGCCGTCCTCCATGGGGCCGACGTCGAGCAGCAGGTTGCCGCCGCCCCCGATGGTCTCGGTGAAGTAGCGGATCAGCTGGGCGAGCGACTTGTGGTTGTGGTCGTGGTGCTGGTACCCCCACGAGTCGTTGATGGTCAGGCACAGCTCCCAGGGGCCGTCCGGTGGCACGACCGGGGCACCCTGCTCGGGGGTGGCGTAGTCGCCCTCGCTGAGCATGCGCGCGTTGAAGACGACGTGCGGCACGTACGAGCGGATCAGCGCGGCGAGTTCGGGGATCCGCCACTGCTCCTCGCTGCGGTCCCACTCCCCGTCGAACCACATCAGGTCCGGCCGGTACCGGGAGGCCAACTCGGTGATCTGACCGTTCCGGTAGGCGACGAAGCGTTCCCAGGCGGCCAGGTCCTCCTCCTCGGCCGCCACTTCGGAGTAGCGGTTGTCCTCCTGCTCCGGCGGGCGGCCCGGCTTGCGCGTGGACGCGTAGTCGGGGTGGTTCCAGTCGGAGTGCGAGTAGTACAGGCCGACCTTCAGCCCCTTCTCGCGCAGGGCGTCGGCGTACGGGCCGACGTAGTCCGTGCCGAGGTTCAGGTCGCCGAACTCCGTGTCCCACAGGGCCACTCCGTCATGGTGACGGCTGGTCAGCACGGCGTACCGGGCGCCGGCGCGGGCGAACAGGTCCGCCCACGCCTTCGGGTCGTACGCGGCGCCCGTGAACCGGCCCAGCTGGGACATGTACTGCTCGTGCGGCACGATGTCGTCGTAGAAGGACCAGGACTCCTGGACCCCGTCGACGGCGTAGATGCCCCAGTGCACGAAGATCCCCAACTTGGCGTCGGTGAACCACGGTTGCATGGCCATGCGGTCAGCTCCTGCGCAGCCGGAGGGTGAGGATCTGGAAGGGGCGCAGCTCCACCGTGACGGAGTCGCCGTCGGCGGCCGCGTCCTCCAGCGGGCGCTCCAGCAGGTCGGTGACCTGGGCGCCGGCCAGCGCGAAACCGGTGTGCAGCACACCCCGGCCGCGGCCGCCCCGGGACTCGTACAGCCGGACCACCACGTCGCCGGAGGCGTCGTCGGCGAGCTTGACCGCCTCGACGGTCACGCCGTCGCCGTCCACCGAGACGACCGGCTCCGGCTCACCCGCCGCGTCGGCCACCCGCAGCGGGAGGTTGAGGGCGTAGCCGGCCGCGACCGCGTCCTCGATGTCCGCGCCGGGCAGCAGGGAGTAGGTGATGCGGTGCCGGCCCTGGTCGGCGCCCGGGTCCGGGATGCGCGGGGCGCGCACCAGGGAGAGGCGGACCGTGGTGGTCGTACCTCCGTCCTCGCGGACCGTGCGGGAGACGTCGTGGCCGTACGTCGAGTCGTTGATGACGGCGACGCCGTAGCCGGGCTCGCCGACGTGCACCCAGCGGTGGCCTGAGACCTCGAAACGGGCCGCCTCCCAGCTGGTGTTGGTGTGCGTGGGCCGCTGCACGTGGCCGAACTGGATCTCGGCGGAGGAGTGCGCGGCGCGGACGTCCACCGGGAAACCGGCCTTGAGGAACTTCTCGGCCTCGTGCCAGTCGATGTCCGTCTCGAAGTCGATGCGGGGGCTGCCGGCGCGCACGGTGACCGTCTGGACGATCGTCGAGCCGTTGCCGAAGGGGCGCGTGACACGGATCGAGCCGAGCAGCGGGTCCGCCTCGACGACGGTGATCTCCGAGGGGTCCAGCAGGTCGGTGTAGCGGTTCTTGTAGTGCTTGTCGACGTCCCAGGCGTCCCAGTAGTTCGGGAGGTCGGTGTGCAGGCGCAGCAGGTTGCCCTGGCCGGCGAGGACCTCGCGGTTCGCGCGGAGGTCGCGGACGGACGACAGGGTGCCGTCCTCGGCGATCTCCACCCGGACGAGCCCGTTGTCGATGACCCGGCCGTCGACGGTGACCGGCGACGGGGCCTTGGCGGCGGCCGTCAGCGGCGCGCTGCCGTTCGCCGGGACCTCTACGTACACCGGGGTGCCGGCGGCGTCGCGGACGACCTCGGCGCGGGCGTAGGGGCTGGTGTTGAAGACCCGGGCCGTGCCGCCGCCCAGCGCGGTGACCGCCTCGGCGGTCAGCACCTCCAGCTCTTCCGCGACGCGGGCGTACTCGGCCTCGGCCTCGCGGTGCACCCAGGCGATGGAGGAGCCCGGCAGGATGTCGTGGAACTGGTGCAGCAGGACCGTCTTCCAGAGCCGGTCGAGCTTCTCGTGCGGGTAGCGGTAGCCGGGCGCGTGCAGCGCGGCCGTGGTCGCCCACAGCTCGGCCTCGCGCAGCTTGTGCTCGCTGCGCCGGTTGCCCTGCTTGGTGCGGGCCTGCGAGGTGTAGGTGGCGCGGTGCAGCTCCAGGTAGAGCTCGCCGACCCAGACCGGGGCGTCCTCGTACTCGGCGCGGGCCTTGGCGAAGAAGGCGTCCGGGTGCTCGACCTCGACGCGCGGGGAGCCCTCCAGGTCCTTCAGGCGGCGGGCCCGCTCCATGATCTCGCGGGTGGGGCCGCCACCGCCGTCGCCCCAGCCGAAGGGGGCCAGGGAGCGGGTGGCGGCGCCCTTCTCGGCGTAGTTGCGGACCGCGCGGGACATCTCCTCGCCGCTGAAGCGGGCGTTGTAGGTGTCGACGGGCGGGAAGTGGGTGAAGATGCGGGTGCCGTCGATGCCCTCCCACCAGAAGGTGTGGTGGGGGAACGTGTTGGTCTGGTTCCAGGAGATCTTCTGGGTGAGGAACCACTCGTTGCCGGCCAGCTTGGCGAGCTGCGGGTAGGCCGCGTTGTAGCCGAAGGAGTCGGGCAGCCAGACGCCCTTGGTCTCGATGCCGAAGTGCTCGATGAAGAACCGCTTGCCGTGCACGAGCTGGCGGGCGATCGCCTCGCCGCCGGGGAGGTTGCCGTCGGACTCGACCCACATGCCGCCGACCGGGGCCCACTGGCCCTTCTTCACGGACTCCTGGATCCGGGCCCAGACCTGCGGGTAGTTGTCGCGGACCCACTCGTACTGCTGGGCCTGCGAGCAGGCGAAGACGAACTCCTCGTACTCGTCCGCCAACGACGTCACGTTGGAGAAGGTCCGGGAGGTCTTGCGCTTGGTCTCGCGGATCGGCCACAGCCAGGCCGAGTCGATGTGCGCGTGGCCGACGCCGGAGACGATGTGCGCGCTGGCGTGCGCGGGCTTCGACAGGGCCGGCTTCAGGGCCTCGCGGACGGCGGCCGCGGACCCGGAGATGTCGTCCAGGTCGAGCAGGTCCATCGCGTGGTCGAGGGCGTGGGCGATCTCGTGCCGGCGCGGGTCGTGCTCGCCGAGCTCCAGCATCAGCTCGCGCAGCACCTGGATGTCGAGGTCGAGGTGCCAGACGTCCTCGTCCAGGACGGCGATGTCGGCGCGCTTGAAGGTGTAGAGCGGCTCGTCGCCGGCCGTCAGCACGTCACCCAGGGGCGTGGGCTCGCGGAAGTCGTTGGCCAGGATGTCCGGGTTGGAGGCGGCCTCGACCAGGTAGTCGATCACCTCGCCGCCGGCCGCCGGGTTGGCGATCGCCACGTACTGGTTGAGGGGGTTGACCGCCTTCAGCGGGGTCCCGTCGGCGAGGTGGACCAGGGCCTCGGCCTGGTTGCCCGGCCAGTCGCCGACGAAGCCGAGGTCGATGACGGCCTCGACCCGGCGGCCCGCGAACTCCGCGGGCACCTCGCCGCGCATCCGGAACCAGGTGGTGCCCCAGGGCGGGCCCCACGGGGTGTCCATGGCGAACGGCTCGTAGGGGGCGGCCGCGGCCTCCTCGAAGGAGACCGGCTCGCCGGGGGCCTGCCAGGCGGTCACCTCGAAGGGGACGGTGGCCGCGTAGATCGCGGGCCTGATGCGCTGGTTCTGGAGGCGCTCTACGCGCTCCTCGATCCGGCGGCGTTCGTCGTGCATGGAAGTCTCCAGAAGAGGGATGGAAAGCGCTTTCCGGGCGGCTGACTACTTAAGATACGCGAGACCCGGGTGGACCTCGGAGTACCCCTCGACCAGCCGGCGGGCCACGTTCACCGAGTCCACCAGGGGGTGCAGGGCGAACGCCTTCACGGCCGTCGCACGGGAGCCGGACTCGGCGGCGGCCAGCACCTCGCGCTCGACGGCCTTGACCGCGCAGACCAGGCCGGTGGCGTGGCCGGGCAGCGGGGCGACGGCGACCGGGTGGGCGCCGTTGGCGTCGACCAGGCAGGGCACCTCGATGACGGCCTCGCCGTCGAGCACCGAGAGGGTGCCGCGGTTGCGGACGTTCAGGATCAGGGTGGTGCGCTCGTCGCGGGCGATGGCCCGCATCAGGGCCAGGGCGACCTTCTCGTAGCCGCCAGAGAGGTCGTCGGCGTCGCGTTCGCCGGCGCCGGCCGTCTCCCGGTTCTCGGCCATGTAGGTGGCCTCGCGCTCGGCGCGGGTGCGGTCCCAGACGTCCAGGGCGTTCGCACCGGGGGCCGCGACCGCCTCGTAGAACCGCGCCTGCTGGTCGCGCAGGAAGGCGCCGCGGGTCTTCTCGGCCTGCTGGTAGGCGCGGACGGCCTCGCGGTTGAAGTAGTAGTAGTGCAGGTACTCGTTGGGGATCGCGCCGAGGGACTGGAGCCAGTCGACGCCGAAGAGCTTGCCCTCCTCGAAGGAGCCGAGCAGGTCGGGGTCGGCGAGCAGGCGCGGGAGTTCGTCACGGCCGGCGATGTGCAGGCCGCGCACCCAGCCGAGGTGGTTGAGGCCGACATAGTCGATCCAGGCCTCGCGCGGGTTCGCGCCGAGCACCCGGGCGATCCGGCGGCCGAGGCCGACCGGGGAGTCGCAGATGCCGATGACGCGGTCGCCGAGGTGCCGGGACATGGCCTCGGTGACGAGTCCCGCGGGGTTGGTGAAGTTGATGACCCAGGCGTCGGGGGCGAGCCGGGCCACCCGGCGGGCGATGTCCACGGCGACGGGGACGGTCCGCAGGCCGTAGGCGATGCCGCCGGCGCCCACCGTCTCCTGGCCCAGGACGCCTTCGCCGAGGGCCACCCGCTCGTCGTCGGCGCGGCCCTCCAGACCGCCCACCCGGATCGCGGAGAAGACGAAGTCGGCGCCGCGCAGCGCCTCGTCCAGGTCGGTGGTGGCGGTCACCGCGGGGGCGTCGGGGACCGCGGCCGCCTGCTCCGCCAGGACGCGGGCGACCGCGGACAGCCGCCGGTCGTCGAGATCGTGCAGGACGACCTCGGTGACCCGCCCCTCCGCGCGGTCGGTGAGCAGTGCGCCGTACACGAGGGGGACGCGGAACCCGCCACCACCCAGAATCGTCAGTTTCACGCTTGAGCCTTTCCTGCCAGGACCATCTCGACGCCGGCCTCCTCCAGGGCGGCACGGGTCGCCGGGTCGACCGGCGCGTTGGTCACCACCATGTCCAGGTCCTCGGGACCGCAGACCTTCGCCATGCCCGTACCCGGGAACTTGGCCGCGTCGGCGAGCAGGACGACCTTGTCGCTCGCCTTGATCATGGCGCGCTTGACCGGTACCTCCACGACCGTCGTGTCCATCACCTGGCCGCCCGGGCGGACCCCGCTGGTGCCGAGGAACAGCCAGTCGGCGTGCAGCTGCCGCAGGTTGTCCTCGGTGAGGAAGCCGACCAGGGACCGGTACTCGCGGCGCAGCATGCCGCCGAGCAGGACCAGCTCTATGCCCTCGTCGTCGGCGAGCTCCTCGTAGACCACCAGGTTGCTGGTGATCACGGTGAGGCGGCGGCCGTGCAGCTGGCGGGCCAGCCGGTAGGCGGTCGTGCCGATGTCCAGGAGGACCGACTGGCCGTCGGCGACCAGGGCCGCCGCGCGCGCCGCGATGGCGTCCTTCTCGGCCACCCGCACCTCGGCGACCTCGGCGAAGGGCTGGTCGCCCTCCTCCGCCACGGCGCCGCCGTGCACCCGCGTGAGCAGCCCGTCCTCTTCCAGTTTGAGCAGGTCGCGCCGGATCGTGGCGGGACTCACGCCCAGTTGCTCGGAGAGATCGGTCACGGCAGCGGGACCGCCCGAGCGCAGGGCCCGCAGGATGAGTTGATGTCGTCGTTCTGCCAGCACGCGGCGAACACTACTCGTCATCTTCAATCAAATCCATGCTCAGTTCTGCTCGGGTATTGACCAATCTCGCGGAGCGGCGCACGATTCCGGTCATCGAAATGACGAGTTTTGACGAGAGGCTGCGCACGTGGACGACGACAGGCCCGATGTGCTGCTGACCGGGCTGCTCTTCTACGACCTCGTCCTCACGGGTCTCGGCAAGCCGCCGACACCGGGCGAGGAGATCTGGACGGGCGGCATGGGCTGCGGCCCCGGCGGCATCGCGAACCTCGCGGTGGCCGCGTCCCGGTTCGGCCTGCGCACCTCGCTGGCCACGGTCTTCGGCGACGACTTCTACGGCGAGTACTGCCGGGACATCCTGTGCGACCAGGAGAACGTCGACCTCTCGCTCTCCCGGATCGCGGACCACTGGCCCACCCCGGTCACCGTCTCGCTCGCGCAGGGCGACGACCGCGCCCTGGTCACCCATGGCTCGGAACCGCCGTACTCGCAGGACGCGCTGATGGGCGACCCGCCCGAGGCGCGTACGGCCCTGGTGCACATCGAGGCCGAACCGCGCGAGTGGATCGCCAAGGCGGCCGCGAACGGCACCCACATCTACGCCGACGTCGGCTGGGACCCCACCCAGCGGTGGTCCCGCGACCTCCTCGACCAGCTCGCGCTCTGCCACGCCTTCCTCCCCAACGAGGCCGAGGCGATGGCCTACACCCGGACCGACAGCGCCAGGGCCGCGCTCGGCACGCTCGCCGAACTCGTCCCGGTGGCGGTGGTGACGCGCGGCGGCGCCGGCGCGCTGGCCGTCGACCAGAACACCGGCGAGTACGCCGAGGTCCCGGCGCTCGCCGTGGACGTGCTCGACGCGACGGGCGCCGGTGACGTCTTCGGGGCGAGCTTCGTGGCCGCCTCCCTCGGCGGCTGGCCCCTGGAGGAGCGGCTGCGGTTCGCCGTACTGGCCGCCGGGCTCTCCGTCGGCCACCACGGCGGGGCGCCGGCGGCCCCCGGCTGGTACGGCGTCGACCGCTGGTGGCGCGAGCTGACCGACCCCGACCTCGGGCGCGCCTACGGCTTCCTGGCCGACCGGCTGCCGGCCGACCCCGGCCCGCCGGTGCGGTACGCGCCCGTGACCCCGCCCGCCCCCCGCACGCTCGTCGGCCCGCGCGCCTCCGGACGGCCGCACTGACTCCCGAACCCTTGGCACCTCCAACCGCTTGGCACCTCGAACCGCTTGGCACCTCGAACCGCCTGGCACCTCGAACCCCTTGGCACGTCGAACAGGAACAACAGGAGTGACCCGTGGACCTTTCACGTAGAGGCTTCCTCCAGGCCGCCGTCCTCACCGCGGCCGCGTCCGGTCTCACCGTCGCATGCGGCGGATCGTCGGGATCGGGCGGCACCAAGAACGGCAAGGACCTCACCCTGTGGTACTGGGGTGGCGCGCTCAGCGACAAGGTGGTGGCCGAGGCGAAGACCCACTTCAGCAGCTCGGTCAAGCTGACCACCGCCTCCATCGGCGGCGACTTCAAGCAGAAGCTCACCACCACCCTCGCCGCGGGCAGCTCGGTGCCCGACATCACCGGCATCAAGGGCGAGGACATGGCGTCCTTCCTGCCCAACGCCTCCCGCTTCCTGGACCTGAACGACCTGGGCTTCAAGAAGATCGCCTCGCAGTACCTGGACTGGAAGACCAAGCTCGCCCAGACCAAGGACGGCAAGCAGATCGGCTTCCCGATCGACATCGGCCCCACCGCGCTCTTCTACCGCGAGGACCTGTTCGCCAAGGCCGGGGTGGCCACCGACCCCGCCAAGGTCGCCGAACTGGTCAAGACCTGGGAGGACTACTTCACGCTCGGCACCGAGCTGCAGAAGAAGAACCCCGGCACCTACCTGGTCAACAACATCGGCGCCGTCTTCACGGTCGTGGTCGGTCAGGGCACCCAGCGGTTCATCGACAAGGACAACCACTTCATCGGCGACCAGGACCACATCCGCGCCGCGTGGACCACGGCGGTCCGCCCGTACACGCTGGGCATCGACGCCAAGATCAACGACAACACCTGGAACGCGGCCATCGGCAAGAACCTGCTCACCGAACTCGGCGCGGCCTGGCACGCGCTGGACATCGAGCAGGCCGCCCCGGGGACCAAGGGCAAGTGGCGGGTCTGCGCGAACCCGGTCGGCCCGTCCAACCAGGGCGGTTCCTACCTGGCCCTGCCCCAGCAGTGCCGGAACCCCGAAGAGGCGTTCAAGATCATCAGCTGGATCCTCAGCCCCACCAACGACGCCCGCGGCTTCACCGACGCCGCCATCTTCCCCGCCGCCCCGGCCGCCTACGCCATGCCGGCGATGACGGGTCCCGACGCCTTCTTCGGCGGCCAGAAGATCATCGACGTGTTCGGCCCGGCCGCCAAGGCCATCCCGGACAGCTACGAGGCACCCGCGGACGCCGCCGTCATGGCCCCCTACATGACGGAGCTGACCAACATCGAGGCGAAGGGCAAGAAGCCCGACGACGCCTGGAAGGACGCGGTCAGCCAGGCCAAGCAGATCGCCCGGCGGCAGGGGGTGAGCTGAGGTGTCGTCCCCTCCGGTGACCGGTCCGGCCGCGGTGCCCGAACACCGCGGCGGGCCGGCCCCGGCCCGGTTCCGCCCGCGGCGCGCCGTGCCCGCGGGCCACACCCGGCCCCGGCGCCGCGGACCGCTGTCGTACTGGCGCCAGTACCTGGCGATCTCGCCGTTCTACCTGATCTTCATAGCGTTCTCGTTCTTCCCCGTCTTCTACTCGCTCTACCTGGCCTTCCAGCGCTGGGACGGCCTGGGCGACATGCAGTTCGTGGGCCTCCAGCAGTTCAAGTTCCTCTGGTCGGACCCGGTCTTCTGGCTGTCGATCCGCAACACCCTGGTGATCTGGGTGCTGTCGACCGTCCCGACTCTGTTCGGCGCCCTGGTGCTGGCGACGCTGCTGCACTCGGTGCGCCGCTTCAAGGGCTTCTACCGCATCGCCCTCTACGTTCCGAACGTCACCTCGATCGTGGCCGTGGCGATCTTCTTCGGCGCGGTGTTCAGCAACAACTTCGGTCTGGTCAACGCGATCCTGGGCACGGTCGGGATCTCGCCGGTGCCGTGGCTGAGCAACCCGTGGCTGATCAAGGTGGTCATCGCGCTGCTGATGACCTGGATGTGGACCGGCTACAACATGATCATCTACCTGGCCGGCCTCCAGGCGATCCCGACGTCGATCTACGAGGCCGCGAAGATGGACGGCGCCGGACCCGTCCGTACCTTCTTCCAGATCACCGTCCCGATCCTGCGGCCGATCATCCTGTTCACCGTCGTCATCTCGACCATCAACGGCCTGCAGAGCTTCAGCGAACCCCAGGTCCTGTTCGCCAACAACGCCGCCAACGCCAACCTCGGCGGTCCGGGCCAGGCCGGTCTGACCACCTTGCTGTACTTCTACCAGTCGGCCTTCCTCAACAACGACTACGGCTACGGCGCGGCCATCGTGTGGGCCTTCTTCGTACTGATCATCGTGCTGGTCGCCGTCAACTGGCGCATCACGCAGCGAGGGAGGAAGTCATGACGACCGCGGACACCACCCGGCCGGCCGCCGGGAAGCGCGGGCCGCGCCGCCCCAAGGGTCTCACCGCCCACATCCTGCTCATGCTGGCCGTCGTCCTCTCGGTCTTCCCGTTCCTGTGGACGATCGTCATGGCGACCAACACCACGCAGGACATCTACAAGAGCCCGCCGAAGTTCACCTTCGGCTCCCATCTGCTGGAGAACATCCGGCACGTGCTGAACACCATCGACTTCTTCGGGTCGATGCTGAACACGGTCGTCGTCGCCTGCGTCACCACCGTCCTGGTGCTGTTCGTGGACTCGCTGGCGGCCTTCGCCTTCGCCAAGTTCGACTTCCCCGGGCGCAAGGTGCTCTTCGGCACGCTGCTGCTGTTCATGATGCTGCCGCTGCAACTGGCGGTCCTGCCGCAGTTCATCCTGATGTCCAAGATCGGCTGGGTCGGCACCCTCCAGGCACTGGTCCCGCCCGCCCTCGCCAACGCCTTCGGCATCTTCTGGCTGCGCCAGTACATCGAGAACGGCGTACCCGACGAACTCCTCGACGCCGCCCGCATCGACGGCGCCGGGTTCTTCCGCCAGTACTGGAACATCGCGCTGCCGATGATCAGGCCGGCGCTGTCCTTCCTCGCCATCTACGCCTTCGTCGGCGCCTGGAACGACTACGTCTGGCCGCTGATCGTGCTCACCGACCCCGCCCATGTGACGCTCCAGGTGGAACTCGCCCAGCTCAACGTCGGCCACACCACCGACTACAGCATGGTCATGGCCGGGGTGCTGATGGCCGCGCTGCCGCTGGTCGTCGTCTTCGCGGTCTTCGCCCGCGGGTTCATCGCCGGGGCCACCGAGGGAGCGGTCCAGGGCACCTGAACCGGGATCACGACGGAAGGGGCGGGTGATGACGTACGACGCCGGTGCGGCGCGGTCCGGCCAGGGCCGGGTGCTGGTGGTGGGCATGGACGGACTGCGCTTCGACCGGCTGTCCCTCGCGCCGGTCACGGCGCCCGTGCTGCACGCGCTGATGGCGAAGGGCGCCCACGGCACCAGTCTGCTGCCGTACGGCGAGGCGGACGGCCAGGCCCCGGGCGGGCCGTCCACCAGCATGGCCTACACCGACTCCGGGCCCGGCTGGTCGAGCGTGCTGACCGGGGTGTGGCCCGACCGCCACGGAGTGACCGGCAACGACTTCACCGGCGCCGACTACACCCGTCACCCCGACTTCCTGAGCCGTGCCGTCACCGCCCGCCCCGGGCTGCGCGCCGCCGCCGTGGTGTCCTGGCCGGAGCTGGTCCGCCGCGGCACCCTCGGCACGGCCGTCGGACAACTCGTGCAGTACGACGGTGAGAGCGACGGCTACACCACAGCCGACCGCCTGGTCGCCGGTACCGCGGCGCGCCTGCTCACCGAGGACGCCCCGGACGTCCTGTTCGTGTACTTCGGCTCCACCGACGAGGCCGCGCACGCCACCGGTCCGTTCTCCGCCGCCTACGACGAAGCCCTCCGCGCCCAGGACGCCCATCTCGGGCGGCTCCTCGGCGCGCTCGACGCCCGCCCGGCCGAGGAGCGGTGGACCGTCCTCGTCACCACCGACCACGGTCATCTCGACACCGGCGGCCACGGCGGCGACACCCGCGCCGAACGGGAGGTCTTCGTCATCCTCGCCGAGCCCGAACCACCCGCCCGGCACCGCCTCGACTCACCCCGGCTCATCGACATCGCGCCCACCGTGCTGAACCGCCTCGGCATCCCCGCCGACCCCGCCTGGAACCTGCCGGGCCGCGTCCTGCCGCCGCCCGCACCGACTTCGGAATGGTCATGACCGACACGCATCCGCTGCCCGACACCCTGACGGCACTGCGCCCCTGGGAGGCACCCGAGGTGACCTCCTGGGGGCGGCTGCCCATGAACGCCGTCGACCGGCGCTCCGGAGCGCTCCCCCTGGACGGCGACTGGCGCTTCCAGTTGCTGCCGGCTCCGGACGCGCCGGTCGGCGGTGCGTGGTCGACGGCGCACGTGCCCGGCGCCTGGACCGTGCAGGACACCGACGACCTGCCGCAGTACACGAACGTGCGGACGCCGTTCCCCGAGTTCCCGCCGCACTCCCCCGCCGTGAACCCGACGGGGGTCTACGAGCGTGAGCTGGACGTCCCCGCCGAGTGGGCCGGACGCCGGATCGTGCTCCAGGTGGGCGCGGCCGAGAGCGTGCTCCTCGTGCACGTCGACGGACGGCCGGTCGGCGTCTCCAAGGACTCGCACCTGGCGGCCGAGTTCGACCTGACGGGTGCCGTCCGTCCCGGGGAGCGTTCGGTGCTGCGGCTGACCGTCGTCAAGTGGTCGGACGCCACGCACCTCGAGGACCAGGACCAGTGGTGGCACGGCGGGATCACCCGGTCGGTGCTGTTGTACGCGACCGACCCGCTCCGGCTCGCGGACGTCACCGTGCGGGCCCGGCGGGACGGCGTGCTGCGGGTGGACTGCCTCGTGCGCGACGCCGGCGGGGCCCTGCCCGACGGCTGGTACGTCACCGGCGACCTGGACGGCCGACCCCTCGCCCAGGACGCCGAGTTCGACCGGCTGAACACCGAGGACGACCGGGTCTCCGACTTCCTGGGCGAGGCCCGTATCAACGCCGTGGTGCCCGAGGTCCGCACCTGGAACGCGGAGGAGCCCGAACTGTACGGGCTGACCGTCCGGCTGCACCGCGCGGACGGCACGGTCGCCGACACGTCGTACCACCGCGTCGGCTTCCGGGACGTCGAGATCACCGGGCGGGACCTGCTGGTCAACGGCGAACGGGTGTTCGTCCGGGGCGTCAACCGGCACGACTTCCACCCGCTGACCGGACGCACGGTGTCGTACGACGACATGCGGGCCGACCTCGTGGTGCTGAAGCGGTTCGGGTTCAACGCGATCCGCACCTCGCACTACCCGAACGACCCGGCGCTGTACGACCTCGCCGACGAACTGGGTTTCTACGTGGTGGACGAGGCGGACATCGAGTCCCACGACCACGCGCACGAGATCGCGGACGACCCGCGCTACCTGAACGCCTTCGTGGACCGGGTCTCACGGATGGTGCTGCGCGACAAGAACCACCCCTCGGTCATCATCTGGTCGCTGGGCAACGAGTCCGACTACGGCGCCAACCACGACGCGGCGGCGGGCTGGGTACGGCGGCACGACCCGACCCGGCCGGTCCAGTACGAGGGCGCCGCCAAGCGCGGCTGGGCCGACCCGGACGTGGCCTCCGACATCGCCTGCCCGATGTACGCGCCGCTGGAGGACTGCGTGGCGCACGCGCTGTCCGGGGAGCAGACGAAGCCGCTGATCCAGTGCGAGTACTCGCACGCGATGGGGAACAGCAACGGCACGCTCGCCGACCACTGGGCCGCCATCGAGTCCACTCCAGGGCTTCAGGGCGGGTTCATCTGGGAGTTCTGGGACCACGGAATCCTCCAGCGGGTGAGCGACGGAAGACCGGCCGGGCGCACGGGCGCCGGACTGTATGACAACGGTGTCGCCGCGCCCGGCCACCGCTGGGCGTACGGCGGCGACTTCGGCGAGAGCCCGCACGACGGGGCGTTCGTCGCGGACGGGATCGTCTTCCCCGACCGCACCCCCAAGCCCGCGATGTACGAGCACCGGGAGATCGCCGCGCCGGTCCGCATCCGGTGCTTCCGGCACGAGGGCGTCGTGCTCGCCAACCACCAGCACTTCCGCGGTCTGGACTGGCTGACGGGCACCTGGGAGCTGGCGCTGGCCGACGGCCGTACCCTGACCGGCCCGGCGGAACTCCCGGCGCTGCGGCCGGGCGAGACGGCGGCCGTACCGCTGCCGTTCGCGGTGCCGGCGGACGGCGGGGAGGCCTGGCTGACGCTGCGGGTCACGGTCGCCGAGGACCAGGCGTGGGCGCCGGCCGGCACGGAGGTGTGCGCCCCGGGGATCAGGATCCGGGCGGCGGACGCGCCGGGGAAGCCGGTGCCGACGGGTCCCGCCGTCGAGGTGGACGGCGAGGGCCTGTTGCGGCATCCGCTGCTCACGGCCGCGCCGACGCTCTCCCTGTGGCGGGCGCCCACCGACAACGACGAACTCGGCGGCATGGCACCGCGCTGGCGGGCCTGGGGACTTGACCGGCTGGTACGCAAGGTGGTCTCGGTCCGCCGGGACGGCGACCTGGTGACGGTGGTCGCGGAGTACGCCGGCACCGTGGGGGTGGTACGGCACCGGCAGGAGTTCACACCGGTCGAGGGCGGCATCCTGGTCGAGGAGTCGGCCGAGCTGCCCGCGGAGTTCGACGACGTGGCGCGGGTCGGCTCGGTCTTCGAGACGGTGGCCGGGCTCGACGTGCTGGACTGGTTCGGTCAGGGTCCCTGGGAGTCGTACCCCGACCGCGCCGCCGGCGCCCCCGTCGGCCACCACCGGCTGCCGGTGGACGCGCTGTTCACCCCGTACCTGCGGCCCCAGGAGAGCGGCGGCCGGCACGGCGTACGGCGGTTCACGCTGTCGGCACCGGACGCCACCGGACTCGCGGTCGAGCTGGACGAACCCCGCCAGGTCTCCGTCAGCCGCTACCGCGCCGAGGACCTCACCGCCGTCACGCACCACGACGAACTCGTGCCGCGGGCCGGCTGCGTGGTCCACCTCGACGCCGCGCACCGGGGCCTGGGCACGGCCTCGTGCGGTCCCGACACCTTCCCCTCCTACCTCGTCGCACCGGGCATCCACCGCTGGAGCTGGACCCTGCGCGCCCTCTGAGATCCCCCCACGCCCCTCCCCGACACTTCTGATTGCTCACGGAGCACACGTGTGTACGTCGCATGACCATGCCCAGGGCGAGGCCGCGCAGGCCGGAGCCGGACGACGCAACTTCCTGAGGGCCACCGCGCTGCTCGGTGCCGCCGCCACCGCCGGGGTCGCGCTGCCGGCCGTCGCGGACGCCGCCGAGGCGTCCGCCGGCGCCGGCCGGCGGCCCGACCCCGAGAGCCGTCGCTTCACCCTCGCGGTGATGCCCGACACCCAGTACCTCTTCGACGGGCCCAGCATCGACGCGGCGCCGGTCGAGGCGTCGCTGCGCTACCTGCTGGACCAGGCCGAGGAGGACAACATCGTCTTCCTGTCCCACCTGGGCGACCTGACCCAGAACGGGGCCGTCGAGGAGTTCACCGCGATCAGCGAGGCGTTCGGGATCCTCGACCGGCGCGGGGTCGGCTACAGCGTGCTGGCCGGCAACCACGACATCAAGTCGTCCACGGACGACCAGCGTGGCGCGTCGCCCTACCTGGACACGTTCGGCCCGCAGCGGTTCAGGGGCAGGCCGACGTTCGGCGGGGCCTCCCCCGACGGCTACAACACCTACCACCTGTTCCGGGCGGCCGGGCGCGAGTGGCTGGTGCTGGCGCTGGACTGGCGGCTGTCGGCGAAGGGCTACGCCTGGGCCAGGGACGTCACCGCCGCCCACCCGAGGACGCCGGTCGTCCTCACCACGCACGAACTCGTCGTGGACGACTCCACGTTGTCCTCGTACGGGCAGCAGCTGTGGGACCAGCTGGTCGACGAGCACGACCAGATCTTCCTCACCCTGAACGGCCACTACTGGCCCGCCGGCCGCGCCACCCGCAGGAACGCGGCGGGCAACGAGGTGCACCTGCACCTGACGAACTACCAGAACCGGTACTTCGGCGGCGCGGCGATGATCCGCCTCTACCACTTCGACCTGGACCGGAACGTCATCGACGTGGAGACGGTCTCGCCGTGGATCCTCGGCCGGGCCAGGAAGGGCCTGAACGAGCTGGAGCGGCAGGAGATCGAACTCAGCGGTGACGCCGACCGGTTCTCCGTGGACATCGACTTCGCGGACCGCTTCGCCGGCTTCGACCCGGTGCCCGCCCGCACGGCCCGGCCCGCGTCGCAGCTGCTGGTCCGGGGCACGGCCGCCTACTGGCGGTTCGACACGGCGGTCTCCGGCACGGTCCGCGACCAGTCCGGCAACGGCAACGACCTCACCGTGGTCACGGTGGGCGGCGGCACCCTCGGCTGGTCGGCGGACCACCACCCGGACCAGCCGGGCCACGGCAGCCTGGAGTTCACCGGGTACAAGTCGCCGCTGACGGGCGCCTATCTCCAGACGGTCCCCGGCGCCCCGATCAACTCGGCCACGTTCGAGGACGGTTACACCATCGAGGCGTTCTTCCGTCTGCCCGCCGACTGGGACCCCGGCCACAACGCGTGGGCCGGTGTCGTCAGCCGCCGGGGCACCGGGGGCGCCGCCGGCAAGACCGGCGACGACCCGGACGAGCCGGTGGCCACCCTCTCGCTGTCCAACGACCGTGAGCCGCAGTGGGCGATGCGCCCGCTCAACCAGGAGGGCATCGCCACCAACTGGGGCCAGGAGACACCGCTGGAGACCTGGTGCCACCTCGCCGTCGTCAACGACGGCAGGCACACGACCCTGTACGTCGACGGCTGCCCGGTCGTGCGCAACCCGAAGGCCGCCGCGGTGGGCATCACCACGGTCGGCGAGCCCTGGCTGCTCGGCGGCTACACCTACGCCGACAAGATCGACCAGATCCTCCACGGCCGCCTCGGCGACGTCCGGATCGTCTCCCGGGCGCTGCCCGTGTCCTCCTTCATGACCCAGTCAACTACCCGGCGCTGAAGCACCGGGCTTGCACAACGGGAGCCACTGGCTGTAGCGCTGCGTTTGCGTCCAGCCCCACCCCGCTGGTGCGGTGGTGGGGCAGGGACCGTTGACGGGGCCCCGCGTCGCCACAACACCGACGCGCGCTGCTACGTCCGGCTGCGCGGCAGCGACGGCAAGCGGGGCGGCACGGGCTACCTCGGCGCCTCGGTCGACCCGTACGGCCCGATCCCGCACGAGCCGGGCAACGGTGACCCGTGGGCGGACACCTGGTTCTACTCGAACCCGATCTTCGTGGGCGTGGTGAACTGAGCGCTCCGTTCGGCTGCGGGCCGGTGGGGGCTGATCGCGCAGTTCCCCGCGCCCCTGACGGGGCGCGTTGTCAGCGCCCACCGGCCCAGCCCCTACGCGTAGAACCGCGAAAGGCTCTGCAGCACAGCCGCGGGCTTGGTCCCGCCCTCGATCTCGATCGTCCCGTCGACGGCGATCTGCACCCCGCCCGGCACGTCCTCGACCTCCGCGAGCCGGGCGGCCAGCCGAATGCGCGAGCCGACCTTCACCGGCGACGGGAAACGCACCTTGTTCAGGCCGTAGTTGACCTTCGTGGTGACGCCCTGGACGTCCAGCAGTTCGGTGAACAGCGGGATGAACAACGACAGGGTGAGGTAGCCGTGGGCGATGGGGGCGCCGAAGGGGCCCTCGGCCGCCCGCTCGGGGTCGACGTGGATCCACTGGTGGTCGCCGGTCGCGTCGGCGAAGGTGTCGATGCGTTCCTGGGTGACCTCGATCCAGTCACTGGTGCCCAGGTCGCCGCCGGCGAGCTTCTTCAGTTCGTCGAGGCCGTTGACGGTGACGCTCATGTCGCTTTCCTTACTCACGAGTTGGTGCCGTAGCGCTTGCGCACCCGGGACTTGAGGAGCTTTCCGGAGGCGGTGCGCGGGAGTTCGTCCGCGAGCACCACCGATTTGGGGAGCTTGTACTTGGCCAGCCGGCCGGACAGCGAGGCCAGCACCTCGTCGGGGTCGAGGCGGGCGCCCTCGCGGGGGACCACCACCGCGCGCGGCACCTCGCCCCACTTGTCGTCCGGCACCCCGATGACCGCGCACTCCACGATGTCGGGGTGGGCGAGGAGCAGGTCCTCGATCTCGGCCGGGTAGATGTTCTCCCCGCCCGAGATGATCATGTCCTTGAGGCGGTCCACGATGAAGACGTAACCGTCCTCGTCGACCCGGGCCGCGTCCCCGCTGCGGAACCAGCCGTCCGCGAAGGAGGCCGCCGTCTCCTCCGGCAGCCCCCAGTAGCCGGACATGACATGCGGGCCGCGGACCACGACCTCGCCGGGCTCGCCGACGTCCACCGGGGTCAGGTCGGGCCGTACCACCCGTACGTCGCTGAAGAAGTGCGGCACGCCCGCCGAGCCCGCCTTGCCGATCGCGTGCTCGGCGTCGAGGAAGAGGGTGCCGGGCGAGGCCTCCGTCATGCCGTAGCCCTGGAGGAAGGTCAGGCCCCGCTCCTGGTACGCGGCGATCAGCGGGGTGGGGACCGGTGAGCCGCCGCAGGTGAGGATGCGCAGGGAGGAGAGGTCGGCGTGCGGCCAGCGCGGCTGGCGGGCCACCTGGTCGAACATGGTCGGCACCCCGAACATGAAGGTGATCCGGTGGTGTTCGATGAGGTCCAGGGTGGCCGCCGGGTCGAAGGACTCCACCAGCACGCAGGTGCCGCCCTTCAGGAGGACCGGCAGGGTGAGCATGTTGAGGCCCGCCGTGTGGAACAACGGGGCGGATACCAGGGCGCGTTCGTCGGCGATCAGATCGGTGTCCACCAGGACGTTGAGCGCGTTCCAGGTCAGGTTCCCGTGGCTGAGCATCGCGCCCTTGGGACGGCCGGTCGTACCCGAGGTGTACATGATGACGCAGGTGTCGTCGGGGGCGACCGGCTCGTCGATCGGGTCGTCGGCCGCCGTCGCCAGCAACTCCTCGTACTCGGCGCCGACTTCCACGTACGTCCGGACGTCGCTGCTGCCGGGGAGCCCGGCGACCAGACCGGCGTGCGAGGGGCCGTACAGCAGCGCCTTGGCGCCGGAGTCGGAGAGCTGGTAGGCGATCTCGGGGCCCGCCAGGCGGGTGTTGAGCGGGACGAAGACCGCGCCGAGGGTGCCGGCCGCGAACAGCGTCTCCAGGTAGGCGGGGTGGTTGGGGCCGAGGTAGGCGATGCGGTCGCCGCGGCGGACGCCCCGGGCGCGCAGGGCGTGGGCGAGGCGGGTGGTGCGGTCGTGCAGGGTGCGGTAGTCGGCCGTGCGGCCGTCGTGCACCAGCGCCGTACGGTGCGGGGTCTTGCGGGCCCGGCGCGCGGGCCACGAACCCAGTCCCTCGTTGCGCATCTGCGGCCCCTTATGGCTTGGTCAGCCCGAGCAGACGGGCGGCGTTCTCCTTGAGGATCTTCGGCCGGACCTCGTCCTTGATCGGCAGCTTCGCGAAGTCGGCGAGCCACCGGTCCGGGGTGAGGACGGGGAAGTCGGAGCCGAACAGGACCTTGTCCTTGAGCAGCGTGTTGGCGTACTGCATCAGCTGCGGCGGGAAGTACTTCGGCGACCAGCCGGACAGGTCGATGTGCACGCCCGGCTTGTGGGTGGCGACGGCGAGGGCCTCGTCCTGCCAGGGGAAGGACGGGTGCGCCAGGATGATCTTCAGGTGCGGGAAGTCGGCGGCCACGTCGTCCACGTGCAGCGGGTTCGAGTACTTCAGGCGGATGCCGCCGCCGCCCGGGACGCCGGCGCCGATGCCGGTCTGGCCGGTGTGGAAGAGGGCGATGGTGCCGGTCTCCTCGATGACCTCGTAGAGGCCGTAGGCCACCGCGCGGTCGTTCGGGAAGAAGCCCTGGATGCTGGGGTGGAACTTGAAGCCCTTCACCCCGTACTCCTCGACCAGGCGCCGGGCCTGCCGGATGCCGGCCTTGCCGCGGAAGGGGTCGACGGAGGCGAAGGGGATCAGCACGTCGGAGTTGGCGGCCGCGGCTTCCGCGACCTCCTCGTTGGGCACCGGTGCGGTACCGGTCGCGGACTCGGCGTCCACCGTGAAGATCACGGCGGCCATGTTCCGCTCGCGGTAGTGGGCGGCGGTCTCCTCGAGCGTCGGCTTCCGCTTGCCCTCGACCTTGAAGTAGGCGGAGGAGGCGTCGTGCAGGTCGTCGTCGAGGGAGGAGTGGCCGCGGGAGGAGACCTCGGCGTGGGTGTGGACGTCGATCGCGGTGAGTGCCTCGATGTCCATCACGCCTCCGGCAGCTTGGGCGCGGGGATGCCCACGGTCTGGAGTTCGGCGCCGACCGAGGTGGGGAAGGCGTCGGCCAGGGTGTCCGGGGTCCAGCCGCCGTCGGCGTAGGCCGCCCGCACCTCCTGGGGGTGCGACCAGAGTGCCACCTTGTCACCGCCGATGCCGATGGCCTGACCCGTGATCCCCCGGGCGGCCGCGGAGGCGAGGAAGGGGACGAGGGCGGCGCAGTCCTCGGGGGTGCCGAAGCCCTCGCCCTTGCGCAGGAAGTCCGGAAGCGGCTCGCCGTTCTTCATCGCCTCGACGTAGGGGGCGAAGGCGGGGATGGTCTCGGTCATCGCGGTGGCGGCCACCGGGACGATCGCGTTGACCGTGATGCCCGCCCGGCCCAGCTCCATCGACCAGGTACGGGCCATGGCGGCGATGCCGGCCTTGGCGGCGGCGTAGTTGGTCTGGCCGAAGTTGCCGCGCTGCCCGGCCGGGGAGCCGACCAGGATCAGCGTGCCGCCCTCGCCCTGCTCGCGCATCCGGACGGCGGCGGCGCGGGCGCAGGTGAAGGTGCCCTTGAGGTGGGTGGTGACGACGGCGTCGAAGTCGTCGTCGGTCATCTTCCAGAGCACCTTGTCGCGCAGGATGCCCGCGTTGGTGACCAGCACGTCCAGGCGGCCGAACTCCTCGACGGCCCGGTTCACGAGCCGGTCGGCGGCCTCGGCGGTGCCGACCGGGACCACCTCGGCGACGGCGGTGCCGCCGGCCTCGGCGATGGACTTCACGGCCTGTGCGGCGACGGCCTCGTCCACGTCGTTGACGACCACGGAGGCCCCGTGGGCGGCGAGGGCATGGGCGTAGGCGAGGCCGAGTCCCCGGCCGCTGCCGGTGACGACGGCGGCCTTGCCGGTGAGATCGATGGTGGGCACGGCTGGTCCCTTCACGTGGGTCGCATGGGTGCGGCTGCGAGATCGAAGCTAAAAGCAATAATTGTTGACGTCAATAGTTGTTGCCTACCCACGGGTGCGTCATGCTGGAATGCGTGCCACCGACCGCCCCGCCGCCGGGGCCCGTACCAGGGAGCCCGCCATCGCCCGCCAGCAGACCGAGAACCCGTCCCCCATCGACGCCGACGAGCCGTGGATGCGCGGGCTGCACGCGGACACGGGGTACCTGCTGTACCGCCTGGGCCTGCGCTCGGGCCAGGCCTTCAACACGTTCCTTCAGGAGTCGGGCGTACGGCTGCGCCACTACGCGGTACTGCGCTACCTCGCCACCTCCGAGGGCGCCCTCCAGCGGGAGCTGAGCACCCGGCTCGGCTACGACCCGAGCGCGATCGTCGGCCTGGTCGACGACCTGGAGAAGCAGGACCTCGCCGAGCGGCGCCCCTCCCCCGACGACCGGCGCAGCCGGATCGTCGTCCTCACCGAGCGGGGCCGGACCTTCCTGCGCGACACCGACGAGGCCGGTCTGCGCGTGACGAACGACCTACTGGCCCCGCTCGATCCCGCCGAGCGGGAGACCCTGCACGCCCTGCTGCTGCGCGTCGCCGACCGGCCATGACCGACGGCGGCCGCTCCGCGCCCGACCGGCTGCTGGCGGTCCTGGCCGCGTTCGACCACGCGCATCCCGCGCTGAGCCTGACCGACGTCAGCCGCCGGGCCGGGCTCTCCCTGACCACCGCGCACCGGCTGGTCGGCGCGCTCACCGCGTGGGGTGCGCTGGAACGGGACACGGACGGCCTCTACCACGTGGGGCTGCGCCTGTGGGAGCTGGCCGCCCTGGCACCCCGGGGTCTCGCACTGCGCCAGGTCGCGCTGCCGTACCTGGAGGACCTGTACGAAGCGACCCACGAGAACGTCCAGTTGGCGGTGCGGGACGGTACCGAGGTCGTCTACATCGAGTGGCTGTCGGGGCGTTCGGCGGTGGGTGTGCACATCCGGGTGGGCGCCCGCTGGCCGCTGCACGCGACGGGCGTGGGGCTGGCGCTGCTCGCGCACGAGACCCCGGCCTTCCAACAGGACTACTGCGCCGGGCCGTTGGCCGCGTTCACGCCGTACACGATCACGGATCCGGTCCGGCTGCGCCGCTCGCTCGCCGAAGTACGGCGCACCGGGGTGGCGGTGAGCAGCCGTCAGGTCACCGACGACGCGCTGTCGGTGGCGGCCGCGGTGCGCGGGACGACGGGCCAGGTGGCCGCGGCCGTCTCGGTGGTGGTGCCCCAGTCCGACGCCCAGGTACCGGCCCTGGTCCCGGCGGTACGACTGGCGGCCCGCGGCATCTCCCGGGCCCTGGGCTGGCAGCCGGAACACCCCACCCAGACCGCCTGACCGAGCGGGCCGACCCGCCGGACGCACCAGGCCACCGGACGGACCAGGCCACCGGAGGGACCAGGCCATCGGACAGGCCGCACCACCGCGCAGGCCAAGCCGCCGGACGGACGGGCCGCCGGACAAGCCGCACCACCGCGCAGGCCAAGCCGCCGGACGGACGGGCCGCCGGACAAGCCGCACCACCGCGCAGGCCAAGCCGCCGGACGGACGGGCCGCCGGACAGGCCGCACCACCGCGCAGGCCAAGCCGCCGGACGGACGAGCCGCCGGACCGGGTGAACCGCGGGACCGGCCGGGCCGGTGTTCCGTGTCAGGGGAGCAGGGCCGCTCGCAGGCGTCGGTCGCGGGGTGCCGGTTTGCGGTCCAGGCGGGCGTCCAGCAGGCGCCGGGCCGCGTCGCAGCGGCCGTCCGCGACGAGCGCATACAGCAGCGTCTCCTCGACCACCTCTCGCTGGGCCGCGCTGCCGCCCACCCTGGCCAGCACCGGCAGCAGGGCGTCGAGCCCCCGGGCCGCCTCGTGGAACCGCTCCTCGACCAGTGCCGCGAACGCCTCGCACAGCGGTGCGATCACCTCCCGCTGCACCGGATCGGCGCCGGCCGCGTGGTCCCGGAGCCGGTGCAGCGCGGGCAGGTCCCCGGCGGCCGTGAGGGCGACGGCGACGTGCAGGGCGGTGAACGCGGTGGCGGGCCGCTCCAGCACCTCACGGGCCACCGAGTCGAGCACGTCCGCCGTCGGCAGGTCGCCGTCCCAGCTGTCGCTGAGCCGGGCCCGCCACAGCAGCGACCCGGAGTCCACCAGCGCCCGCACCCCGCGTACCCGGCCCGGCGCCAGCTGGGTGAACCAGCGGCGGCGCACGGCACCCGGATCGTCGAGGGCGAGTTCGTGCAGGGCGATGTGCCAGGAGAAGTGCGCCCGGTGCACCGCGCCCCGGCCGCGCCCGGACACCCAGCCGTCGAGCCAGTCCCGGCCCGCCTCGTGCGCCCCGGACTCGTAGTGGACGTGGGCGAGGGCGTGCACCGCGTGCCCGGAGGCCGGCTCGGCGGCCAGCGCGCGGTGCGCCAGCTCCCCCGCCTCGTGCAGCCGGCCCTGCTCCTGGCGCAGGAAGGCCAGCAGCGAGGTGTGGAACCAGTGTCCGTCGTAGGCGGGCGAGGTCAGTTCGAGCAGCCGCAGGGCGTCGGCGTCCTGGAGGTCGCTCACCCCGGAGAACGCGATGGTGGGCACGGCTGCGGCGAGCGCCAGAGCGTCCCCCGGATGCTCCCGCAGGTGCCGTACGAGGGCCTGGTCCCCGTCGTCACCGGTCACCCGGCGTGTCACCACGGCCACGAAGGACCGCTCGCGTTCGTCGGCGCGTTCGCGGGCCGCGCGCTGGGCGTCGGCGAGGGCGCGGGGCACGTCGACGGCGGCGGCGCACTCGTGGCCGAGCAGGGCCAGGGCCGCGTGGCCGAGGGCGAACCCGGGGTCCAGGGCGACCGCGCGGGCGAACGCCTCCTCGGCGCCGGCGCGCACCTTGAGGACCCGGTCGAGACCGCCGCGGTAGGCGGCGGCCGCCTCGGCACGGGTCGACAGGGGCTGTCCGTTGCCGTCCAGGGGACGCCGTCCGGGCCGCCGGCGCACCGGCTCGGGCGGCAGGATCCGCTGCGCCAGCTCGGCCGCCTGGACCCGGATCTCGGGGATCGCGGTGGTCTCCCACAGCTCGCCCCGGCGCGGCGCCCCGAGCGTGAACAGGGGCAGCCCGGTCCGGCCGCGGGCGTCGAGGAGCCGGCCGTCCCGGGTGGCCGCGCCCATGCCGAGCGGGCCGGGGACGGCCGTACCGGAGCCGAACAGCCGCTGCCACAGCGGGTCGTCGAGGCGGCGGCCGGGTCCGGTGCAGTCGACGACCCAACCGACGTGCAGCACATGGCCGTTGGACAGTTCGACCGCGAGCGTGCCGGTTTCGGTCGCGGTCACGCGGGTGACCGTGCCGGTGTGGACGTGCAGGCGGCGGGCGGTGCGGGCGCGGGAGACGTGTTCGGCGGTGGCGGGGGCCATCCGGTGCCGGTGGGTGTTCCACAGGGCACCCTCACGGGCCAGGAACTCCTCGCGCTCCTCGGGGGTGAGGCTGCGCCACAGCCGGGCGGTGTGCGGGCGGAGGCTGTCCAGGGCGGGACGCCAGTCGCCGTGGGTGCGCACGGAACGGCTCACATGGCGCCAGACCGCGCGGCGCAGCCGGCCCAGCGAGGTGTCGTCGAGGTGGTCCGGTGCGGGCATCGCTCCGGCCGGGCCGAGGGCGTGCGGCTGGGGCAGCAGTCCGCTGCGGGACAGGGCGTGCAGGGTGCGGCCGGGACGGTCGAGGGTGAGGGCGAGGTCGACCGCGGTCAGGCCGGTGCCGACCAGCAGGATGTCCTCCGGGCTGTCCCGTACGGGGTCCAGGGCGCCCGGGGTCCACGGGGCGGCGACGAAGCGGGGCGAGGTGCGCAGGGCGGGCGGCGCCCATCCTGCGGTGGTACCGGCGGGGCCGGTGGCCAGGACCGCGCCGTCCGCCGTCAGGGGTCCCCCGGTGGCGAGGCGGAGTTCCACCCGGCCGTCGGGGGTGCCGGTACAGCTTTCCGCCCGGGTGCGCAGCCGGCGTACCGCGACCGTGCCGTGGGCGCGGACCATGGCCTGGCCGAGGGTGTCGGCGAGGTAGGCGCCGTAGCGGTAGCGGGTGGCGAAGTCGGCGCCGGTGACGGCGGGTTCGCCGTGCCGGCAGAGCCAGCGGACGAAGTGGCCGGGGTCGTCCGGATAGGCGCTCATGTTCCCGGCGGGCACGTTGAGGCGGTGCCGGGGGTCGCGGGTGGCGTAGGCCGCGCCCCGGCCCGCCTCCGGGGCCGGGTCGACGAGGACGAGGTCCAGCGGAGTCCGGCGGCGGTGTGCGGTCTCGCAGAGCTGGACGGCGGTGAGGGTGCCCGCCGCTCCCGCTCCCACGATGGCCACGCTCTGCCGCTTGCGGACGTCGGTCACGGAATACCTCCGGCGGGTCGGCGAACTGCTTCTCTACTGTTCCGATCGGGTAGGTGGGGAAGCCATCCCGGGAGGGGGGAACTCACCGGAAACTCAGGCCGCCGGTCGGGCGTTCATACTCTGTTCACGAACGCCGCCGGGGACAACCCGGGTTCCGGCCGACTCGCCCTCATCGGAATCTCAGGGACCACCCCCGTGATTCAAAGGCGCCACCCATACAACGAGCGCAGGATGCCCTGGCACAGGTGGACAAGTCAGGAAGGCGTGTCGTGGGCGTCCAGCACATATCGAACGGGTCCGGACGGCAGTCGGGGAAGTGGTCCCGGCGCGGGATCCTCGCCGCGCTGGGCGCGGTGCCCGCGGGCGCGGCTCTGGCCGGATGCAGTTCGTCGGCGGACGCCTCGGCCGGCGCGCCCGGCAAGGGTGCCACGGCCTCGGTGAAGTCCGCGACGAAGAAGGCCACGATCACGGTCGCACCGGTCTCGGGCACCACGAAGGCCGACTTCACCAGCCCCGTCTCGGTCACGGTGACCGACGGCACGCTGGCCTCCGTGACGGTCACGGGCAACGACGGCTCGACGCTGGCGGGCACCTTCGACGACGCGCGGACGAAGTGGACGTCGTCGAGGAACCCGTACTCCGGCACCAAGTACACGGTGACCGCGAAGGCGAAGGGGGCGGCCGACGAGACGGTGGCGACCTTCACCACGAAGTCCCCCGGCGAGACGTTCGTCGGCTACTTCACGCCCGAGGCGAACTCGACGTCCGGGGTCGGCATGCCGGTGTCGATCAACTTCACGCACGCGGTGACGGACCGGGCGGCTGTGCAGAAGGCGATCACCGTGACCGCCGAGCCGGCGGTGGAGGTGGTCGGGCACTGGTTCAGCGACACCCGGCTCGACTTCCGCCCCGAGACGTACTGGGCGTCCGGCACGAAGATCACGCTAAGCCTGCGACTGAAGGACGTGGAGAGCTCGGACGGCGTCTACGGGGTGCAGTCGAAGGACGTGACCTTCCACATCGGCCGGGAGCAGATCAGCACGGTCGACCTGGCCACCAAGAAGATGGTGGTGAAGCGGGACGGCGCCACCCACGCCACCTACCCGGTCTCCGGCGGCAACGCCCAGCACACCACCTGGTCCGGGATCATGGTCATCAGCGAGCGGTTCAAGCAGACCCGGATGGAGTCCTCCACGGTCGGCCTCGGCGACGAGTACGACATCTCCGACGTCCCGCACGCCCAGCGCCTGACCACGTCCGGCACCTTCGTGCACGGCAACTACTGGGCGTCCACGTCGGTCTTCGGCAGCCAGAACACCAGCCACGGCTGTGTCGGCCTGCACGACGCCAAGGGCGCGAACGACTCCTCGGTCGCGGGCTACAAGTTCTACGAGAGCTCGATGCTCGGCGACGTGGTGATCGTCAAGAACTCCGGCGAGAAGACCGTCGAGGCGTCCAACGGCCTCAACGGCTGGAACCTCTCCTGGGCGGACTGGAAGGCGGGCAGCGCCGTCTAGCGAACGGCCGGCGCGGTCCAGCGAGCGGCCGGCTTCAAAGCGTGAACTCCGTTGAGAAACAGGGTGATTCTTTGTTTTAACTCTTGACGGCCGCAGGCACGGAGAGCACATTGGGCCCACTTTGAGAGCGCTCTCAGATCATGACGGCGCTCTCGGAGACCCACCCGCGCACCCCCCTCCGTACCCGAGAGGCACCCCCATGAGCGAAACCTCCGGTATACCTCCCGCGGACCACAGACGGCGCCGCTCGGTCCGCCGCGCCCTGCTCGCCGCCCTGGCCACCGTAGGCCTGGCGGTCACGGCCGCCACCGCCGGCACCCTCCCCGCCAGCGCCTCGGCGCCCAGCGTGCCGTCCGGCTGGAGCCAGGTCTTCCTCGACGACTTCAACGGCACCGCCGGGACCGAGGTCAACACCTCCAACTGGCAGTACGACACCGGGACCTCGTATCCCGGCGGGGCCGCCAACTGGGGCACCGGCGAGGTCGAGACGATGACCTCGTCCACCACCAACGTCGCCCTCGACGGCAGCGGCAACCTGAAGATCACCCCCGTCCGGGACTCGTCCGGGAACTGGACCTCGGGCCGGATCGAGACCACTCGTACCGACTTCCAGCCCCCGGCCGGCGGCAAGCTGCGCGTCGAGGCGCGGATCCAGATGCCGAACGTCACCGGGACCGCCGCCTACGGCTACTGGCCGGCGTTCTGGATGCTGGGCGCCCCCTACCGGGGCAACTACCAGAACTGGCCGAGCGTCGGCGAGCTGGACATCATGGAGAACGTGCAGGGCCTGAACAAGGTCTGGGCGACCATGCACTGCGGCACCAACCCGGGCGGCCCCTGCAACGAGACGACGGGCCTGGGCAATTCGACCGCCTGCCCCGGCACCACCTGTCAGTCCGGCTTCCACACCTACACCATGGAGTGGGACCGCTCGGTGAGCCCCGAGGCCATCCGCTTCTCCGTGGACGGCGTCAACTACCAGACGGTGACGGCCAGTCAGGTCGACGCCACGACCTGGGCGAACGCCACCAACCACGGCTTCTTCGTCATCCTCAACGTGGCGATGGGCGGCGGCTTCCCGGACGCGTTCGGCGGCGGACCCACCAGCGCCACCGAGTCCGGCCACCCGATGGTCGTGGACTACGTCCAGGTGCTGTCGGCCAGTGGGAGCGGTACCACCACCCCGCCCACCGGCAACCGTGACGCGTACAGCCCGATCCAGGCCGAGTCGTACGACAGCCAGTCCGGCGTCACCGCCGAGACCACCACCGACACCGGCGGTGGCCAGGACCTCGGCTACATCGCCAACGGCGACTGGGCGCTGTACAAGGGCGTCAACTTCGGCTCCACCGCGGCCACCCAGTTCTACGCCCGGGTGGCGAGCGGCGCGGCGGCCGGGGTGAGCGGCCTGGTCCAGGTCCGGCTGGACAGTCCCTCGAACTCCCCCGTCGGCAGCTTCGCGGTGGCCGGCACCGGGGGCTGGCAGACCTGGACGACGGTCCCGGCGAACATCAGCGCGGTGACCGGGACGCACGACGTGTATCTGACCTTCAGCAGCGGCCAGTCGGCGGACTTCGTCAATCTGAACTGGTTCGACTTCGGGCACTGACCCGTACGTCGGGCACTGACCCGTACGTCGGGCACACGGCGGCGCCGGGACCTCCCCGGCGCCGCCTTCGTGTCAGCGCAGTTCCGTCCGGAAGGCCACCGGCGTCTGACCGGTGTGCAGCTGGAAGAACTTGGAGAAGTTCGCGGCGTCCGGGAAGCCGACGGCCGCGCCGACCCGGCCGATCGGAAGGTCCGTGTGGGCGAGGAGGCGTTTGGCCTCCAGCACGACCCGCTTGTCGATGAAGCCCTTCGGGGTCTCCCCGGTCGCGGCGCGGACCGCGCGGACCAGGGTGCGGCGGGAGTAACCGAGCGCGTCGGCATAGGCGCTGACGCTGTGGTTGGCGGCGAAGTCCCTCTCCACCGCGTCCCTGAAAAGAGTGAACGTCGTGTCGGACTGGCGGCGGGCCGCCTCCGCCGAGCTGGCCGCGAGATGGGCGAGGCGCAGCAGCAGCGCGGTGAGGGAGTGCCGCAGCACCGAGGTGTGCAGGCTCAGGGGGAGGGTCTCGGTGTCCTCGTACTCGCGTCGCAGGTTGGCCAGCGACGCCTGGAGCGCGGCGAGCCGGGGTGCGTCGGGGCGCAGCAGGGGCGGCAGGTCGTACCGGTAGAGGCCGGTCGCCTCCACGGTCGCCCTCGGCAGGAAACCGGGCTGCATGGTCAGCACGGTTCCGCGGTACTCGCAGGTCCGCGAGAAGCGGTGCACCTGTCCGGGGCGGATCCAGAGCAGGTCGCCGGCCCGGGCCTCGTACTCGGCGAAGTCGATCATGTGTCGGACGGGGCCCTCGGTGAAGAGCATGACCACGTGGAACTCGATGCGGTGAACGCGCTCCAGCGGGGCATCCGCGTGCCACAGGCGCTCGGTCCCCATCGGGCCGACCTGTATGCCGACACCGCCGACGCTCAGATCCACCGGGAAGGGGAAGGTTCTGATTCCGTCACCGTCGCCTGCCGCGCCGGGCGTTCTGTCCGCCATGTCCTTCTCGTGCCGTCCCTGTCGAAGATCCGTGTCCCACTTTCACCACAGGCTGACACACCCCGACCTTCCTTCCCAAAAGTCAGACTTTTACTTTTGAACGCGTCAGGCCAGCCAGAACGCTTCGAACGAGGACTTCTTGAAGATGAGCACGCAGACAGCAGACGGGTTCGAGTGGACCGACCTGGACCGGCGTGCCGTGGACACCGCCCGCCTCCTCGCGGCCGACGCCGTGCAGCAGGTCGGCAACGGACACCCCGGCACCGCGATGAGCCTGGCCCCGGCCGCGTACACGATCTTTCAGAAGGTGATGCGCCATGACCCGGCCGATCCGGAGTGGACCGGCCGCGACCGCTTCGTGCTCTCCCCCGGCCACACCTCGCTGACGCTCTACACCCAGCTGTTCCTCGCCGGGTACGAGCTGGAGCTGGACGACCTCAAGGCGTTCCGCACGCACGGGTCGAAGACCCCCGGTCACCCCGAGTACGGACACACCGCGGGCGTCGAGACCACCACCGGACCGCTCGGCCAGGGCGTCGCCAACGCCGTGGGCATGGCGATGGCCGCCCGCTACGAGCGCGGCCTCTTCGACCCGGAGGCACCCGAGGGCGCCTCCCCCTTCGACCACACGATCTGGGCGATCGTCTCCGACGGCGACCTGGAGGAGGGCGTCTCCGCCGAGGCCTCCTCGCTGGCCGGCCACCAGAGGCTCGGCAACCTCGTCTTCGTCTACGACGACAACCACATCTCCATCGAGGGCGACACCGCGACCGCCTTCTCCGAGGACGTGCTGAAGCGGTACGAGGCCTACGGCTGGCACACCCAGCGCGTCGAGCCCACCGCGGAGGGCGACGTCGACCCGCGGGCCCTGTACACCGCCCTGAAGGCGGCGCAGGCCGAGACCGGCCGGCCGTCCATCATCGCGATGCGCACGATCATCGCCTGGCCCGCCCCGAACGCGCGGAACACGGAGGCCTCCCACGGCTCCGCGCTCGGCGCCGAGGAGATCGCCGCCACCAAGCGCCTGCTCGGGTTCGACCCGGAGCAGTCCTTCCAGGTCGACGCCGAGGTGCTGGCCCACGCCCGCCGGGCCCTGGACCGGGGTGCCGAGGCGCACGCGGCCTGGGACAAGCGGATCGCCGAGTGGCGCACCGCGCGGCCGGAGCAGGCCGCGCTCTTCGACCGCGTCGTGGCCGGTCAGCTCCCCGAGGGCTGGGAGTCCGAGCTGCCCGTCTTCGAGGAGGGCAAGGCGGTCGCCACCCGGGCCGCCTCCGGCAAGGTCCTCCAGGCGCTCGGCGCGGTGCTGCCCGAGCTGTGGGGCGGTTCGGCCGACCTCGCGGGCTCCAACAACACCACCATCGACAAGACCTCCTCCTTCCTGCCCGAGGGCAACCCGCTGCCCGAGGCGAACCCGTACGGCCGAACCGTCCACTTCGGCATCCGCGAGTTCTCGATGGCCGCCGAGATGAACGGCATCGCCCTGCACGGCAACACCCGGATCTACGGGGGCACCTTCCTGGTGTTCTCCGACTACATGCGCAACGCGGTCCGCATGTCGGCGCTGATGCAGCTCCCGGTGACCTACGTCTGGACGCACGACTCCATCGGGCTCGGCGAGGACGGTCCGACCCACCAGCCGGTCGAGCACCTGGCCGCGCTGCGCGCCATCCCGGGCCTGAACGTCGTCCGCCCGGCCGACGCCAACGAGACCGCGACGGCCTGGGCCGAGATCCTGAAGAGGCACGCCACGCACCCGGCCCCGCACGGGCTCGCGCTGACCCGCCAGGGCGTGCCGACGTACGCGCCGAACCCGGACGCGGCCAAGGGCGGCTATGTGCTGCGCGAGTCGTCGACCGAGACCCCGGAGGTGGTCCTGATCGCCACCGGTTCCGAGGTGCACCTGGCCGTCGCGGCCCGCGACCTCCTGGAGGCCGAGGGGACCGGCACCCGCGTGGTGTCGATGCCGTCCGTGGAGTGGTTCGAGGAGCAGTCCCGCGAGTACCGCGACAGCGTGCTGCCGCCGGCCGTGCGCGCGCGGGTCGCCGTCGAGGCCGGGATCGGCCTGACCTGGTACCGGTTCGTCGGCGACGCGGGGCGGATCGTCTCGCTCGAGCACTTCGGTGCCTCCGCCGACGCCGGGACCCTGTTCGCCGAGTTCGGCTTCACCCCCGAGAACGTGGCGGCCGCGGCCCGCGAGTCCCTGGCCGCCGCCCGCACCGCCTGATCGACCAGCCAAGAACAGTTCAGTAGAGGAAGATGATCACTGTGACCGAAGCAACCGCCACCGCGGGAGCACTCAAGCGCCTCTCCGACGAGGGCGTCTCGATCTGGCTGGACGACCTGTCGCGCAAGCGGATCAGCACCGGCAACCTCGCCGAGCTGGTCGCCACGAGGAACGTCGTGGGCGTCACCACCAACCCGTCGATCTTCCAGGCCGCCATCGGCTCCGGTGAGGGCTACGAGGAGCAGCTCGCCGACCTCGCCGTACGGGGCGTCACGGTCGACGAGGCCGTGCGGATGATGACCACCCAGGACGTGCGGGCCGCCGCCGACGTGCTGCGCCCGGTGTACGACGCGACCGGCGGCCGGGACGGCCGGGTCTCCATCGAGGTCGACCCGCGCCTCGCCCACGACACGGCGGCCACGGTCGCCGAGGCCCGGCAGCTGGCCTGGCTGGTCGACCGCCCCAACGTGATGATCAAGATCCCGGCGACGAAGGCGGGGCTGCCCGCGATCACCGCGGTCATCGCCCAGGGCATCAGCGTCAACGTCACGCTGATCTTCTCCCTGGATCGCTACCGCGAGGTCATGGCCGCCTACCTGGCCGGTCTGGAGCAGGCCGCCGCCAAGGGCCTGGACCTCGCCGCCATCCACTCCGTGGCCTCCTTCTTCGTCTCCCGCGTCGACTCCGAGATCGACAAGCGGCTGACCGTCCTCGGCACGGACGAGGCGCTGGCCCTGAAGGGGAGGGCCGCGCTGGCGAACGCCCGGCTGGCGTACGAGGCGTACGAGGAGGTCTTCGGCGGCGACCGCTGGACCGCGCTGGCCGGCGCGAAGGCCAACAGGCAGCGCCCGCTGTGGGCCTCCACCGGTGTGAAGGACCCGGCCTACAAGGACACCCTCTACGTCGACGAGCTGGTCGCTCCCGGCACCGTCAACACCATGCCCGAGGGCACCCTGAACGCCACCGCCGACCACGGCGACATCCACGGCGACACGGTGACCGGCGGTTACGCGCAGGCCCGCGCCGACCTGGCGGCCGTCGAGAAGCTCGGTATCTCCTACGACGAGGTCGTGGGCAAGCTGGAGGACGAGGGCGTCGCCAAGTTCGAGGCGGCCTGGCAGGAGCTGCTGGACGCCGTCACGAAGTCCTTGGACAGCAAGGGAGTCGATGCGTAATGAGCGAGACCGCCAAGGAGGTGCGGGTGCCGGTGGCGCCCGCCGCCGACTGGGACAACCCGTTGCGCGACGCGCGTGACCGGCGGCTGCCGAGGGTGGCGGGCCCGTCGGGCCTGGTCATCTTCGGGGTGACCGGTGACCTGTCCCGCAAGAAGCTGATGCCGGCCGTCTACGACCTGGCCAACCGCGGACTGCTGCCGCCGGGCTTCTCGCTCGTCGGCTTCGCCCGCCGGGACTGGGAGGACCAGGACTTCGCCCAGGTCGTCCACGACGCGGTGCGCGAGCACTCCCGGACCCCGTTCCGCGAGGAGGTCTGGCAGCAGCTCGCCGAGGGCATGCGGTTCATTCCCGGCGACTTCGACGACGACACCGCGTTCAAGCAGCTCAAGGCGGCCGTCGACGAGCTGGACCGGTCCCGGGGCACCGGCGGCAACTTCGCGTTCTACCTCTCCGTGCCGCCGAAGTTCTTCCCGAAGGTCGTACGGCAGCTGAAGAAGGTCGGTCTCGCCACCCCGCCCGAGGGTTCGTGGCGGCGCGCGGTCATCGAGAAGCCGTTCGGCCACGACCTGAAGTCGGCGCAGGACCTGAACACGGTCGTGCACGACGTGTTCGACCCGGACCAGGTGTTCCGGATCGACCACTACCTGGGCAAGGAGACCGTCCAGAACATCCTGGCGCTGCGCTTCGCCAACCAGATGTACGAGCCGATCTGGAACCGGTCGTACGTCGACCACGTGCAGATCACGATGGCCGAGGACATCGGCATCGGCGGCCGGGCGGGGTACTACGACGGCATCGGCTCGGCCCGTGACGTCATCCAGAACCACCTGCTCCAGCTGATGGCGCTGACCGCCATGGAGGAGCCGATCGCGTTCGACGCGGACGCGCTGCTCACCGAGAAGCTCAAGGTCCTGAAGTCGGTGCGGCTGCCGGAGGAACTGGGCCGGCACACCGTGCGCGGCCAGTACGCCGAGGGCTGGCAGGGCGGCGAGAAGGTGATCGGCTACCTCCAGGAGGACGGTATCGACCCCTCGTCGAAGACCGACACCTTCGCGGCCGTCAAGCTGGGCATCGACAACCGCCGGTGGGCGGGTGTCCCCTTCTACCTGCGCACCGGCAAGCGCCTGGGCCGCCGGGTCACCGAGATCGCGGTGGTCTTCAAGCGGGCCCCGCACTCCCCCTTCGACTCCACGGCCACCGAGGAACTGGGCGAGAACGCGATCGTCATCCGGGTCCAGCCCGACGAGGGCATGACCGTCCGGTTCGGCTCCAAGGTGCCGGGCACCTCGATGGAGATCCGGGACGTGTCGATGGACTTCGCGTACGGCGAGTCCTTCACGGAGTCCAGCCCGGAGGCGTACGAGCGGCTCATCCTGGACGTGCTGCTCGGCGACGCCAATTTGTTCCCCCGTCACCAGGAAGTGGAAGAGTCCTGGAAGATCCTCGACCCGATCGAGACGTACTGGGCGAAGCATGGCAAGCCCGCGCAGTACGAGTCGGGCAGCTGGGGACCGAAGGAAGCCGACGAGATGCTCGCACGAGACGGACGGAGCTGGCGCAGGCCATGAAGATCGACCTGACCGACACCACGGCAAGCAAGATCAACAAGGCGCTGGTGCAGGGTCGCCGCGCCATCGGAACCCCTGCGGTGGGCATGGTCCTGACGATGGTGATCGTCACGGACGAGGAGAACGCCTACGACTCGATCAAGGCGGCCGAGGAGGCCTCGCACGAGCACCCCTCGCGCACCCTGGTCGTCATCAAGCGGCACGCCCGCACCCTGCGCGACCGCACCAGCTCCCGCCTGGACGCGGAGGTCCGGGTCGGCTCCGAGGCCGGCACCGGCGAGACGGTCGTGCTGCGCACCTACGGCGAGGTCTCCGACCACGCCGACTCGGTGGTGCTGCCGCTGCTGCTGCCGGACGCGCCCGTGGTGGTGTGGTGGCCGGTGGAGGCCCCGGAGACCCCCTCCAAGGACCCGCTGGGGGCGCTCGCCCAGCGCCGGATCACCGACCTGTACGCGGTCGAGCGGCCGATGCAGGTCCTGGACAGCCGGGCCCGCAACTACGCGCCCGGCGACACCGACCTCGCCTGGACCCGGCTCACCCTGTGGCGTTCCATGCTGGCCGCCGCCCTCGACCAGGCCCGGGCCACCGTGACCGGGGCGGCCGTCGAGGCCGAGGCCGACAACCCGAGCGCCGAACTCCTCGCCCGCTGGCTGGAGGCCCGCCTGAAGGTCAAGGTGGACCGTGTGGTCTCCGCGGGCCCGGTGGTCACGGCCGTCCGCCTCGCCACCGCGACCGGCGAGATCGTCATCGACCGCCCCGAGGGTCCCCTCGCCAGCCTGACCCTGCCGGGCCAGCCGCCGCGCACCCTGGCCCTCAAGGTCCGCCCCACCTCCGAACTGATCGCCGAGGAGCTGCGCCGCCTCGACGCCGACGAGATGTACGCCATCGCCCTGCGCGGCGAGGGCACCAAGGAGACCGTCTCCCATGCCTGACACCCCCGAACTCACCCGGCGGCCCGAGTGGGCCGCCCTGGAGGACCACCGCGGCGAGGGACAGCCGGTCCTGCGTGAGCTGTTCGCGGCCGACCCGGGGCGCGCGGAGCGGTACGTGGTACGGGTCGGCGACCTGTACATCGACTACAGCAAGCACCTGATCACGGACGAGACCCTCGCCCTGCTCCAGGAACTCGCCACCGCGACCGACGTGTTCGGGCTGCGGGACGCCATGTTCCGCGGCGAGAAGATCAACGTCACCGAGAACCGCGCGGTGCTGCACACCGCCCTGCGCGCCCCGCGCGACGCGGTGGTCGAGGTCGACGGCGAGAACGTGGTGCCGCAGGTGCACGCCGTCCTCGACAAGATGGCCGACTTCGCCGACCGGGTCCGCTCGGGTGCCTGGACCGGCCACACCGGCAAGCGCATCCGCAACGTCGTCAACATCGGCATCGGCGGCTCCGACCTCGGCCCCGCGATGGCCTACGAGGCCCTGCGCGCCTTCACGGACCGCGAGCTGACGGTCCGTTTCGTCTCCAACGTCGACGGCGCCGACCTGCACGAGGCCACCCGCGACCTCGACCCGGCGGAGACCCTGTTCATCGTCGCCTCGAAGACGTTCACCACGATCGAGACGATCACCAACGCGACCTCCGCGCGGACCTGGCTGCTCGACGGCCTTGGAGGCGACGAGAAGGCGGTCGCCAGGCACTTCGTGGCGCTGTCCACGAACGCCGGCAAGGTGACGGAGTTCGGCATCGACCCGGACAACATGTTCGAGTTCTGGGACTGGGTCGGCGGCCGCTACAGCTACGACTCCGCCATCGGCCTCTCCCTGATGATCGCCATCGGCCCGGACCGCTTCCGCGAGATGCTGGACGGCTTCCACCTGGTCGACGAGCACTTCCGCACCGCGCCCGCCGAGGCCAACGCGCCGCTGCTGCTGGGCCTGCTGGGCATCTGGTACGGCAACTTCTTCGACGCCCAGTCGCACGCCGTGCTCCCGTACTCGCACTACCTCTCCAAGTTCACCGCCTACCTCCAGCAGCTGGACATGGAGTCCAACGGCAAGTCGGTGGACCGGGAGGGCCGGCCGGTGAAGTGGCAGACGGGTCCCGTGGTGTGGGGCACGCCCGGCACCAACGGCCAGCACGCCTACTACCAGTTGATCCACCAGGGCACGAAGCTGATCCCGGCGGACTTCATCGGCTTCGCCGAGCCGGTCGCCGAGCTCAGCGGCGAACTCAAGGCACAGCACGACCTGTTGATGGCCAACTTCTTCGCCCAGACCCAGGCACTGGCCTTCGGCAAGACCGCCGACGAGGTCCGCGCCGAGGGCGTCGCCGAGGAGCAGGTCCCGCACCGCACCTTCCGGGGGAACCACCCCACCACGACGATCCTGGCCCGCGAGCTGACCCCCTCCGTCCTCGGCCAGCTGATCGCCCTCTACGAGCACAAGGTGTTCGTGCAGGGCGCCGTCTGGAACATCGACTCCTTCGACCAGTGGGGCGTCGAGCTGGGCAAGGTGCTCGCCAAGCGCATCGAACCCGCCCTGACCGAGGGCGCTGCCGTCCCCGGCCTCGACCCGTCCACCACCGCCCTCGTCTCGACGTACCGCACCCTCAGGAAGTGAAGGACATGACAGCCATGCAGCTGGGTCTGATCGGTCTCGGCAAGATGGGCGGCAACATGCGCGAGCGGATCCGCCGCGCCGGCCACACCGTCATCGGCTACGACCGCAACCCCGAAGTCTCCGACGTGAAGTCCCTGGCGGAACTGGTCGAGAAGCTCGACGCGCCGCGCACGGTGTGGGTGATGGTCCCGGCCGGCACCGCCACCCAGTCCGTCGTGGACGAGCTCAAGGACCTGCTGTCCGAGGGCGACACGGTGGTCGACGGCGGCAACTCCCGCTGGACGGACGACGAGAAGCACGCCGCCGAACTCGGCATCAAGGGCATCGGCTTCGTGGACGCCGGTGTCTCCGGCGGGGTGTGGGGTCTGCAGAACGGCTACGCCCTGATGGTCGGCGGCGACAAGCAGCACGTCGAGCGGTTGGAGCCGATCTTCGAGGCGCTCAAGCCGGAGGGCCCGTACGGCTACGTCCACGCCGGCCGGGTGGGCGCCGGGCACTTCTCCAAGATGGTCCACAACGGCATCGAGTACGCCATGATGCAGGCCTACGCCGAGGGCTGGGAGCTCCTGGAGAAGGTCAAGTCGGTGGACAACGTCCGTGAGGTCTTCCGCTCCTGGCAGGAGGGCACGGTCATCCGTTCCTGGCTGCTCGACCTCGCGGTCAACGCGCTGGACGACGACGAGCACCTGGACAAGCTGAAGGGCTTCGCGCAGGACTCCGGCGAGGGCCGGTGGACCGTGGAGGCCGCCATCGACAACGCGGTGCCGCTGCCCGCGATCACCGCCTCCCTGTTCGCCCGGTTCGCCTCGCGGCAGGACGACTCCCCGCAGATGAAGATGGTCGCGGCGCTGCGCAACCAGTTCGGCGGTCACGCCGTCGAGTCCAAGGAGTAGTGCGCCGTGGGGGACCTCCTTCTGGTCCGCCACGGCGAGACGGAGTGGAGCCTGTCGGGCCGGCACACCAGCTGGACCGACCTGCCCCTCACCCAGCACGGCGAGGAACAGGCCAAGTCCCTCGCCCCGCTGCTCGCCGGCCGGACCTACGCACTGACCCTGGCCAGCCCGTTGGACCGCGCGATACGCACGGCCGAACTGGCGGGCCTCACCGGGGTCGTAGCCGATCCCGACCTGCACGAGTGGGACTACGGCGGCTACGAGGGCATCACCACGGTGGAGATCCACCGTTCCCGCCCCGACTGGTACCTGTGGACCGACGGCGTCCCGCCCGGTCCTGACGGGCACCCCGGGGAGTCGCCGGAGCAGATCGGGGCTCGCGCCGACCGGGTGCTCGCCAAGGTGGAAAGGGCGCTCGCCGACGGCCACGGCGACGTGGTCCTGGTGGCACACGCCCACTTCCTGCGCGTGCTCACGGCCCGGCGGCTGGGGCTGCCGCCCGCCGAGGGCCGGTTGTTCCAGCTGGCGACCGGGACGGTCAGCAGGCTGTCCATGGAGCACGGCTGGCCCGTGATCGCGGAGTGGAACAAGACACCCTGACCCTGTCCTGACGGCCCGCCGGCGACAACCGGCGGGCCGTTTCGACGTGTTGGGCTCCGGCCGTTTCGACGCGTTGGGCTCCGGCCAAGCGGGGCGTCGTGCCGAGTGGCTGTCTGCCGAGTTTCTACGGCCCCTTTCCTAACCCCTTGTCGAAAGTCTCGCGAAGCCCATAGCCTTGCGCCGCGCCGGTGCCGTCGTACGCCCCGGCCCGGTCGTGACGGGATGGGAGGGGCAGCCGCGTGAAGCGCACATCGCGTGACATCCGCACCGCGAACCGCTACGAGGTGCTGCGCCAGATCATCGCCCGGTCCCCCACCTCCCGGCAGACGCTGGCCGCCGCCACCGGGCTGAGCGTGGCCACGGTCGCCACGCTCGTCGGGGAGCTGCTCGACCTGCGGATGATCACGGAGGTCGGCTTCGAGGACTCCGCCGGCGGCCGCCCCCGCGGGCTGGTGGCCGTCAACGCGGCCGGCGGCGCGCTCATCGGCGTCGACATGGCGGAGACCTACGTCCGGGTGGAGCTGTTCGACCTGGGACTGAACGTGCTGGCCCGGGCCGAGGAGGACATGCGCCCCGGTGAGCACCGGCCCGAGCAGGCGGTCGGTCACGTGGCCACGGCCGTCGGCTCGGTGGTCGCCCAGGCGGGCGTCGAGGGCGCGCGGGTGCTCGGGGTCGGGGTGAGCGTGCCCGGGCAGGTCGACCGGGACACCGGGATCGCCGAGTACGCGCCCAACTGGGACTGGCACGATGTGCCGTTGCTCGCCCTGCTCTCCGAACACATCGCCTACCCGCTGTACCTGGACAACCCGCTGCGGGCGAGCGCGGTGGCCGAGCTGTGGTTCGGGGCCGCGCGCGGCCGCGAGGACGCCGTGGTGGTGAACCTGGGGACCGGGGTGGGCGCCGGGCTCGTGCTGGCCGGCGGGCTGTACCGGGGGGTGAGCAACAGCGCCGGGGAGTGGGGCCACACGACGCTGGTGCTGGACGGCCGGCTGTGCCACTGCGGCAACCACGGCTGCGTCGAGACCTACGTCGGCGCCCCCGGCATCATGCTCAACCTGCGCGAACTCAGCCCGCGCAGCGCGCTGTTGCACCCCGAGGACCAGACCGCGACCATCGACGCGCTGACCCGCGCCGTCGCCGCCGACGACCCGGTGGCCGTCAAGGTGGTCCGGGACACCGCCCGTTACCTGGGTGCGGGCATCGCGGACCTGGTGAACCTGTACAACCCCGAAGTGGTCGTGCTGAGCAGCTGGGTCGCCAGGAAACTCGGTGCTCCACTGCTGGACGAAGTGCGCGAGGCCGTCCGGCGGCACGCGCTGCGGCGGCCGTTCGCCGCCACCGAGATCGTCCTCTCCCCCATTCCCACCGACCCGGTGTGCCTGGGCGCCGCCACCTTCGCACTGGAGGGCGCCCTGCAGGCGGTGGGACAACGGAGCCCCAGACGCACCACCCCCGTGAGGAGCCGTACCGCACCGCCCGTATGACGACGGAAGGGATGCCGTTTTGATCCGCACCGACAGACCGGTTCTCGCCACGGCCGCGGCCGCACTGGCCGTGACCGGCGCCCTGCTCAGCGCCCCGCCCGCGAACGCCGCCGACATCGCCGCGGCGGCCGCCGAGGTCTCGCCGCACGCGGCCCAGACCATCGACGACATCGGCGCCTCGGGCGCCTGGTGGGTCGACGACCTCCAGCACTTCGACCCCAAGGTCCAGGCCAGGGTGGCGAAGCTGCTGTTCTCCCAGCAGGGCCTGGCCCTGTCCGCGTACCGCTACAACATCGGCGGCGGCGGGGTGGCGGTCACCACCCCGGCCCGGGCCGCCGAGGACTTCCTGAACGCCGACGGCTCCTACGACTGGAGCAGGGACAAGGGCGGCCGGACGTTCCTGCGGTACGCCGCCAAGTACGGTGTGAAGGACCTGATCGGCTTCGTCAACAGCGCGCCGGCCCGGTGGACCACCAACGGGCAGAGCTGCGGGGGCCTGCTGAAGACGGAGCACGAGGGCGACTACGCGAGGTACGTCGCCGACGTCACCGACCACTTCGCCCGGCAGGGCGTCCGGCTGGACTACATCAGCCCCTTCAACGAGCCGGACAACGACTTCGGTTCGTGCGGCCAGGAGGGCATGAAGGTCACCGTCGACCAGCGCGACGACATCGTACGGGCGCTCGGCGCCGAGCAGCGGGCCCGGCACCAGAAGACGTCGGTCATCGCGGACGAGTCCAGCCAGACCACCCAGTTCGTCTCCGAACTCCCGCAGTGGATCTCGCAGCCGGACACCGCGCAGTACGTGTCGGCGCTCGCGCACCACACGTACAACAACCCGAGCGACGGCCAGCTCGGCAACGTCTACGAGACGTCGAGGACGGTCGGCCAGAAGTCCTGGGCCTCGGAGATCTGCTGCTTCGGCAAGGGCTCGACCGGCTGGAACCAGGAGTACGACCCCGGCATCGACAACGCCCTGCTGCTGTCCCGGATCGTCTACAAGGACTTCGCGAGCGCCCACGACTCCGCCTTCCAATGGTGGGTGGCCCTGGCCAGCGGCTACGGCACCTCCCCCACGGAGAAGAACGACGTCGGCTGGAACGACGGCCTGATCTACTACGACCCCGACTACGCGGCCGACGGCAACCAGACGCTGTACTTCACCAAGCGGTACTACGCGCTCGGCCAGTACAGCAAGTTCGTCCGGCCGGGCTCGGTCGCGCACAACGTGACCGGAGCGCCGGACGGGGTCGAGGTGTCGTCCTACGACCGGAACGGCAAGTGGGTGGTCGTGGTCAACAACCACAACGCCACGGACACCCCGCTGAGTCTGCACTTCAACAGCAAGGCGCCGGCGCGGGCCCGGCAGGCGGTGCGGACCTCGGCCACCGAGGACTGGGCGGACGTCGCGAAGCCGGCGGTGAGCGCGGGCACGGTCTCCGCGACCCTCGCCGCCCGTTCGATCACGACGTACGTCTTCGACCAGAAGGGCCACGGCGGTTCGGCCGTCACCGGCGCGCTGGTGGGCAGGCAGTCCGGCAAGTGCCTCACCGCCGACGCGGCCGGGGCCGCCCTCGCCACCTGCACGGGCGCCGACGGCCAGTCCTGGTCGTACGCCGAGGACGGCACCCTGAAGGGCGCGAACGGCTATCTGACGGCCGCCGGTTCGGCCCTGACCGCCGCCGCCGAACCGACCGGTGACGCGAGCCAGCGCTGGCTGCTGAACGCCGACGGCCAGATCCTCAGCGAGGCGTCCGGCAAGTGCCTGGACGTGAGCGGGCAGGCCACCGCCGACGGCAGCAAGGTGATCCTCTACAGCTGCAACAGCGGCGCCAACGAGGCCTGGACCAGGCGGTAGCGAACCCCGTCCCACCCGACCCGAGGGCCGCCGGCCTCCCCGTTTCCCGGCGGCCCTCAACTCCCCCTGCTTTCCCTTCCGTTCGTCATCCCGAACCGGGTACAACGTTTCGCGCAGACTTCGTCCAACCTCTTGCCGAAGTGTTAGCCGAAGGTTAACGTCCCGCTCCGCAACGCAATTCAAGCCATCTGACCCGCGAGGTGTTCAGGGCCCCGCACGGCCGTAGCACCACAGCCGCACTCGACAGACAAGGACGTCAGCATGTCGGCACAGAGCAACAACAACTGGTCCCGCCGGTCCCTCTTCCGGGCGGCCGCGGGCATGGCCGCCGCCGGCACGCTGGCCGCGTGCGGCGGCAACAACGGCCGGGGCGGCGGCAGCGGGTCGGGCACCCACCTCACCCAGATGTTCCACGCCTACGGCGAGGCGGGCGTCGAGCAGGCGGTCAAGCGGTACCCCACCGCCTACAAGTCCGCCGACGTGACGACGCAGTGGATCACCAGCTCCGACTACGAGAGCAAGCTCTTCGCCACGCTGCTCACCAAGTCCGCCCCCGACGTGTTCGAGTTCCACCCGCAGATCCAGATGGTCAGGAGCGGTCAGGTCGCCGACCTGAGCGACATCATCAACCCGGTCAAGGACGACTTCAACCCGGCCGACATCAAGTCGCACACGGTCGACGGCAAGATCTACGGCGTCCGGATGATCGACGACCCGCAGTTCTTCTTCTACCGGCCCTCGCTCTTCGAGAAGGCCGGCGTGAAGGTCCCGGAGACCCTCGACGAGCTGATCGAGATCTCGGCCAAGCTCACCACCAGCAAGATGAAGGGCCTGTACCTCGGCAACGACCTGCACGCGATCATCAGCCCGCTGATCTGGTCCGCGGGAGCCGACACCCTGGACGACAAGAACCAGATCGCCTACCACACGCCCGGCGTCGTCGAGGGCCTGAAGAAGATGCGCAAGCTGTTCACCAGCGGCGACCTGCTCCTCGGTGCCCCGACCGACTACTGGGACCCGTCCGCGCTCAACCAGGGCCTGTGTGCCATCCAGTTCTGCGGAATGTGGGCGATGCCGCAGTTCCAGAAGGCGCTCGGCGACGACATCGGGATCTTCCCCTTCCCGAAGACCGTCGACTCCGGCAAGCAGTCCGTCTACAACGGCGGCTGGTCGATGTTCGTCAACGCCAAGGGCGACCACGTCGACGCGGCCAAGGAGTACGTCAAGTGGCTGTGGATCGACCAGAAGAAGGACCAGGAGGACTTCGCGACGTCGTACGGCTTCCACATCCCGCCGCGCACGTCGATCGCCGCGTCGGCCACCAAGCTCAAGTCCGGCCTCCCCGCGGAGGGCGTGAAGCTCTTCAACGAGTTCGGGCACTTCGACAACATCGGGTGGACCCAGGCCATGATCCAGGCGTCGTGGGACGTCCTCGCCAACTGCGTCCGCAAGTCCGGTGACCCGGAGAAGGCGCTCGACCAGTGCGACACGACTGTCAACCGCGAGCTGAAGAAGCTCTTCGGATAAGTCTCGGACGGACCGGACCCATGTCGACGACCACGACACGCGACCTCGCGAACCCCGCCCCGGCGAAGGCCAGTCAGGCCAGGCCGCGGCGGGGCCTGCGGGGCAGCCGCACCCTCAACTTCTGGCTCTTCATCAGCCCCTTCCTGATCGGGCTGATCGTCTTCGTCTACGTGCCGATCGGCTGGAGCCTCTACCTCAGCTTCTTCGACGCACGGTTCACCGTCACGCCGGACAAGTTCGTCGGCTTCGACAACTACACGTACATGCTGACGGACCCCAAGTTCGTCGGCTCGCTCGGCACCTTCACCGTGTTCGCCGCGTTCATCGTGCCGACCACCTGGGCGGTGTCGCTCGGCCTCGCCCTGCTGGTGAACCGGATCCGGTTCATGCGGGCGTTCTTCCGGTCGGTGTTCTTCCTGCCGACCGCGTGCAGCTACGTCGCCGCGTCGCTGATCTGGAAGATGTCCATCTTCAGCGGGGTCCGCTTCGGCCTGCTGAACACGGTCCTCGGCTGGTTCGGGGTCGACAGCGTCGCCTGGCTGGCCTCCCCCAGTCCCCCCTGGTACTGGCTCGTCATCGTCACGCTCCGGCTGTGGCTGCAATCCGGTTTCTACATGATCCTGTTCCTGGCGGCCCTGCAGAACATCCCGGGCGAGCTGTACGAGGCCGCGGCCATCGACGGCGCCAAGCGGGGCTGGCAGACCTTCCGGTACATCACCCTGCCGCAGTTGCGGGCCACCTCGACCGCGGTGGTCCTGCTCCTGCTCATCGCCGCCTACCAGGCCTTCGACGAGTTCTACAACCTGCTCGACAAGACCACCTGGGGCCGGCCGCCGCTGGTCGAGCTGTACGCCACCGCCCTCGGCACGTCACAGGACTACGGCGCGGGCAGCGCGGGCGCCGTCATCCTGACTCTGCTGATCATCGTCGTCACCCTGTTCCAGGGCAAGATCATGGGCTTCGGAAGGGGGGAGGAGTCCAAGTGACCACCACCACGCCCGACATGAACAAGACCACGTCCACGAAGGCCGGACGCCGACGCGGCGGGGTGATGGGCAACACCGGCCTGTACATCGCCACCGGTGTCGCCACCTTCCTCTTCCTGGTCCCGTTCTACATCCTGCTGCGCAACGCCCTCACCACGGACACCGCCATCACCGGGCCGAGCTGGCAGTTCTTCCCCACGCACCTGGAGTGGGGCAACATCAAGGAGCTGTTCGACGACCCGCAGGTCGACTTCGCCCGGTCGATGTGGAACTCGCTGGTCGTGGCCGTCTCCATGACCGTCGGCATCCTGCTGGTGTGCTCGCTGGCCGGCTACGCCCTGGCCCGCATCCCCTACAAGCACGCCAACAAGATCTTCTACCTCGTCCTGGGCACCCTGATGGTCCCGACCTCGGTGACCTTCGTGCCCAGCTTCGTGCTGGTCTCCTCGCTCGGCTGGGTGGACACCTACCGGGGTCTGATCATCCCCGGCCTGTTCAGTGGTTTCACCTGCTTCCTGTTCCGGCAGTACTTCCTGGGGTTCCCGAAGGAGCTGGAGGAGGCGGCGCGGGTGGACGGGCTGGGCTACTGGGGCTCGTACTGGCGGGTCGTCGTACCCAACTCGCTGAACTTCTTCGCGGCGATCGCCACCATCACCTTCATCGGCGCCTGGAACGCCTTCCTGTGGCCCCTGGTCATCGGCCAGGACCCCGGGGCGTGGACCGTCCAGGTCGTGCTCTCGTCGTACATGACCAACCAGACGGTCGTCTTCCACACCATCTTCATGGCCACCGCCATCTCCATCCTGCCCCTCGTGTTCGTCTTCCTCTTCCTCCAGCGCTGGCTGGTCCAGGGGATCGCGCAGACCGGCATCAAGGGCTGACACCGCACTCTCACGACCTGGAGACCGATGTCTTTCCGCACCTCCGCCACCGACTACGTCGAGGACGTCTCCCCGGGCTCGGGTGCCCTGCCGCCCCGGGCCTGGTACCCACGCTCGGACACCGCGTCGCTCTCGCTGAACGGCAGCTGGCGTTTCCGGCTGTCGGCGACGGCCGACGCCGAGGACGACGCGTTCGCCGAGCCGGGGTACGACGCCGGCGGCTGGGCGGAGGTCTCGGTCCCGGGCCACTGGGTGCTCCAGGGACACGGCGCACCGGTCTACACGAACCACCTCTACCCGTTCCCGGTCGACCCGCCCCGGGTGCCGACCGAGAACCCCACCGGTGACCACCTGCGTTTCTTCGACCTGCCGGACGGCTGGGACCTGGACAACGGCGGGGCGGTCCTCCGCTTCGACGGCGTCGAGTCCTGCGCCCGGGTGTGGCTGAACGGCACGGACATCGGCGAGTTCAAGGGCTCCCGGCTGCCGCACGAGTTCGCGGTCGGCCACCTGCTGGAGCCGGCCGGCAACGTCCTCGCGGTCCGGGTCCACCAGTGGTCGGCCGGCTCCTACCTGGAGGACCAGGACCAGTGGTGGCTGCCCGGCATCTTCCGTGACGTCACCCTGCTGCACCGCCCGGCGGGCAGTGCCCTCGACTTCTTCGTGCACGCCTCCTACGACCACGTCGGCGGCACCGGCACGCTGCGCGTCGACTCCGACGTGGACGGCCGGGTCACCGTGCCGGACCTCGGCATCGACATCGCCACCGGCGAGTCCGTGACCGTCCCGGTCGAGCCGTGGACGGCCGAGACCCCGCGGCTGTACGACGGACTGCTGGCCACCGAGGGCGAACGGGTGCCGCTGCGGATCGGCTTCCGGACGGTGGAGCTGGCGGACGGTCTGATCAAGGTCAACGGGAAGGCGGTCCTCTTCAAGGGCGTCAACCGGCACGAGTGGCACCCGCGGCTCGGGCGCGCCCTCGACCTGGAGACCATGCGTGCGGACGTGCTGCTGATGAAACGGCACAACCTCAACGCCGTCCGTACCTCCCACTACCCGCCGCACCCGGCCTTCCTCGACCTGTGCGACGAGTACGGCCTGTGGGTGATCGACGAGTGCGACCTGGAGACCCACGGCTTCACCGAGCAGGCCTGGCGGGACAACCCCGTGGACGACGACCGCTGGACCCCGGCCCTGCTGGACCGGGCCGCCAGGATGGTCGAGCGCGACAAGAACCACCCGTCGGTGGTGATCTGGTCCCTGGGCAACGAGGCGGGCACCGGCCGGGGTCTGACCGCGATGGCCGAGTGGATCCACGGCCGCGACGCGTCCCGTCTCGTGCACTACGAGGGTGACATCGACTGCCGTGACACGGACGTGTACTCACGGATGTACGCCGACCACGCGGAGGTCGAGCGGATCGGCCGGGGACTGGACGGCGGCACCCACAGGCGTCGTCAACTGCCCTTCATCCTCTGCGAGTACGGCCACGCCATGGGCAACGGGCCCGGCGGCCTCGCCGACTACCAGCGGATCTTCGAGTCGTACGACCGGCTCCAGGGCGGTTTCATCTGGGAGTGGATCGACCACGGCGTCGAGGACGAGCGGTACGGCTACGCGTACGGCGGTGACTTCGGCGAGGAACTGCACGACGGGAACTTCGTCTGCGACGGCCTGGTCTTCCCGGACCGGCGGCCCTCCCCCGGCCTGCTCGAGTACAAGAAGGTGATCGAGCCGGTCCGTATCGACGGTGACGGGACCACCGTCCGCGTCACCAACAAGCAGGACTTCGCCGACCTTTCGGCGCTCGCCTTCGAGTGGTCGTACCAGGTGGACGGCGAGACGGTGGCGTCGGGCAGCCTCGCCGTGCCGGCGCTCGCGGCCGGTGAGTCGGCGGAGGCGAAGCTGCCCGAGCCGCCCGCGGCGGACGGCGGCGAGACGCGGTGGACGGTCCGGGCGCTGCTGGCGGCCGACACCTCCTGGGGGCCCGCGGGGCATGTCGTCGCCTGGGGTCAGATCCCGGTCTCGGCACGGCGGTCGCCGTCGGTCGCCGCGACCGCCGCCCCGGTGACCGGCGGCGGACGGATCACGCTCGGTCCTGGCACCTTCGACGCGCGCACCGGCGCGCTGCTGAGCGTCGGCTCGGTGGCCGTGACCGGGCTGCGCCTGGACGTGTGGCGGGCGACGACCGACAACGACGACGGTGCCGCCTGGCAGAGCGACCTGCGCTACGGCGAGCTGTGGCGGAAGTTCGGCCTGCACCGCATGCGGCACCGCCTGGACGCCGTGGAGACGGACGGCGACGCGCTGACCGTGCGGACCCGGGTGGCGCCCGCCGCCTGGGAGTTCGGGCTCACCACCGGCTACCGCTGGACCTCGGACGGCGACCGTCTCCGGCTGACCGTCCGCGTCACCCCGGACGGTGACTGGACGGTGCCGCTGCCCCGGCTCGGCATCCGCTTCGGGCTGCCGGCCGCGGACCGGGTGCGGTGGTTCGGCGGCGGACCCGAGGAGGCCTACCCGGACACCAGGTCTGCCTCGCTGGTGAGCCGTTGGGAGTCGACGGTGGACGGCCTCCAGACCCCCTACGTCCGGCCGCAGGAGAACGGCGCCCGCGCGGACGTCCGTTGGGCGGAGCTCGGCGGCCTGCGGATCGACGGCGACCCGGAGTTCTGGTTCACGGCCCGTCGCTGGACGACCGAGCAGCTGGACGCGGCGGCCCACCGCACCGACCTCACCCCCGGTGACACCGTGTGGGTCAACCTGGACCACGGCCAGCACGGCATCGGCTCTCAGTCCTGCGGCCCGGGTGTCCTGCCCCCGTACCAGCTCCATGCGGCACCGGCCGAGTTCACGTTCGTGTTCGCGGACGTCGGCTGATCCGCGGGCACCCGCCCGGAGGGCCCCCGGACCGTGCCTGGTCCGGGGGCCCTCCGGCTGCTCAGCCTGCCTTCCGGGCGGCGGGCCCGCAGCGGTACAGGACGTAGTGGGAGACGTGGACCGGCGTGCAGTGTCCGAGGGCCCACCGGACCAGTGCCCGGCCGGGGGTCTTCACCCCCCGGGCGCGGGGCGTCAGGTCGGCGGCGGAGAGCAGGACGTAGCGGAGCCGGCCGGTGTCGACGAGGCGGTGGAAGGCGCTGGGCGCGGGGTACGGCACATGGGCGGTGAAGCCGCCGATCGGGAGGATGGCGGCGTTGTCCGAGAGGATGTACGGCGCCGCCATCTGCCAGCGGGGCACCGCGGCCAGGTAACGGGCGCCGTCGCGGTGGGCGGTGAGGTAGGCGAGGACCCGCCGCTGGGCCGGGTTCAGCGCGGAGGCGCCGTTGCGGGTGGCGATGCTGCCGGGGCCGATCCGGCCGAAACCGCCGGGCTGGTTGTAGCGCAGGGACATCGCGGACGCGGACCAGACGGCGGGGACGACCAGGACCGCGACGAGCGCGACGGCCAGCGCGGTCCGACGCGGACGCGACCCGCCGACGGCGAACAGGGCCAGCGCCGGCAGGGCCAGGACCACGGCGACCACGACCGACCAGGTGAAGAAGCCCGGGTAGTACAGGGTCAGGGCCGCGCACCAGCCGACGTTCACGGCCAGGACCGCGCACAGCACGCCACGGCGCCGCACCCGGGTCACGGCCACCGCCGCCAGGGCCGACAGGCCGACCGCCACCACGCCCATGTAGTAGGTGTGCCCGGTCACGCTGCCGAGGCTGAAGACCAGGAAGAACGTCACCAGCCAGCCGCCCCACAGCAGGAGGCCGGCGAGGAAGGGGTCGGTGCGCGGCGGGCGGCGGCGCCACAGCCCGTAGACCCCGGCGGCCAGGCCCAGCGCAGCCAGCGGGTACAGCCAGCCGGTCTGACTGGCGAGTCCGGGGCTGAACATCTTCCAGACACTGTCCCCCATCCCCGCCGACGCCCGGCTGTGCGCCCGGTCGGCGACGATGCTCCCGGTGCCGGCCGCGTCGACACCCAGCGCCTGGAAGCGGGTCAGGAAGTTGTAGCCGACGACCAGGGCGACCGGCGAGTTGTCGGTCGTGCCGTCCAGGTAGGGGCGGGCGGCGGCCGGGGTGAGACCGGCGGCCAGCATCCAGGACAGCGACACCGTCAGCATGACCGCCCCGGCCGCCGCGAGGTCCCGGAGCCGGCGGCGCAGGGTGGTCGGCGCGGAAACCAGGTAGGTCACGGTCAGCGCGGGCAGCACCGCCCAGGCCTCCAGCATCTTGCACTGGAAGGCCACCCCGACCCAGACGCCGGCCAGGACCAGGGTGCGCGACCGGGCGTGGGCGGTGGCCCGCTGGGTGGCCTCGGCGGCCAGCAGCAACAGCAGGACGAACGGCGCGTCCTCGGTGACCGAGCGGCCGAGGCCCACGGTCACCGGGGTGAGGGTGAGGAAGGCGGCGGCCAGCAGTCCGGCGGGCACGCCGGCCCAGCGTCGTACCACCACGTGCAGCAGGACCACCGAGGCCACGCCCTCCAGGGCCTGCGGGACCACCAGGGACCACGGGTGGAAGCCGAGGACCAGCGCCGACAGGGCCTGCGGCCACAGGAAGCCGGGCAGCTTGTCCAGGGTGATGGAGTCGCCGGGGTCGAAGGAGCCGTAGAAGAAGGCCACCGGGTTGTCGGTCATGCTGCGGACGGCGCTCGCGTAGAAGGAGTGGTACGCGCTGTGCCAGATGCCCCAGAAGAAGAGCAGCGCGGCGACGGTGGCGATGCCGGCGAGGATCGGACGCTCGTAGCGCCGGGTTCGGCTCCGCGTCCCGGTCGGCGGAGGCGGCGCCCCCTCGACGTGGACGAGCGGCTCGGCGCTGACAGGGCTCGGCATCGCGGACGGCCTCCAGGACTCCGGTGTCCAGGGCTTCGAGAGGGCCCTGGACCGTTACGGCCTGTAGGACGACCGGATCCCGGCGAACGTCACGTCCGGAACGTCAAGGAACTTTCGGGATGTTCGTGAGAATCGGTCATGGAAGCTGTAAGAACCCTGAATCCCGCCCGTGTCTCAGCGAGCCGGCCGTCCGGCGTGCTGGGCCGCGAGCCGCACCGGCGCGTTCTGCGCGCCGTACCCGCGGTATCCGGGGTCACGTTCGACCAGTTCGAAGAAGACCCGTCCGACGGTCCGGGTGTAGCAGTGCCGGAAGGCCCCGCCCGGGTCCCGGTCGTAGAGGATGCCGAGTTCCCGGTACGTCTCCAACTCCCCGTCGGGGAACTCGTACCGGGCGGCCAGGTCGTCGTGGTAGTTGCCCGGAATGGGCAGCAGCGCGCCGCCGGCCGCCCGGAAGGCACGGGCGGCGGCCACCACGTCGTCGACGGCGAGGGCGATGTGCTGGGCGTGCAGGGTGTCGTCGGCCGGGGCCGCGCCCACCCCGAGGGCGATCCGGACGTGGCCGTAGGCGTCGGTGACGGCGCGGGAGCGCAGCAGCCCGTAGGGGTCGGCGACATCGACGCTGTCCTGGGCGTGCAGGCCGAGGACGGCACGGTGGAAGAGGGCCGCCTCGTCGTACTGGTGCCAGGGCTGGACCAGGGCCAGGTGGTCGATGCGGGCCGGGGACGGCGCCGGTTCGTGCGGCACGGCGGCGAAGTCTGCCCGCCAGTCGGGGAGTTCGGGGGCGCGTCCGGTGGCGCAGAAGAACAGTTCCGTGCCGTCGGGTGCCGCGACCGCGTCCAGGGGGACGTCCTCGGGGGCCCGGTGGCGGGGCAGTACGGGGGCGAGCAGCGCCTCGGCGCGGCGGGCGGCAGCCCGTGGGTCCGGTGACTCCAGGCCGATCGCGGCGAGCCCGGTGCCGTCACGCCGGGCTGCGGGCCCGGTGTTGACCAGGATCCGCGCCTCGCCCAGCTCCCACAGGTCGACGGGCTTGCTCCGGTGACGCGCGGTCCGGGCGAAGCCGAGGGCGCCGAGCAGCGCCGAGACGGGTTCCGCGTCCGGGGTCACCAGTTCGGCGAACGCGACTCCCGTCGGCACGACCGGCGCGGGCAACTCCCCCACGCCGACGGCTTCCTGGAGCACCAGCAGGGAACGCCGCGCGTCGACGGCGGTCGGCCCGGCCTCGGCCTGCCGGAAGACGTCGTTGAACACCTCGAGGGAGAGCGGTCCGTCGTACCCGGTCCGCAGCACATGGCGCACGAGCCCGGCCACGTCGAACCCGCCCTGGCCCGGGAAGCAGCGATAGTGGCGGCTCCACTGGAGCACGTCCATGGCGAGCAGCGGGGCGTCGGCCAGCTGGAGGAAGAAGATCTTCTCGCCGGGGATGTCTTCGATGCCCTTCGGGTCGGACCCCCGGGAGAGGATGTGGAAGCTGTCGAGACAGGTCCCGAGCGCGGGATGCCCGGCTGCCTCGACGATCCGCCAGGCATGGTCGTACGTACTGACGTGCCGCCCCCAGGCCAGCGCCTCGTAGGCGACGCGGACACCGAAGTCGGCGGCGAGCGAGGCCAGTTCGGACAGCTGCCGGGCGGCCAGCGCGTCGTCGTCGACGGCCGACGGGGAGACGGAGGAACAGACGAGGACGGTGTCGGCGCCCAGCTCCCGCATCAGCTCGAACTTGTGCCGGGCGCGGCGCAGGTTCCGGCCGAACTCGTCCTCCGGCACGGCCTCGATGTCCCGCATGGGCTGGTAGAGGTCGACGGTCAGCCCGAGATCCGCGCACCGCGCCCGTATCTCCCGGGGCGAGAGCGGACTGGCCAGCAGATCGTTCTCGAAGATCTCCACTCCGTCGAACCCGGCCCGGGAGGCGGCGGTCAGCTTCTCGGTGAGCGACCCACTGAGTGAGACGGTGGCAATAGAAGTACGCATGACCCTTCTCCTGACGTGTACCGCACCACGAACCCGCACCCGTCACACGACCTGCCCCGCCGACCTCTCCGCCGACTCCGCCAGTTCCCCGATGTCGGCCAGCATCCGCGAGGCGTCCGCCTCCCTGCCCGTGAACAAGCGAAACGCGTCCGCGGCCTGGAACACGGCCATCCCACCCCCGTCCAGTACGGCGCACCCCAACTCCCGTGCGGTCCGCACCAGTTCCGTCTCCAGTGGCCGGTACACCACCTCGGCCACCCACAGCCCGGGCCGCAGCGACCCCGCGGGCAACGGCAGCCCCGGATGCGCGGCCATCCCGGTCGGCGTCGCGTGCACCAGCCCGTCGGCCCCCGCGAGGAGCTCCGGCAACCGCTCCGGCCCCGCGGCGACCGCACGCCCGGCACCGAAGTACCGGTTCAGGGCCCCCGCGAGATCGACGGCCCGGTCGGCCAGCGCGTCCACGACGGTGACCCGCTCGGCCCCCAGCGTGAGCGTGGCATGCGCGACGGCGGCCCCGGCGCCCCCGGCGCCGAGCTGCACGACCCGCTCCAGCGGAGCGTCCCGCAGCCCCCGCGCGAACGACGCCGCGAACCCGGTCACGTCGGTGTTGTGGCCGACCGCCCTGCCGTCGGCCTCGAACACCACCGTGTTGACCGCGCCGAGCGCCTCGGCCTGCGGGGTCAGCGCGTCCAGGTGCTCGATGACCAGCTGTTTGCACGGATGCGTGATGTTCAGCCCGTCGAAGCCCAGGTCACGTGCCGCCCGGACCAGGTCACCCACGGCCTCCGGCGGCACGCCGAGCACGTCGATGTCGATCAGCCGGTACAGGTACCGCAGCCCCTGCCGGCCTGCCTCGCGCTCGTGCAGGGCCGGGCTGAGGGACGGGCCGATGCCGGCGCCGATCAGTCCGACGAGATACGAGTCCTTGGCCACGTGGCCCTCCTGAGCGGCATAGCTAATGTACGAACCAGTACGTTAGCTATAACACCGGAGGCCACGACAGGGGAAGACCCTTCGGGAGACGACCACGGCGCGGCTTCTAGAATCTCCGCACCGGCCACCCCTTCCGACGGCACCCGATAGGAACCCGATGACCAGCGTCGACGAACCGGCATCCACCAACGGGCGGATCCGTGACGCCGCCCGCACCCGGGCCGAGATCCTCGACGTGGCCACCCAGGAGTTCGCCCGGGCCGGCTACGACGGTGCCCGCGTGGACGAGATCGCGGCCCGCACCCGCACCACGAAGCGGATGATCTACTACTACTTCGGCGGCAAGGAGCAGCTGTTCACGGCGGTCCTGGAGCGCGCGTACGGCGTGATCCGGGAGGCCGAGCAGCAGCTCGACGTGGAGCATCTGGACCCGGTCGCGGCGATCCGCCGGCTCGCGGAGCTGACCTTCGACCACCACGAGCAGCACCCCGACTTCATCCGCCTGGTCAGCATCGAGAACATCCACGGCGCCGAGCACATCGCGGCCTCCGAGAAGCTGGGCAGGATCGGCTCCCCCGCCCTGGAGGTGATCCGCCGGATCCTCGCCGCGGGCCAGGAGTCCGGGCTGTTCACCGCGGACGTCGACGCCGTCGACCTGCACGCGATGATCAGCTCGTTCTGCTTCTTCCGGGTGGCGAACCGGGCCACCTTCGGCGCCCTGTTCGGCCGCGACCTGGTGGACCCGGCGCAGCGCGAGCACTACCGCGCCATGCTCGGCGACATGGTGATCGCCTACCTCACGGCGGAGCGCGCGGCGGGCTGACCGCCGGGGCCCGGGATCCGGCGCCACCTCTTGACAGCGGGGAAACGCGGGCGCAACATCCGTACCCATCACGACTAACTACCCAGTGGGTTAATTAGCACCGACCCCCTGGCCCGCCGAACCCGTCATCCCTGGGAACCGGCCTTCTCCCCCGCCGCTCACTCCGCCTACGTTGGAGTTCCCCGAAGGAGCACCGCCGTGTCCGTCCCCGCCCCGCCCGCCGCCACCGCCGTACCGCCCGGCGGCCAGCCGAGGAAGGCCGCGCTGGCCGCCTGGATCGGCAGCGCCCTGGAGTACTACGACTTCTTCATCTACGGCAGCGCGGCCGCGCTGATCTTCCCGAAGGTCTTCTTCGACGAGTCGGACCCGGCCGACGCGACCCTGCTGTCGCTGGCCACGTTCGGGGTGGCGTACGCGGCCCGGCCGGTCGGCGCGCTGTTCCTCGGGCACTTCGGGGACCGGATCGGCCGTAAGAAGATCATGGTCTTCACGCTGGTCCTGATGGGTCTGTCGACGTTCCTCATCGGCTGTCTGCCGAGCCGCGCCCAGGTCGGGTCCCTCGCCCCGGTGCTGCTGGTGCTGTGCCGGGTGCTCCAGGGCGTCTCGGCCGCCGGTGAGCAGGCCAGCGCCAGTTCGATGAGTCTGGAGCACGCGCCGCCGGACCGGCGCGGCTTCTTCACCAGCTTCACCCTCAGCGGCACCCAGGGCGGTCAGCTGATCGCCACCCTCGTCTTCATCCCGGTCGCACAGCTGCCCGACGACCAGTTGCTGTCCTGGGGCTGGCGGGTGCCGTTCTGGGCGAGTGTGGTGGTGGCCGTGGTGGGCTGGGTGATCCGGCGCAAACTGGAGGAGACCCCGGCCTTCGCGCGCCAGGCGGCCGCCGAGGGCGTCGAACGACTGCCGCTGGTGACGCTGCTGCGCCACCACTGGGCGGACGTGCTGCGGGTGATCGGGGGCGCGCTGATCGCGTCGGTGAGCACCATCTTCACGGTGTGGGCGCTGGCGTACGCGACGGGCGACGCGGTGGGCATGTCCAGGACGTCGATGCTGTGGGTGGGTGCCCTGGCGAACCTGGTGGCGCTGGGCGCGATCCCGGCGTGGGCGACGCTGTCGGACCGGATCGGCCGGCGGCCGGTCTACCTGATCGGCGCGGTGGGCAGCGCGGTGGCCATGTTCGGCTACCTGTGGGCGATCTCCACCGGCTCCTACCCGCTGGTCATGCTCCTCGGGATCGTGGCCTTCGGCGTCGTCTACAGCGCGGCGAACGGCGTCTGGCCGTCCTTCTACGGCGAGATGTTCTCGACCCGGGTACGGCTGTCGGGCATGGCGATCGGCACCCAGATCGGGTTCGCGGTGGCCGGGTTCGCGGTGACCTTCGCGGCCCGGATCGCGGGTCCGGACGGCGACGACTGGTCGTCGGTCGCCCTGTTCACGGCGGCACTGTGCGTGCCTCCGGTGATCGCCGCGCTGACGGCCCGGGAGACGCACCGGGTGCCGACCGAACTGCTCGGCGAGGGGCCGGAGTCGGCGGCGGTCCGACCGGAGAGGGTGTCGGCCTGAGTTCCGGCGGCGGCTCCCCCGGGCCCTCGGCGGCCGCGGGGGAGCCTCCGTGTCAGCCGGACACCAGCAGCTCCGTCCAGTCCTTCGCCACCCGTTCCAGCGAGAACCCCTCCCGCACCTGGCCGCGTGCCACCTCCCCGGCGTCCTGCCAGTCCTCCTGTTCGGAAAGGGCGGCGACGGCCGCGGCCATCGCCTGCGGGTCCTGGTGGATCCACCGCCGGTCGTAGATCTCGTCCGCGCCCGGCCACGGCAGCAGCGCGGGTACGGCGCCGGAGGCCATGCCCTCGGCCGGGGCGAGGTGGAAGCTCTCGTCGTCGCTGGTGGACAGCACATGCCCGACGCGGCGCAGCCAGCCCGGCACGTCGGGTCCGAACCGGTCGAAGACGACGGCCCCTTCGAGCAGCGGCGAGGTCTGGATACGGCGCAGGACCGCGTCGTAGTGCGCGCGTTCCTCGGGCTTGTTCCAGATCCACCAGTACTCCCACGGCGGCTTGGACTTGACCGAGAGGTGCCAGCGCCGGTCGTGGGCGCGCAGCGCTTCGAGGACGTCGAGGCCGAGGTCGAGGCGCTTGCGGCTGGGCGCGATGCCGATCATGCCGAGGCGGTGGCGGGCGCCGGGCGCCTTGGGCCGGTCCAGTTGGTCGACGTCCACCCAGTTGCCGATCGTGACGATCTTCGAGGCGGGCCAGCCGGTGCGCTCCCGGGTGGCGCGGGCGTAGTGGGGGCTGACGCACACCACCCGGTCGACGGCGTCGATGTCGACCTGCTGCGGGTAGCCGGCGTCGAGTTCGAAGCGGTGCAGCCGCACGATCAGCCGGCTGCCGCGCCGCTTGTGGCGGCTGTACCAGACGGCCGCCGGGCCGCACCACTCGACCACCACCACGTCGGCCCACTCGGCGAGCCGGCGGCTCTCGGCCGGGTCGTGCCGGGCCAGCGCGGGCCAGGCGTCCACCCGGACGTCGAGGCCGGGCAGCGCCCGGAGGTGGTCGAGGAGCCGGGTGAGGAACTTCAGGTCGTGGCCCGCGACCCCGACCCGCAGCGGGCGCCCTCGGCCGGTGACGGCGGCGGGCGCGGCGGGGAAGGCGCGGTCGAGGTGGCCGCGCCAGCGGGTCGCGGCGGCCTCCATGGTGTACTGCCGGGCGGCCCGCGTGCACCGGTCGGCGGCGAGCCGCCGGGCTCCCGCGTCCTGGACGGCGGTGCGGACGGCGTCCGCGGCGTCCGTGAGGGTGGCGGCGCCCGGCACGAACAGCGGGTAGTCGGCGCCGAGCAGGGCCTCGTGGGCGGGCGTGCGGTTGAGTACGACGGGCAGCCCGAGGGAGCCGAACTCCAGGACCTTGGTGGAGAGTTCCAGGCTGGCGTCGAGGGAGGAGTCGCGCCAGCCGAGGCCGAGGTCGCAGTCGGCGGCGATGCGCATGGCCTCCTCGCGCGGTACCCCGCCGTGGTGGACGACCTCGGGGGTGGTGCGCAGCGCCTCGGCCATGGCGGTGTCGAAGCCGGGGTGGGCGGCATCCTGGTGGATCTTGTCGCCCACGGTGTGCAGTTCGGCCCGGACACCGCGTTCGGCGAGCAGCGCGGGCAGCCGGGTCATGGGCAGGGTGTTCCAGCGGGGCGCGAACTTGCCGGTGTAGACGAGGCGTACGGGCGTGTGCGGGCCGTCCCGGTCCGGCACCGCGAGGCCGGGCTCGGGTACGGCGGGCGGGCTGAGCACCGCCCGGCCGCAGGCCTCCGGCACCCAGGCCTCCAGGAAGCAGCGCAACTCCTCTGTCTGGCACAGCAGTTGACGGGAGGCTTCGGCGATCCGGACGAGGTCGGCGCGGGCCTCCTCGGTCATCTCGGCCGGGGACTGCGGGATGTCGGTGAGGTAGGCCCAGATCCGGCCGTCGAAGGCGCCGTCGGCGACGATCTGCTTGACCAGCCGGCGTCCGCGCAGCACCAGCAGGTCGCACGGCTCCCCCGCGTCGAGGCGGGCCAGCAACCGCGAGGCCTGGTGAGGGGAGAGGGGGTGCGCGCCCTGGCCGGGGACCAGGCGCTCCTCGTAGGGCCGGACCACGGTGACGCCGGGCAGCCCGGCCAGCGGGTCGGTCAGCCGGCCGGTCTCCACCGGGGCCTTGAGGACGAGGCGGGTCCGGCAGCCCGCCCGGGACAGCGCCTGGACCGTCGACTGGGCCCAGACGGCGGAGCCGTCGATGAGGTTGAGGTCCACGTCGCCGTAGACGAGCGCCCTGAGGGTGCGGGTCATGACGGTTCCTTTCCACGCACGGCGAACAACCGGTGCCCGGCGCGCGACCAGGCGTCCGGCGGGGTACCGGCGTCGAGCAGCGAGCGGCGCACGAGCAGCGGGCGCAGCGTCGGTACGAAGGCGTAGTCGTCGGCGGCCGGGTCGTGGCCCACCGCGTCGGCGCCGGAGAACTCCTGGGCGCAGAGCAGGTCCAGCAGCAGGGTGTCGGGGCGGTCCTCGGTCAGGTCGGTCCAGTCGGCGACCCAGGGTGCGGTGGGCGGCCCGGCGTGGACGGTGACCGAGGCGGCGGTGAGTTCGCCGAGTTCGAGGCCCGCCGGGTCGGCGACGACCACCTCGGCCGGCCGGTGCAGCTGGCCGAGGGTCTGGGCGACGAGCCGGGCCACGTCGGTGGCGTCCCGGGGTGCGGCGAGGATCGCGACCCGGCGTTCGGCGAGCGGGTCGGGGGCGCCGGTGAGCGCGGCGAGCCGGGCCAGCCGTACCCGGGTGCTGTCCTGCTGGAAGACCTCGCGGAGCCGGTCCCGGCCGTCGGTGACCGGGTCGAGCCGGCGCAGCGCCGTCCCGGTGTCGCCGTCCAGGACGCCGTCCCAGGGCAGCTGCGCCAGGCCCGGGGCGGCCGAGGCCGGGCCGTCCCGCCACAGCACCGCCGCCCGGCCCAGCCCCCGTGCCCGGCCGACGAGTTCGGCGAGCGAGCGGTCCAGGTCGGGGGCGAGCCCGGTGCCGGTGAGCGCCCAGGGGCCGGTCTCGGCCGCGCAGGCGCTCAGCTGGACCAGGAGGACATCGGGGTCGGTGCGCTCCACGAGCAGCCGGCCGTCGTGCGGCAGCACCCGGCTGACCACGGCGTCGGCCGCGAAGTCCGCGGCGGTGCGGTCGGTCAGCACACCGGTGATCACCAGCCGGTCCCGGGGGGCCACGGACAGGGCGCGGTGCGAGAGGTGGAAGCGGTCGTCCGCCGGTGCCTCGGGGGCGGGGGCGGTGCTCGCGGCGCGCGCCGGGCGCCCCTTGGCCTTCCGCTGCCGCCACAGCCCGTACAGTTCGCCGGGCAGCCGGGGCGCGCCGCGCCGTGGTGAGCGGGCCGCCGACACCAGGGCCTTGCCCACCCGCAGCGAGGTGGAGCCCTCCAGCATGCTCACCCGCGCCTCCAGCACCCCGGTCCGCTCCCGGGCCCCGCGCAGGGCGGCGGCCAGCTGGTCCTTGTCGCGCAGGGCGGCGGCCAGCCGTTCGGCGAGGCCGTCCTCGCGGGCGTTCGCCAGGGCGCGGGCGGTCTCCTCCGCGGCCCGCTCCAGGTCGATCAGGCGGGCGCGCTGGGACCGGGAGACGAAGTCGGCGAGGACGTACTCGTCGGCGATCCGCAGGGCGGTGGCGAAGCCGTCGGCGGGCAGCGGACGGCCGAACCAGTCGTGTGGCGGGAGCAGTTCCTCGGTGCACACGAACACCGCGCCGGCGTGCAGGTGCGTGTAGCCGAGGGCGGCCGCGTGCAGGACCTGGCAGCGATGGGTCACCAGGGCGTCCAGCAGCCGGTGGTACGGCAGTTCGGTGCCGGGGTGACCGAAGACGATCAGGCCGCGGCCACCGGGCCGCATCCGCTCCAGGGCGGCGAGACAGTCCGCCTCGCCGCCGTGCAGGTCCGGGTCGGGGCCGTAGCAGAGGAGCATCAGCTCCCCCTCGCCGACGGGCTGTTCGTGCCTGGTCGGGGTGGTGCCGGGCGGCAGGTGCAGATAGGGGTCCAGACGCAGGCCGCCGGTCGTCGCGTCGACGACCGAGGTCACGTCGTCCAGATGCGGGTGGAGCAGATCGGTCAGGCGCATCAGCTGGTCCTCGTGAAGACGTGGAAGCCGACCCGGTTCTCGCGGAAGCCGTAGGGCCGGAAGAGGGTGTGGCGCAGGCCGAGGGGTTCCAGTTCCGCGCGGTAGGCGGCGATCGGGCGGTGCAGGATGTAGTCGCCGCGTGCCACGGGCACCTCGGTGTTCTCGTCGGTGACGACCAGCCGGCCGGTGATCCGGACCAGCGAGGCCAGGTTGCGCAGCCCGGCCCGCCACTCGGCGTCGTCGAGGACGTGGAAGAGGACGTCCACGCACAGCACCACGTCGTAGAGCCAGGGGCTGCGCCACTCGTCGAGGGCGGCGCGGGCGTACCGCGGTCCGCCGCCCTCCGCCCGGGCGTGGTTGACGGCCTCCTCGCTGGTGTCGAAGGCGTCGACGTGGTGGCCGCAGCGGGCCAGCGAGCGGGCGAAGTGCCCCTTGCCGCAGCCCGCGTCCAGCACGAACAGCGGGGACGCCGGGCTGGACAGGTCGCCGATGAGGGTGAGCAGCTGGCCGAGCCGGACGGCGTAGAAGATCTCGTTGCCCGGCCGGTCCAGGCCGATGTGACCGCCGGAGGCGAGATCGTCACGCTCACGGTGCCGGGCGTCCCAGTAGGTGCGGGTGGCCTCCGGGGAACGCGAGGCGGCCACGGAGTCCGAGGGACGCGAGGCGGCCACGGAGTCCGAGGGACGCGAGGCGGCCACGGGGTCCGGGGAACGCTCGGCGTGCTGGGTGCGGGTGACGTCAGGCATGGCGCTCCAGCCACTCGGTGAGGACACGGGCGATCCGGGGGCCGGCCTTGCCGTCCCACAGCGGGGGCCCTTCGGGGCCGGCCACCGGCCTGCCGTCGAGGACCTTGCGCAGGGCGGGTACCAGTTCGCCGGGGCGCACCAGGCGGTTGGTGCCGTGGGTGACGGTGACCGGGCGTTCGGTGGTGGTGCGCAGGGTCAGGCAGGGCACGCCGAGCACGGTGGTCTCCTCCTGGACCCCGCCCGAGTCGGTGATCACGGCGGCGGCGCCCCGGACCAGGCCCATGAACTCGACGTAGCCGAGCGGTTCGAGCAGCCGGATGCCGGGCGCGTCGGCCAGGCCCGCCGTGCGCAGCGCCGCCCGGCCGCGCGGGTGCAGGGGCACCGCGAGATCCAGGTGGCCGGCGGCCTCGGTGAGCGCACGGGCGGCCGCGGCCGCGGCCTCGGGGTCGTCGACGTTGGCCGGCCGGTGCAGGGTGACCACGCCGTAGCGCTCGGGCAGTCCGTGGGCGGCGCGGGCGGCGGCCGGGTCGAAATGCTCCAGATGGGTGAGCAGGGTGTCGATCATCGGGTTCCCGACGAAGTGCACGCGGGCCGGATCGACGCCCTCACGGGCGAGGTGGCCGACGGCCTCGGGGCTGGTGACGAGGTGCAGCTCGGCGAGCTGGTCGACCAGGCGCCGGTTGACCTCCTCCGGCATCCCCATGTCGAAGCTGCGCAGGCCCGCCTCGACATGGGCGACCGGGATGCCCAGCTTGGCGGCGGCCAGGGCCGCGGCCAGGGTGGAGTTCACGTCGCCGTAGACGACGACCAGGGCCGGGGCCCGGGCGAGCAGCTCACCCTCCAGGGCGACCAGCAGGTCGGCGGTCTGCCGGGCGTGGCTGCCGGAACCGACGCCGAGGTCGGTGTCCGGGGCGGGCAGGCCCAGCTCCCGGAAGAAGACGTGCGACATCCGTTCGTCGTAATGCTGGCCCGTGTGCACCAGGACCTGGCCGTGCCCGGTCGTACGCAGGGCGGCGACGACGGGCGCGGCCTTCACGAAGTTCGGTCTGGTCCCTACGACATGGAGTACGCGGCCGTTCATGTCGTACGTTCTCCGCTCTGTCGGCCTACCTTGGCGGCATGGCCCGACGTCAGTCTCCGCACGTGCCGCGCCGTGTCCTTCGGATCCCCCGTGCACTCAGCTTGGCCGCATCCGTCGCCTGGGGCGAGTTGCGGCACGATCCCGCCCGGGCCGCGCTGCTCGGTGTCCGGCTGCTGCCGGGGCGGGTGCGGCGCGGTCTCGGACCGGTCGAGGAGCGGCTGGCCGCCCGGGCCGGTACGGCCGGGCCGTCCGCCGTCCCGTCCGCCGCCCGGGTGCCGGCGCCACCGGGGCGGCCGGTGCCGGCCGTGCCCGGCCGGGTGCTCCATCTGGTGACCAACGGGCTGCCGTTCAAGCACGCCGGTTACACCGTGCGCACCCAGGCGCTCGCCGAGGCGCAGCGCGCGGCCGGGCTCGATCCGCACGTGGTGACCCGGGTCGGGTTCCCGGTGGCGCAGGGCGTCCTGGACGCCCGCCCGTTGCAGATCGTGAACGGGGTGCCGCAGCACCGGCTGCTGCCGCCCGTCCTGCCGTACGGGCAGGGGGCGGTGCTCGCCCGGAACGCCGAGCTCGCCGGTCGGCTGGTGGAGCGGCTGCGGCCGGCCGTGCTGCACGCGGCCACCGACCACGGCAACGGGCGGGTGGCGCTGGCCCTGCGCGAGACCTACCGGCTGCCGGTGGTCTACGAGGTGCGCGGTTTCCTGGAGGAGACCTGGCTGACCCAGGCGCCCGGACGGAGCCCGGCCGACCGGACCTACCGGGCCCGGCGCGCCCTGGAGACGTACTGCATGCGCGCGGCCGATCTGGTGCTGACGCTGGGGTCCGCGATGAAGGCCGAGATCGTGGCCCGCGGGGTGCCCGAGGAGCGGGTCCTGATCGTGCCCAACGCGGTGGACGACGCCTTCCTCGCTCCGCCGCCGGACGGGGCGGCACTGCGCGCCCGGCTCGGCATCGCGGCGGACGACTACGTGGTGGGCACCGTCAGCAGCCTTACTCCACACGAGGGAATCGGCACATTGCTCCATGCGGGTGCCGAACTGCGCCGCCGGGGGGTCCCGCTGCGGCTGCTGATCGTGGGCGAGGGACCGGAGCGGGGGGCGCTCCAGGCGCTGGCCGCACGGCTGGGTCTGGACGACGGCACGGCGCTGTTCACCGGCCGGGTGCCGCATCGCGAAGTGCGGTCCTACCACGCCGTTCTGGACGTCTTCGCGGTACCGCGCACCGACGAACGGGTCTGCCGTCTGGTCACCCCGCTCAAGCCGGTCGAGGCGATGGCGAGCGGTGTTCCCGTGGCGGCCAGTGATCTCACGGCGCTCCGAGAGCTGGTGGAACCGGAGGTGAACGGGCAGCTGATTCCCGCTGAATCACCACAAGCCTGGGCAGAAGCTCTCGAAGTATTGCTCTACAGTCGAAAACGGCGGCATGAATGGGGAGCGTCCGCCCGCGCTCTGGTAGCGCGTGAACGCACCTGGAAAAGGGTCGCTGCCACGACCCGAGAGGCGTATCGCGCCCTTGGAAGTGTCTGAGGCCCCCGTCGAGGGCGGAGTGAATCCCTATGCAGGTCGAACAGGCCGTACCGCTCGGGGAATTGAGCGAATCGCTCGGGGATCAGGAACAGACCGACGGCTTGGAACTGGCCGTCATCGGACTCGGCTACGTCGGCCTTCCGCTCGCGCGGGAGGCCTCGGCGGTCGGGCTGCGGGTAGCCGGGCTCGACCTCGACCCCCGGGTCGTGGAGGGCCTGAACGCCGGCCATTCCCATGTGGACGACGTCTCGGACGACGACGTCGCCCGGATGCGGCAGGCCGGGTTCACCGCGTACACGGACGACGCGTGTCTGGCCCGGGCGCAGACGATCGTGATCTGTGTGCCGACCCCGCTCGGCGAGGACGGCGGCCCGGACCTGGGCGCGGTGCGGTCCGCCGTGCGGGCGGTGGCGGGCAGGCTGCGCCGCGGACAGCTGGTCGTCCTGGAGTCGACCACCTATCCCGGCACCACCGAGGAGGTCGTGAAGCCACTCCTGGAGGAGTCCGGACTGCGGGCCGGCGAGGACTTCGCGCTGGCCTTCTCCCCGGAGCGCATCGACCCGGGCAACACCACGCACGGGCTGCGCGAGACACCGAAGGTGGTCGGCGGCTGCACCCCGGCGTGCGCCGCCCGGGCCGCGGCCTTCTACGGCAAGCTCGTCGACACCGTCGTGCAGGCGAAGGGCACCCGCGAGGCCGAGATGGCCAAGCTCCTGGAGAACACCTACCGGCACGTCAACATCGCCCTGGTCAACGAACTTGCCATCCTGTGCCGTGAGTTGCGGGTCGACGTGTGGGACGCGATCCGTTGCGCCGGTACCAAGCCCTTCGGCTTCCAGCCCTTCAGGCCCAGCGCCGGGGTGGGTGGCCACTGCATCCCGATCGACCCAAACTACCTTTCGTACAAGGTGCGTTCGATCGGCTACGAGTTCCGGTTCGTGGAACTCGCCCGGGAGATCAACGCCCACATGCCGGAGTACGTCGTCCGGCGCGCCCAGGACCTGCTCAACCACGAGGGCCGCGCCCTGCACGGCTCCCGGGTGCTGCTCCTCGGCGTCACCTACAAGCCCGACGTCGCCGACCAGCGGGAGGCGCCGGCGGTGCCGGTGGCCCGGCTGCTGCGGGAGCGGGAGGCCGAGCTCTCCTTCCACGACCCGTTCGTACCGGCCTGGTTCGTGGACGGGCAGGCCGTGCCGCGCGTCACCGACGTCATGGCGGCGGCGCGCTCGCACGACCTGACCATCCTGCTCCAGGACCACTCCGCGTACGACCTCCCGGCCCTCGGCGACGAGGCCCGGCTGCTCTTCGACACCCGGGGGCGGATCTTCCGGCCCGGGGTCGAGGTGCTGTAGCTCCCTGGGCGAACCCACCCTCGCAAGCCGATTCGTGCAGCAACTCCCCTGCCACGTACCGGGGTCGAAGGCTCCGGTAGGTGGATTCGAAAGGTGCCCAGATGCGGATACTCGTCGTCACCGTCGTCCACCACCCCGAGGACGCGCGCATCCTGCACCGGCAGATCGGCGCGCTGCGGGACCGCGGGCACCACGTGGTGTACGCGGCCCCGTTCGCGGCCCGCGAGGTGCTCCCCCGGCCCGACCTCGAAGGCATCGACCTGCCGAGGGCGGCGGGCCGCAGCCGCCGGGACGCGGTGGGCGCGGCCCGGGCGCTGCTGGCCCAGCGCGGTCACGAGGCGGACGTGGTCCTGCTGCACGACCCGGAGCTGCTGCTGGCGCTGCCCGGCACGCTGCGTCGCTGGCGGCGGTCCGGGACGGCTCCGGTGGTCGTCTGGGACGTGCACGAGGACACCGCCGCCGCGCTCACCACGAAACGCTGGATACCGCGGCCGCTGCGGGCGCCGCTGCGGTTCGGGGTGCGGGCGGCCGAGCGGCTCGCGGAACGCCATCTGCGGCTGCTGCTCGCCGAGGACGCCTATCAGGCGCGCTTCCGCCGCACCCACCCGGTGGTGCCGAACTTCACCACCGCGCCGGTCAGGGCGCCCGAACCGCCGGGCACCGAACGGGTCGTCTACGTCGGTCACCTGTCCCGGGCCCGCGGGGCGCTGGACCTGATCGAGACGGCCCGGCACCTGGGCCCCGGCCCGCGGGTCGAGGTGGCGGGCGCGGCGGACCCCGACGTCCGGGACGCGCTCACCGCGGCCGACCGGGACGGGGTGCTGCGCTGGCACGGCTTCCTGCCCAACGACCGTGCGCTGGCCCTGTTCTCCGGCGCGCTGGCCGGCCTCTCCCTGCTCCACGACCACCCCAACTACCGTCACTCCCGGCCCACCAAGGTCGTCGAGTACATGGCCCACGGGGTCCCCGTGATCACCACGCCCACCCCGCTGGCGGCCGAGATGGTCGAGCGGCACGGCTGCGGGATCGTCGTGCCGTACCGGGATCCGCGGGCGGCGGCGGAGGCGATACGACGGCTGGGTGCCGACGCGATCCTGCGGCACACCGCGGCCCAGCGCGGCCGCGAGGCGGCGCTCACCCACTTCAACTGGGCCGACAAGGCCGCCGAGTTCACGTACTGCCTGGAGAGCTGGGCCCGGGAGCAGGCCGGCGCCGGACGGGAGCGGCGGCGGGTGTTCGCCGCTACGCGTTCGACCAGCCCCGCTCGCAGAGCACGAGCCGGTACCCGTCCGGGTCCTCCACCGTGACACCCCACTGGTTCCAGTAGGGGTTCGGCGACGGCACCCGCCGCCCGCCGTGCTCCTCCAGCCGGGCGACGAGTTCCGCGGGCACCGGTCCGTCGACGTAGACGACCAGCAGGTCCTCCTCGGTGGGCCGGGGCTCCACGGGCCGGGCGGGCTCGTGCACCAGCTCCAGGTGCCAGTCGGCGTCCGGCCAGCCCACCATCAGCAGGTCGTGTTCGCCGGGCTCCGGCCCGCCCTCGGCCCGCCACAGCACACCGAGGCCCAGCCCGTGCGCCCAGAACCGCTCGGCCGCCGCCAGGTCCCGGGAGGGCCGGGCGACGCGGATGTGGCTGCGGCCGTTGACGGGCATCGTGACCTCTTCCTGAGCTGCCGTTACCTGCCCGGCAGCCTAGGTGCCCGGTGATCGCCGGGCCATCGGCCGATCGTCCTGGGCCCATGGTCCCCGCGCCCGGACCACGGCCCTAGGCCGGGTGCGCCGGCCGTCCGTCCGGGCGGGCGGGCGGGCGGGCGAACCTGGACCCTACGCGCGCGGGATGCCGTACGCCCGCTCCACGCGCAGCCGCAGCACCAGCCGGCGGTCGCGGACCATCGCGGCGCGGTAGTCGTCCCAGTCGGGGTGCTCGCCCTGGACGTCACGGTAGAGGCGGATGAGCTCCTCGACCGTCTCGTCGTACGGGTCCTGGGCGACCGGTGACAGCTCGGCGGTGCCCTCGGCGACCGTGTAGGCCCAGCGGTCGGGGCTGGTGACGTGGTAGGAGGCACGGGGGTCGCGGCGCAGGTTGCGGGTCTTGGCGCGGTCGTCCGTGATCGAGACGCGCACGGTCCGCTCGTCGGGGTAGTAGGCGTGGCTGACGTTGGACAGCTGGGGGCGGCCGTCTCTCTTGAGGGTGACCAGCACCCCGGCGTGGCCTTCGGCGAGCAGCTTCAGAAGTGTGTCCTGGGTCATATCCGCTGCAACCGCGCCGCTCGGGTCCGGCATTCCCGCCGGGCAGTCGTACTGGCGTTCCTGGCGCTGCCCGGCGTGGCGCTCGCCCGTCCGGTGCCCGGTGCCTCTTCTATAGCGTCCGTCACACCACACGCGGATGGGCGGGACCGTTTCCCGCTTCCTGCGCGACGATGAGGTCCGAGGTCGGACCGCACCGCGGACGACACGACCGGAGGAGAGCGATGGCACAGCTGCGACAGGAAGTCGACCCCAGTGAGGTCGGGCTGGACGTGAAGGCGCTCGACCGCCTCGACCAGCACTTCGCCCACTACGTCGACGAAGGGCGCCTGCCCGGCTACCTGGTGGCCGTGGCGCGCGGCGGCCGGGTCGCCCACCTCACCTGCCACGGCCACCGCGACCGCGCGGCCGGACTGCCGGTCGAGCCGGACACCATCTGGCGCGTCTACTCCATGACCAAGCCGGTCACCGCGGTCGCGGTGCTGCTGCTGGCCGAGGAAGGCCTGCTGTCGCTGGACGATCCGGTCGACCGCTTCCTGCCGGAGTTCGCCGAACCCCGGGTGTACGTGAGCGGTTCGGGCGAGGACATGGTGACCCGCCCCGCCGGAGGCCCGGTCCTGATCCGCCATCTGCTCACCCACACGGCCGGGTTGACGTTCGCCTACTACCACTCGCATCCGGTGGACGCCCGGTACCGGGAGGCGGGCCTGGAGTTCTCGGTGCCCGCGGGCGCGGACCTCGCCGAGACGACGGCCGTGTACGCGCGGATGCCCCTCCAGTTCGAGCCGGGCACGCAGTGGAACTACTCGGTCGGCTTCAACGTGCTCAGCCGGGTCGTCGAGGTGGTCTCGGGGCGGCCGCTCGACGAGTTCTTCGCGGACCGGATCTTCCGCCCGCTCGGCATGCCGGACGCGGGCCTGCACATCGTCCCCGAACAGGCCGACCGTCTCTCGGAGTTGTACGGGGAGACGGAGGGCGGCGGCATCGAGGCGATCCCCGGGCTGCCGCTGCGGGGCCGCCCCCGCATGCTGTCCGGCAGTGGCGGTCTCGCGGCGACGGCGTACGACTACCACCGTTTCATGGAGATGCTGCGCCGGGGCGGTGAGCTGGCGGGCGTCCGGCTGCTCTCCCCCGACTCGGTCGCCCTGCTGTCCCGCAACCACCTGCCCGGCGGCGCCGACCTGCGGTCCTTCGGCGCTCCCCCGCACCAGGAGCCCGGCAACGACGGCCTCGGCTTCGGACTCGGCGTCTCGGTCGTGATCGACCCCTCCCGTACGCTCGCGCCGAGCAGCCCCGGCGCCTACGGCTGGACCGGGGCCGCGACCACCGCCTTCTGGGTGGACCCGGCGCACGACCTGACCGTGCAGTTCCACACCCAGGTACGCCCGAAGACCCTGAAGGTCTTCCCGGAGCTGCGCCGGCTGGTCCACGAGTCGATCCTGGACTGAGCGCCGCTCACACGAGGTTGGACTCCGGGCGCGGGGCGTCGGCCGCGAACCGGCCGGCGCTCAGGGGCCGGACGTCAAGGAAGGGCGCCCGGCCCAGGTACAGGTCGCGGATCACCTCGCCCACCGCCGGGCCCTGGAGGAAGCCGTGGCCGGAGAAGCCGGTGGCGTACAGGAAGCGGGAGACCGAAGTCGCCTCGCCGATCAGGGCGTTGTGGTCGGGGGTGTTCTCGTACAGTCCCGCCCAGCCGCCGGTGCGGCGCAGGTCGAGCAGGGCCGGGGCGCGGCGCCGCATCGCCTCGCAGAGGCGGGGGATCCAGCGGTCGTGGGCGTCGACGGCGAAGCCCGGCCGCTCGTCCGGGTCGGACATGCCGAGCAGCAGCCCCGGGCCCTCGGCGTGGAAGTACAGGCTGGTGGTGAAGTCGATGGTCATCGGGAGCGTCGGCGGCAGGCCCGGGACCGGTTCGGTGACCGCGATCTGGCGGCGCAGCGGCTGCACCGGTAAGTCGACGCCGGCCATCGCGCCGACCGCCCGGGACCAGGGTCCGGCCGCGCAGATCACCGTCTCCGTGGCGATCCGGCCGAGGCTGGTGTGCACGGCGGTGACCCAGCGCCCGTCCCGTTCGATGCCGGTGACCTCGGTGTGGCGCAGGATCCGGACGCCGTGGGCGCGAGCGACGGCCGCGTAGCCGTGCACGACGGACTCGGGGGTGCAGTGGCCGTCGTCCGGGGAGTAGGCGGCGGCCAGCAGTCCGTCGGTGTCGATCAGCGGGGAGAGCCGGGCCGCCTCCTTCGGGGTGAGCATCCGGCTGGGCACACCGAGGTGGTTCTGGAGCCGCACACTCGCCTCGAAGGAGGCGACCTCCTCGGGGGTGGACAGGAGGAAGAGGTAGCCGACGCGGCGCAGCCCGATGTCGTGCCCGGTCTCCTCCTCGAAGCGGGCGAAGGCCTCCAGGCTCCGCGCGCCCAGCTGGATGTTGAGCTCGTCGGAGAACTGGGCGCGCACTCCGCCCGCGGCCTTCGAGGTGGATCCGGCGGCCAGCTCGTCGCGTTCGACGAGGACGACGTCGCGGACGCCCGCGCTCGCGAGATGGTAGGCGATGCTGGTGCCCATCACCCCGCCGCCGACGATCACTGCCTGGGCCCGAAGATTCACGCGTGTGCCTCCTGTCGGTCTCCCCCGATCCTTCCCCGGGAGGCCACCGGGTACCTCAGGACCAGTGCGCGACCGCGTCCAGGTGGGGCAGCACGTGGTCCAGGCGCTCCCGCTTGGTGCGCAGGTACGTGATGTTGTTCTCGCACGGCTCGATCAGCAGCGGGACCGTCTCGGCGACCTCTATGCCGTGCTGTACCAGGGACTCGCGCTTGCGCGGGTTGTTGGACATCAGGCGGACCGAGTCCACCCCGAGGTCGCGCAGGATGCCGGCGGCGACCCCGTAGTCACGGGCGTCCACGGGCAGGCCGAGCGCGAGGTTCGCCTCGACGGTGTCCAGGCCCTCCGCCTGCAGGGCCATCGCGCGCAGCTTGGCGAGCAGTCCGATGCCGCGGCCCTCGTGGCCGCGCAGGTAGACGACGATTCCGCTGCCCTCGGAGACGACCGCGCGCAGCGCGGCGGCCAGTTGGTCGCCGCACTCGCAGTGCTGGGAGCCGAACGCGTCCCCGGTGAGGCATTCCGAGTGCAGCCGGGTCAGCACCCGGTCGCTGCCGATGTCGCCGTAGACCAGGGCCACTTGCTCGTCACCGCGGTCGTGGTCCAGGTAGCCGATCGCCTGGAATTTCCCGTACACGGTGGGCAGCGGTGCATTCACGACGCGTTCCACGCCCGAACGCCGTGGGGACTTCGTGCCGAGTACGCCGATGTTTTCTGTCATGATCTGATTCCTAAGCAGAGACGAAAGGCCGTGAAAAGATGAGTGGTTCGGGCGCGCGTACGGCGGCACACGGTCTGTTGCCGGCGGACACTACGGAAGAGGTACGGACCAGGGGGGCGGGCGTTTCAACACAGGTCGCCGTCCTTCCCGTGGGGAGCTTCGAACAGCACGGCCCCTACCTTCCGCTCGCCACGGACACGCTCGTCGCCTGTGCCGTGGCCCGGGAGATCGCCGCCGCGTACCCGGTGCACCTCCTTCCTCCGGTGACCGTCTCCTGCTCGCACGAGCACGCGGCCTGGCCGGGGACCGTCAGCATCTCCTCGGTCACCCTGCACGCGGTGGTGAACGACATCGCCGCCTCGCTGCGCCGCTCGGGCGTCGACGCGCTGGTCGTGGTCAACGGCCACGGCGGCAACTACGTGCTGGGCAACGTCGTACAGGAGGCGTCCGCGCGGGGCGAGCGACTGGCGCTGTACCCGGCCGCGGAGGACTGGGAGACGGCGCTGACGCGGGCCGGGGTGGAGACCTCCGCGCTCACCGACATGCATGCCGGGGAAATCGAGACGTCCATTCTGCTGCACGCTCATCCCGAATTGGTCCGCCCTGGTTACGAGTCCGCCGATTTCACCGCTGACGACCGTCGTCATCTCCTCACCTTGGGAATGTCCGCCTATACCGAGTCGGGTGTGATCGGCCGGCCCTCCCTGGGGTCGGCGGAAAAGGGGAAGGAACTCCTCGCGGCCCTCGCCGATTCCTTCGGTGCGGTTTTCGAACTGCTCGCCCCGGGCCCGGAGTAGCGCAGCCCGGCGGACCAGCGGACGATCAGGACCACGAGGCCGGGCAGGGCCGCCACGAAGCTGAGGACGCCGTACACGACGGCGGTGGCGAGCCCGCTGTCCGCGCCGAGCCCGGCCGCCGCGAACGCCCAGGCGGTGACGCCCTCCCGGGGCCCCCAGCCGCCGACGTTCAGCGGCAGTCCCATGGCGACCAGGGCGAGCACGGAGATCGGGACCAGCATCGCCACCGGGGCGGCGGACCCGGCGACCCGCGCGGACACCACGAACATCCCGACGTGCCCGGCGAGGATGACCGCCGAGGACAGCGCCACGCCCGGCCCGTTGCGCCGGGACAGCAGGGCGCGGCGGGCCTCGGCGAGGGCCGAGCGCAGGGCGCCGGCCCGCCTGCCGGGCGCCCGGTTCATCCGGAGGGCGACGACGATCGCGCACGCGCCTGCCACGCCGGCGGCCGCCAGCGGGGCGAAGCTGCGCACGTCGGCGCGGACCGGCGACGGCAGGATCAGCAGGGCGCCCGCGCCGAACACGGTCAACGCGAGTTGTCCCGCGGCCCGTTCGAGGACGACCGCGCGGACCCCGCGCCCGATGTCACCCTCGCTCTGCCCGTGCCGCACCGCCCGGTGCACATCGCCGAGCACCCCGCCGGGCAGCGCCGCGTTGAGGAACAGCGCCCGGTAGTAGGCGCCGACCGCGGGTCCGAGCGGCAGCCGCAGGCCGAGGCTGCGGGCCACCAACTGCCAGCGCCAGGCGCTCAGTACGGTGGTGACCGCACCGATCACCAGGCCGGCCACGAGGGTCGGCGTGTCGATTCGGCGCAGTCCGTCGAGGAAGACGCCGGTACCGAGCCGCCACAGCAGCACGGCGAGGATGGCGACCCCGCCGAGGGTGCCCAGGTGGGCGCGGACGGCACGGAGGCCGAGCCGCCGGGGCACGGCCACCGCGGCGACCGGCGCGCTCTCCCGGACCAGGGTCGGGGTGGTCATGAGGTGCCTCCGGCCGGCCGGGCGAGCGCGAGCAGGTCACTGTGGTGCAGCACGACCCGCAGTTCACCGGCCGCGTTCGCGGCGAGCCGCTCGGCCAGGTAGGCCTCGGCGCGCCCGGCGAGTTCGGGGCGCTCCTCGACGGCCGCGCCGACCCAGCCGCGCAGCCACTGCTCGGTGAGCGCCTTCTCGGCGGGACCGAGCCGCCAGGGGCTGGGGTGCACCTTCACGGTGGCGCCCCGGTCGGAGAACGCCTCGCAGGCCGCGGTGATCGCGTCCGGACCGAGGAGTCCGCCGCGCCGCTGGTGGGCGTTGAACGCCTCGGCTATCTCCGCGTCCAGCGGAAGGGACGGGGAGAGGTCCACGCGTCCGGCGACCGACAGGGTGAGCAGGGCGGGGCAGCCCGCCCCGGTGCAGGCCTCGGCGAGCGTGTCGACCTCCTCCCGGGTGAGGACGTCCAGCAGGGCGGAGGCGGTCACCAGCGAGGCGCCTATGAGCGCGTCCGGGGTGAGCCGGGCGACGTCACCGCGCCGGGTCTCCACCGTCACCCGGCTGCCGTCGGCGGCGGCCCGGGGCGAGGCGACGGCCGCGAAGTGCAGCAGGTAGGGGTCGCGGTCGTGCAGGATCCAGTGCTGGGCGCCGTCCAGCCGGGGCGCCAGCCAGCGGCCCATGGAGCCGGTACCGCAGCCCAGGTCGTGGACGACGATGCCGCCGGCCTTGCCGGGCAGGTTGGCCAGCCGGATCCGCAGCGGGTCCAGCAGGTCGTGCGCCCGGGCCGCCGCGTCCGCGCTCTCCCGCAGTTGCAGCCACTCGGGCGCGTACCGCGGCGGCTCCTCGGGGTCGGTCTCGCGCAGTCGTACCGTGGCCCGCTCGCCCGGACGGGTGACGGGGCCGGCGCCCGCGATCACTTCGGAGCCCGTGGGGTCGCCGGAAGCCGTCGCGTCCATTCGGTCTACCGTCCCCGCGTCCGTGACATCCCCGGGCCCCGGCTGCGCGGGGATCGCTCCGACCGGAGCAGTGGTCGTCGTCTCACTCGTCATGCCGGTCATGCCGCCCTCCGCGGTTCGTCGGGGAGCCTCAGCAGGACTCCGGCCAGGCTGCGGGCGGTGGTCGCCCAGCCGTCGAGCGCCGCCCGCCGGCCGCGCGCGGCGGCCTTGAGACGGCGGCGTACGTCCGCCTCGCCGAACCAGCCGCGCAGTTCGGCGGCGAGCGCGGCGGGGTCCTCCGGCGGCACCAGGATGCCGGGCACCCCGCCGTCGGGGGCGCGGCCGACCGCCTCGGGCAGCCCGCCGACGTCGGTGGCGAGCACCGGGATGCCCCGGGCGAGGGCCTCGGTGACCGCCATGCCGTAGGTCTCGGCGTAGGAGGTGAGGACCATCAGGTCCGCGGCCGCGTAGCTGGCGTCCAGGTCGGCGCCGGAGCGCGGGCCCGCCAGGTGCAGCCGGTCGGTCAGCCCGTGCCGCGCGATCAGCGACCGCAGGTGGGCGACGTACTCGGGATCCTGGCCGAGTCCGCCGACGCAGGTGCAGGTCCACGGCAGGTCCCGGACCGCGGCGAGGGCCTCGACCAGCCGGTGCTGGCCCTTGCGCGGGGTGACGGCGGCCACGCACAGCAGGTGCGAGACCCCGTCGGTGCCACTGGCCAGGGGGGCGATGTCGGCCCCCGGGGCGGCCACATGGACCCGGTCGGGGGCCAGGCCGTGGTGCGAGACCAGCCGTCGTACCGCCCAGTCGCTGGTCGCGATCACCGCGGGCACGGCGCGCAGCACCGCGCGCTCGCGGGCGTCCAGGTCGGCGGCCACGGCCGCGTCGAGACCGGTCTCGTCGCCCAGCGGCAGATGCACGAGGACGGCGAGCCGCAGCCGTTCGGCCTCGGGTACGACGATCTCCGGGACACCGCAGGCCACCAGGCCGTCCACGAGGACCACCGAGCCGTCCGGCAGTTCGCGCAGGGTCCGGGCGAGGCTGTCCCGGGCGGCCTGCTCGGGGCGCGGCCAGAAGCCGGCCACCACGTGCCGGGTGACCTGCCAGCCGAAGCCGGGCAGGTCCAGGCAGACCCGCCGGTCGTAGGCGTTGCCGCCGCTCGGCTGGGCCGGGTCGTCGACGCCGCCCGGCATGAGGAAGTGCACGGTGCGCAGGGACATGGGGAGGATCCCGATGTTCGCGGGGGCGTTCTGGCCCGAGGGGTCGGCGGTGGCCGCGCGCTGCGCGGGCACGTAGGTGAGGGCCGGCGGGCGGCCGATGGCCATGTCGGTCACAGGGCACGCTCGTAACTCGCCCAGGCGACGTGCGACTCGTGGAGGGTGACGGTCAGTCCGGCGAGGCCCTTGGCGCCCTCGCCGAGCGCGCCCTTCTCGATGCGCTCGGCGAGCCGGTCCGCGATGACCTTGGCCAGGAACTCCGTGGAGGTGTTGATCCCGGCGAAGTCCGGCTCGTTGTCGAGGTTTCTGTAGTTCAGCTCGCTGACCACGGCGCCGAGTTCCTGGGTGGCGAGACCGATGTCGACGACGATGTTGTCGTCGTCCAGCTGCTCACGGCGGAAGGTGGCGTCCACGAGGAACGTGGCGCCGTGCAGTCGCTGCGCGGGCCCGAACACCTCGCCGCGGAAACTGTGGGCGATCATGATGTGATCGCGGACGGTGATGCTGAACAACGGACGACCCTCCAGGTGCGGCGCGTCTGGTCCCCCGGCTGATGCCTGCCGGGGGACCCCTTAATACGGCTCTCGACTTCCCCGTGTTCAGTCCACTCTCACTCTTTTCTCAGGTCAGGACCTCTTGGCGGGGGCGCATTGGACATCGCGTCAGCCGGTGTCGCCGTAGCGGACCCGGTGGCAGAGGGCGGGGATCTCCCCGGAGGCCAGCTTCGGGAGGACCTCCGGCAGCTCCTCGAACGCGCTTTCGCCTGTGATGAGGGCGTCCAGCGCCGGGTCGGCCAGCAGGTCCAGGGCCAGGGCGAGGCGGTCGGCGTAGCTCCGGCCGGACCGGGCGGCCGGGGAGACGGTGCCGACCTGGCTGCTGCGCACGGTGAGGCGGCGGGAGTGGAAGGCCTCGCCGAGCGGCAGGGCGACACGCCGGTCGCCGTACCAGCTGAGTTCGAGGACCGTGCCCTCGGCGGCGAGGAGCCCGAGGGCACGGGTCAGGCCCTGTTCGGTGGCGCTGGCGTGCACGACCAGGTCGCAGCCGCCGAGGGCGTCCTCGGGGGCCGCGAAGTCGACGCCCAGGGCCTCGGCGGTCTTGGCGCGGGCCGGGTCGGCGTCGACCAGCTGGAGCCGTACCCCGGGGAAGCGGGCGAGCAAGGCCGCGACCGAGCAGCCGACCATGCCGCCGCCGATCACCGCGATCCGGTCGCCGACCAGGGGCGCGGCGTCCCAGAGGGCGTTCACCGCGGTCTCCACGGTGCCCGCGAGCACCGCGCGCGCCGGGGGTACGCGCTCCGGTACCACCGTCACCGCGCTCACCGGAACGACGTAACGCGTCTGATGCGGATACAGACAGAAGACCGTACGCCCGGTCAGCTCATCGGGCCCCTCCTCCACGATCCCGACACTGAGGTAGCCGTACTTCACCGGACCGGGGAACTCGCCCTCCTGGAACGGGGCCCGCATCACCGCGTGTTGGTTCTCCGGGACGCCTCCGCGGAAGACCAGGGTCTCGGTGCCCCGGCTGACTCCGGAGTACAGCGCGCGGACCAGCACCTCGTCCTGGGCGGGCGCCGCGAGGGGGACGTCACGCAGCTCTCCGTGGCCCGGAGAGCGGAGCCAGAACGCGCGGGCCGAGCGGTTCATCGGCATCCTCCTGAACGATCGGGAAGTTGTTCACGTACCGAGGTGTGCACAGCGATAAGTGCACAGGCCGCGCACAGTACGCGGCGTTGATCGACTCTGTCACTCGGCCGGAGGACGTGCGGTGGCCCTGAACAACACTTACGAAGCCAGGCTGGTCCAGCAGGAGACCGCTGTGGGAGCGGGCGTGCAGATCCTGTTGCTGGCGCTGCTGGGCTCCGCCATCGGCATGGGGCCGGCGGGCTGGCTGACGGGCCTCGCGTTCGCGACAGCCACCTGGGCGGTGCTCTCCAGGGCCCTGCACCGCGCCCGGCCGCGCTCCTTCGGCCCGGCCAACCGGGTGACCCTCGGCCGCGCGATCCTCGTCGGCGGGGTGACGGCCCTGGTCGCCGACTCCTTCGAGAGCTCCCCGCCGGTCACCCTCCTGGTCGGCCTGACGGCGGTGGCCCTGATCCTCGACGGCGTCGACGGCAAGGTGGCCCGCAGGACGGGGACGTCCACCGCGCTGGGCGCCCGCTTCGACATGGAGGTCGACGCGTTCCTGATCCTGGTGCTGAGCGTGTACGTCTCGACGCAGCTCGGGCCGTGGGTGCTGCTGATCGGCGCCATGCGCTACGCGTTCGTCGCGGCGGCGAAGTTCGCGCCCTGGCTGAACGCGCCGTTGCCGCACTCGATGGCCCGCAAGACGGTCGCCGCGATGCAGGGCGTCTGCCTGCTGCTGGCGGGCGCGGACCTGCTGCCCCACCTCGCCAACCTGGCCGTGGTGCTGCTGGCGCTGGGCTCCCTGGTGTGGTCTTTCGGGCGGGACGTGGTGTGGCTGTGGCGCAACGAGCGGATCGCGGCGCGGGAGACGACGTCCGGGGCCGCGACGACGGCGGGGACCGGGGCGGCCGACGAGGCCGACGCGTCGGTGGCCGCGCTGGAGGACACGTCGGTGGCCGCGCTGGAACGTGAACTGCTGGAACTCGCGGCGCGGTAGGCGAGGACGGCAGGAGCAGGGGCCCGGACCGGGGGATGGTCCGGGCCCCTGGTCGTTGCCTACGACCGTGCGCCGCGGGTCCGGACGAAGGTGAACGCGGCCGCCGCGAGGCCCAGGGCGCCGACGATCAGGCCCGCGACGCCGAGGCCACGGGCGGTGGAGTCGCTGGTGTCGGCGGACGCGGACGTCTCCTTGGCGCCGGTGCTCTTCGCCGTCGGCGCGGCCGAGGCCGCCGTGTCGTCGCCCGCCGTCAGCTTGAGCGTGGGCGCCGGGTTCTCCGGCTCGTCGTCGCCGCCCTGGGCCTGCTCGATCCAGCGGACGACCTTGCCGTCGGAGTAGGTCTGGAGCGTCTTGAACGTCAGCTGGTCGGTGTTCTCGGGCAGTTGACCGAACGCCACGTCGAAGTCCACGTACTGGCCGGCGCCGATCCTGCCGCCGGTCCAGGTGATCTCGGAGGCGGCCTCGGTGATCGTGCCGTCGTCGGTCTTCACGGGCGTCTTGAGCTTGGTGGTGGTGACCTTGGCGGTCCAGCCGGCCTGCGGGGTGACGAGGACGCCGAGGACCGGGTGGTCGGTGGGCAGGAAGACCTGCACCTTGGTGGTGGCGGCGGTGTCCTCCTCGTTGGGCACGCGGAAGGTCAGCACCCCGTCGGTGGCGCCCTTGGCGTAGCTCTCGGGGTGAACGGTGACGTGCGCGGCGGCGACTCCGGCGGCGACCAGGACGGAGGCTGCGGTGAGCGCGGTGACGGTGGCGGCGCGGCGCAGGGTGGCGCGGGTTGCGGACATGGCTGAGTGGATCTCCGTACGAAGGAAGGAAAAGGAAGGGTATGGACGGCTGGTGCGAGGTCAGACCGTGTACGGGATCGGGCTCGGGGGGCCACGTCGGCTCACCGCGTGCCGCAGGGTGAGCAGCCGGGGGCGGACGGGCCGGGCGAGGGCGGGAAGGCCGCGGTCGGCCGGCGTGGGCAGCGGGACGTCGTCCCACCAGGCCGCGAGTCCGGGGACGAGGGCGACCGCGCGGCGCAGCAGCGACCACAGCGCCGCCTCGCCGCGCCGCAGCCACCAGGAGGCGACCAGGGCGGCGGCGACGTGGGCGACGGTGGCGTGCGCGGTCAGGGCGTGCGCGTGCGGTGCCGTCCCGGCGGCCATGGTGTGGCCGTGCATCGGCATGTTCATGGGCATGTCGGCCATGCGCGCGGTGTGGACCGGCGTGACCCGGCGGGCCGCGTCGAAGCCCATGTGCAGACCCGCCTGGGTGAGGAGCATGCCGGCGCCGATCTCCGGCAGTCCGCGCTCGCGTCCGGCGAGGGCGCGGCCGAGGACGAAGACCGCGGCGAATCCGGCCGCGTCGGCCCAGAGCGGCGGCATGTCGCCCATGGCGAGGCCGTGCCCGGCGGCGGCCAGCAGCACGCACACCGCGGCGAACACCGCGGCCCGCAGGCTCCGTACCGCCGGTGACGCACTCATGGTGAGCGATCCTCCCACGCTGGGAAGGTACGCGTGGCGCGGACACCAGGTTCAGCCACGAAGGGAACGGACTGACGCGCGCCCCCTCAGGAACGCGGTGACGCGCCCCCTGCAGGAAAGCGGTGACGCGCCCCTCGGGTTCACGTCGGTCTCGGTTTCCGTGTCCGCCCGGTGCCCGCGGTCGACGCGGTCACGGCCAGCGCGCCCAGCAGGGCGAGTACGGCAGCGGGGGCGAGGACCGCCCAGGGGGCGCGTTCGGCGTACGGCTGGTTCTCGGCGAGGAGCCGGCCCCATTCCGGGGACGGCGGCTGGGCGCCGAGGCCGAGGAAACCGAGCGAGGCGAGGGCGAGTGCGACGCCGGGCAGCCGCAGCAGTGCGTGCCGGACGACGGGCGGCACCACGGCCGGCAGCAGTTCATGGCGGAGCAGGTACCGGCGGCCGGCGCCCAGGGCGGCGGTGGCGGTGAGGTGGAGGGTGGCGCGTTCCTGCCGGAGCAGTGCGGAGGTGTGGGCGGCCAGGGGTGCCCAGGCCACCGCGGCGACGGCGAGGGCGGGGGTGTGCGGTCCCCCGCCGGCGACCGCCGTGACCAGCAGGGCGGCCAGTACCGGCGGCAGGGCGTTGACGGTGTCGACGAGCGGTCCGGAGAGCCGGGGCAGCAGCCCGAGGAGCACGCCGGCGAACAGGGCGGCGGCGCTGATCGCGAGGGCGAGCAGCAGGGTGTCGAGGGCGCCGTGCGCGATCCGGGCGAGCAGGTCGCGGCCGAGCGCGTCGGTGCCGAACGGGTGCGCCGGGGAGGGCGGTCGAAGCCGCTCGGTGGTGTCGAGGGCGAGGGGGTCGCGGGGCAGTCCGGTGCCGACGACCGTGAGCAGTACGGCGGCCAGGACGAGCGGGGTGGTCCGGCGGGCGGGCGGGGCGGTCCGGGGCGGCGCGGGCAGCGCTCGGTCGTTCAGGGCGGGGCCGACGAGCAGTCGTACCAGCGCGCGGCCGGTGAGCGCGGCGGCCGTGGCGAGCAGGAGGAGGGCCAGGGTGCCCGCCTGGAGGACGGGCAGGTCCTGGGCGAGGGCGGCCTGGAGGGTGGTGCGGCCGAGTCCCGGTATGTCGAAGATCTGCTCCACGGCGACGGCGCCGCCGGTGAGGCCGACGACGAACAGGCCGGCGTTGGGCAGGAGGCCGGGGAGGCAGCGCCGCAGTGCCTGGCGGGCGACGCGGTGCGGGGGCAGGCCGCGGGCGGCCGCGGCCCGTGCCCAGGGTTCGGCGAAGGCGCCCGGCAGCAGGTCGTCGAGGAGCCGGCCGAGGACGGCGCCGGCGGGCAGGCCGAGGGCGAGTGCGGGCAGCACGGTCCAGCGGAGGCCGTACCAGCCGAGGGCGGGCAGCCAGCCGAGCTGGACGCCGACGACGGTGGCGAGGACGGAGGCGGTGAGGAACTCGGGCAGCGCGGCGAGCATCGCGGACGCGGTGCCGCCGGAGCGGCGGGCGCCGCCCGACCTCAGGGTGCGGGCGCACACCAGGCCGGTGGTGCAGACGGCGATCACGAGGGCGACCGTCATCAGCAGCAGGGAGGCACCGAGCGCCTGGAGGACGGCAGGGGTCACCTCTCCGCCGGAGATCCACGACCGTCCGGCGTCGCCCCGCAGCAGCCCGCCCGCCCATTCGGCGAGGAGGTGGAACGGCCCTTTGTCCAGGCCGAGTCGGTCGCGTATGCCGGCGAGCACCTCGGGCGTGGGGTCGCGGTCCTGGGAGCGCGCCTTGAGGACGGTCAGCGCGGGGTCGGTATCCGCGAGCCAGGGCAGCACCCCGATCCCGCACACCAGGCCGGCCGCGAGCACGGCTCGCCACAGCAGGGTCGGCACGGGTCAGCGCCTGGCCGTCACCGCTCGCCTCATCGGCACCTCGAAGTGCACGATCCCCTGCCCGCCTCCCGGACCCTCGCGCTCGTCGAGCACGACCTCGCCGAGCGAGCGCCAGAACGCCTCGGCGCCGGGCACGGCGGGGTCCGTGTGCAGATACACGGCCCGGTACCCGCCGTCGGCGACCGCGAAGTCGACCAGTTCGGCGACCAGTCGACGGGCGATTCCGCGCCGCCGGCCCTCCGGCCGCACGTACAGCCGCCGCACCTGCGCGGTCTCCCCCGACGGGTACCGCTCGGCCAACTCCCGCGGATTCGGGGGGTGAGCGGGCCCCCGCGAGTCGAGCGCCCCGGTCCCGACCACCTGCCCGCCCCCGTCGACGGCGACCAGGAGCGTGTGCCGACGGGAGGCGAGGTAGTACCCGGCCGGATCGACGATGTCGCCGTGCCACCGCGGCACGTACCCGGTCCCGAAGTCCCGGTAGACGGTGTCGAGCATGACGGCCCGCGCGCCGCCGAGGTCGTCGCGGGTCGCCACTCTGATGCAGTAGTCACGCACCTGCACACTATATGTATTAAGCCTTCGAGGCGGCCTGTTCCCCCCGCGTCCGGTTCCTCACCGCTTCTGCTCGACGCGGACCCAGTCCACCTCCGCCTGCACTCCCCCGGCCGCGATCTTGTCGACGCTGGACTGGGGCAGGCCCCAGTAAGGGGTGGTGACCTGGTTCCAGCCGGCCGGGTAGGCGCCGCCCAGGGCGAGGTTGAGGATGACGTACTGGTTGTGGTCGTAGACCCACTGGCCGCGGGTCGACTCCACTTTGTTGCGGGTGGTCTCCTGGACCAGGGCGTCGTCGACGTAGAAGCGCATCGCCGTGGGGGTCCATTCGACGGCGTAGGTGTGCCACTGGTCGATGGTGCCGCCGTTCGGGAAGGTCTGGCGGGCGCCGATGTTCCCGTCGGCGGAGTAGCCGGGGCCGTGCAGGGCGGTGCTCGTCCAGTTGTTGTAGCCGATGTTCTCCATGATGTCGGTCTCGCCCGAGGCCGGCCAGGAGACCGACGGGTTGTCGACGTTGCTGCCGAGCAGCCAGAAGGCGGGCCAGAACCCGTCGCCGACCGGGAGTTTCATGCGCGCGCTCACACGGCCGTACGTGAAGTCGAAGTGGGTGTTGGTGTCGATGCGGCCGGAGGTGAAGTCGTAGGTGCCGCCGCCCGCCTGGGTGCAGCCCTTGCAGTACTTCGCCTTCAGCAGCAACTCCCCGTTCTGCGTCCGGATGTTGTCCGTGGAGTCGACGTACGCCTGGGACTCGCCGTTGACCGGGCCCATCTCGGTGCCGGTGCGGACCACCCGCCACTTGGAGCGGTCGAGGGCGGAGCCGGTGAAGTCGTCGAAGAACGTGGTCTGGTAGGTGCCCGACTGGTCACCCGGCAGCGCCGGATAGGCCGCCGAGGCGCTGCCGCCGGTGCCCCAGACCTGGAACTCGTAGAGGGAGTAGCCGAACTGGGCCGTGTAGGGGGCCGGGTTGTAGAAGCTGCGCCGCTCCTTGCCGAGCATGCGGACGTAGCGGCCGGTCGCCGGGGAGGGCAGGGTGACGGTGTCGTGACGGCCCGCCGCGTCCGAGGGGGAGGCCACGTTCGCACGGCGGGCGGCGATGTCCGCGGCGGAAGGCTCGTACACCGTACGCCAGTTGGTGTTGTCGTCGGAGACCTGGAGCAGGTAGTCGACGGCGTATGCCGACTCCCAGTACAGGTCGACCGAGGAGACGGTCGCGGTGGCGCCGAGGTCGACCGAGATCCAGCGGTCGGCATTCCAGTCGCTCGACCAGCGTGTGGAGTCGCCCTTCAGGTCGGCGGGCCAGCCGCCGTCGGTGGCGAACGCCGGTGAATTGCCCGCGTGCTGGTAGTAGTTGGAGTACGCGGGGTGGTTCAGGGCGAGGTTGGTGACCGTCGAGGACGCCGGGGCGGGTTCACCGCCGTAGACCTTGAGGTTCCAGAGCGAGTAGCCGTAGGGCGTGGCGCGCTGGACGCCGCGCATCCGGACGTAGCGGCCGGTGACCTCCTGCGGGTAGGTGTGCGCGGTGACCGAGCCGCCGGTGCCGTCGGTCTCGGTGTAGAAGGGCGTCCAGTCCGTGCCGTTCTTCGAGGCTTCGAGGACGTACTTCTTGCCGTACGCGGCCTCCCAGTCGAGCACCACGCTGTCGATGCGGATCGTGGTGCCGAGGTCGACGCGGATCCAGGCATCGTCGGCGAAGTTGCTGGACCAGCGGGTCGCGCCGTTGCCGTCGAAGGCCAGGCCGGGTGTGGTGCCGGCGTTCTCGGAGCCGGAGGCGGTGACGGCGGCCGGGTTCGCGGCGTAGGCGGCGCCGGCCCGGTCGGTGTCCCAGGCGGCGGCGGTGGCGGCGGACGCGGGTGCGGCCAGGGCGCTGATGCCCGAGGTCAGCAGGGCGGCCGTCGCGAGGGCGGCCATGAGGGTACGGGGGATTCGGGATCGCATGCGGGTCTCCTGAGCGTCGGCGGTACCTTCGCTTGTGTCGCGGACATGACAGATTGATCTCCGTGCCTGTTGCTCGTGCGCATGACGGTCGGGCGTGCGGTGGGCGCGGAACTCCCCTGGACCGCGCCCACCGCGGTCGTGTCGGGCCGGACGGCGGCCCGGTCCGGGTCAGGCCGCCTTGCTGGCCTGTCCCCGGTGGTCGCGGATGATGTCCGCGTACCGGCGTCCGGTGCCCTTGATCGTGCGGACCTGGGTCTCGTAGTCGACGTGGACCAGGCCGAAGCGCTTGTCGTAGCCGTACGCCCACTCGAAGTTGTCCAGCAGCGACCAGGCGAAGTAGCCGGCCAGCGGGGCGCCCTTGCGGGCCGCTGAGGCGCAGGCGGCGAGGTGGCCGGCCAGGTACTCCTGGCGCTCGGGGTCGTCGATCGTCCCGTCGGGGCGTACCACGTCCGGGTAGGCGGAGCCGTTCTCGGTGACGTAGAGCTTGCGGGCGCCGTACTCGTTCGTGAGGCGCAGCAGCAGCGTCTCGATACCGCTCGCGTCGATCTCCCAGTCCATGCCGGTGCGCGGGACGTTCTCGCGGTGGACGGAACGGGCGTACGGCGCGGGGCCGTCCGGGTCGTCCTCGATGAACGCGGGGAAGTAGTAGTTCAGGCCCAGCCAGTCCAGCGGGGTGGCGATGGTCTCCAGGTCGCCGGGGCGCTCGGGAAGTTCGACACCGTAGGTCTCGACCATGTCGGCCGGGAAGCCGCGGCCGTGCACCGGGTCCAGCCACCAGCGGTTGACGTGCCCGTCCTGGCGGCGGGCGGCGGCCGCGTCCTCGGGGCGGTCCGTCACCGTGAACACCGTGGACAGGTTGTTGACGATGCCGACCTGGGCGCCGGGCGCGGCGGCGCGGATCGCCTGCGCGGCCAGGCCGTGGCCGAGGAGCAGGTGGTAGGAGGCGCGGACGGCGGCCGTGAGGTCGGTCCAGCCGGGGGCCATCTTGCCCTCCAGGTGGCCGATCCAGGCCGAGCAGGACGGCTCGTTGAGGGTGGTCCAGTGGTGCACCCGGTCGCCGAGCCGGTCGGCGACCACGGAGGCGTACGCGGCGAAGTGCTCGGCGGTCGCCCGCTCGGGCCAGCCGCCCCGGTCCTGGAGGGCCTGCGGCAGGTCCCAGTGGTAGAGGGTGACGGACGGTGTGATGCCCGCGTCCAGCAGGCCGTCGATCAACTCGTCGTAGAAGTCGAGGCCCTTGGCGTTGACCGGGCCGTCGCCGCCGGGCCGCACGCGGGGCCAGGCGACCGACAGCCGGTAGGCGTTGGTGCCGAGCCGGCGCATCAGGCCGATGTCCTCGCGCCAGCGGTGGTAGTGGTCGCAGGCGACGTCGCCGTTGTCGTCGTTCGCGATCTTCCCCGGGGTGTGCGAGAAGGTGTCCCAGATGGAGGGCGCACGGCCGTCCTCGTCGACGGCTCCCTCGATCTGGTACGCCGCGGTTGCCGTGCCCCACAGGAAGTCGTGCGGCAGGGCGGCGAGGTCGATGGTCACGTAAGTCCTTTCGGAACTGGCTTTTCGAGGCGGATTCACTTGACGGCGCCGGCCGTCAGTCCGGCGACGAGGTAGCGCTGGAGCAGCAGGAAGCCGGCCACGACGGGGACGCTCACCACCAGCGAGGCGGCCATGATCTGGTTCCAGTACACGTCGTTGAGCGTGGAGTAGCCCTGGAGACCGACGGCGAGGGTGCGGGTGGTGTCGTTGGTCATGACGGAGGCGAAGAGGACCTCGCCCCAGGCGGTCATGAAGGCGTAGACGGCGACCGCGACGATGCCCGGGATCGCGGCCGGGACCACGATCCGGAACAGCGCGCCGAGCGGGCCGCAGCCGTCCACCAGTGCCGCCTCGTCCAGGTCCCGCGGAACCGAGTCGAAGTACCCGATCAGCATCCAGATCGAGAACGGCAGCGAGAACGTCAGGTACGTCAGGATCAGGCCGCCGCGCGAGCCGAACAGGGCGATGCCGGTGGCGTTGCCGATGTTGACGTACAGCAGGAACAGCGGGAGCAGGAAGAGGATGCCCGGGAACATCTGGGTGGAGAGCACGGTGACCGTGAAGACCCGCTTGCCGCGGAAGTCGTAGCGGCTGACCGCGTAGGCGGCGAAGACCGCGACGACCACCGAGCAGACCGTCGCCGCGACCGACACGATCAGCGAGTTCACGAAGTACTTCGCGAGCGGGACCGTCGACCAGATGTCGATGTACGGGCGGATGGTCAGGCCGCTGGGCACCCAGCGGAACTTGCCGGTGACGTCCGCGAGGGGCTTCAGCGAGCTGGAGACCATCACGTACACGGGGACCAGCACGAACCCGGTGAGCAGCGTGAGGAAGATCCGCCGGGACCAGAGGAAGGAGCGCGGCGGCGCCATCGGCGAGCCGGACGGGCTAGACATCGGCGGTCCTCCGTTCGCGCGAGGTGAACACCAGGTACACGCCGGTCACCACCAGCAGGAAGAGCAGCAGGAGCACGGACATGGCCGAGCCGGTGCCGAAGTTCCAGGTGACGAAGGAGGCCTGGTAGATGTGGACCGAGATGAGGTCGGCGGCCTCCGGGGCGGACTTGCCGAACAGCACGTACGGCGTGTTGAAGTCGTTGAACGTCCACAGGAACAGCACCAGGACCAGCACCTGGTTGACCGGGCGCAGCGACGGCAGGGTGATCCGGCGGATCTGCTGCCACAGGCCGGCGCCGTCCAGGGCAGCCGCCTCGTACAGCTCCCGCGGGATGTTCTGGAGGCCGGCCATCACGATCAGGAAGGCGAACGGCCAGCCCTTCCACACCGACACGATGAGCAGTGCCCAGAAGCTGTTGTCGCCGATCAGCCAGAAGGACGGCTTGTCGGTGAGGTGCAGCTGGTCGTGCAGGACGTGGTTCACCAGGCCGTTGTCGTGCTGGAACATGAACACCCAGGTGATGACGGCCGCGTACACGGGCAGCGCGTACGGGATGAGGAACAGGGCGCGCAGCAGGCCCCGGCCCCGGAAGGTGTCCTGCATGAACACCGCCGCCGCCGTGCCGATCAGCCAGCACAGGCCGACGGAGAGCAGGGTGAAGCCGACGGTGACGAAGAAGGAGTGCAGCAGGGCGTTGCCGACCGGCGCGTTGAAGTCGACCGACATCCGGTAGTTGTCGAACCCGGACCAGGGGGCCGTGCCCCAGTCGCGGATGTAGAACTGGGTGAGCTCCTTGAAGCTCATCACGACGCCGATGACCATCGGCACGAGATGGACGAGGAGTTCGAGCAACAGGGCGGGCAGGAGCAGCAGGTAGGGCAGTCCGATGCGGCGGATCCGCCCGGGGCGGCGGCCCGAGCCGCCCGCCGCCCCGGGGGAGTTCACCTGCGCCGGTTCCCGCACGGCGGTGGTGGTGGTCGTCATCTCGTTCAGGCCGCCGGCATCTGCTGCTGGGCCTTCTCCAGTTCGGCCTTGACGGAGTCGGTGGTGATGGCGCGGCCGGCGGCCGCGTCGGCGAACAGGTTCTTCACGGCCGTACCGACGGTCGTCTCGAACTGGGACTCCGAGGCCACCTGGGGCAGGGCCGCGGCGCTGGTGGCGAGGGTGTTCTTCAGGACCGAGTTGGCGGGGGTGTTGAAGGCCGGGTCCTCCTGGGCGGTCTTGACCGGCGGGATGGAGCTGTAGGCGGTGTTGAGGATCTTCTGCTCGTCGTCGCTGGTCATGAACTTCACGAACTTGGCGGCGCCGTCGAGGTTCTTGGTATTCTTGAAGACGGCCAGGTTGATGCCGGCGACCATCGAGTTGACCTGGGTGCCGGTGCCGGGGGTGCCGGACTGCACGGGCACCGGGGCGATGCCGTAGTCGCTGTCGCTCATGCCCTGCGACTTGAGGTTGGCGGACGCCGACTGCCACAGCAGCATGGCCTGCTTGCCCTTGGCGAAGTCACTCACCGACTGGTTCTGCGCGTACTCGGCGTCGCCGGTCGGAATGACCTTGTCCTTGGCCATCAGGTCGACGTACTGCTGCACCGCGGCCACGATCTTGTCGTTGGTGAAGTCCGGCTTGCCGTCGGAGGTGAAGAAGTCGGCGCCGTGCTGCTTGGCGAAGACGAAGACGTGGTGGATGTTCTCCGAGACGTTGCCGCCCTCGGCGCCGAGCACCGACTTGCCCTTGGCGGATATCTTCTTGCCGTCGGCGATCAACTCGTCCCAGGTGGCCGGGGGCTTGGCGATACCGGCGTCGGCGAAGATCTTCTTGTTGTAGTAGAGGGCGTACGCCATCGAGTAGAGCGGTACGGCCGCCGGGTCCTTGCCCTCGGCACCGGTGGAGCCCAGCGCGGAGTCGACGAAGCGGTCCTTGCCGCCGATCTTGCCGAAGTTCTTGGCGTCCCAGGGCAGCAGCGCGCCGGTGGCCTGGAGCGAGGCGCTCCAGGTGTTGCCGATGTTCAGCACGTCGGGGCCCTGGCCCGAAGTGGTCGCGGTCAGGATCCGGTTGAGCAGGTCCGACCAGGGCACGACCTCCAGCTTGACCTTGATGCCGGTCTGCTTCTGGAACTTGTCGAGCTCCGGCTGGAGCACCTTCTTGTCGACCTCGATGCTGGCGCCCTGGTTGGAGGCCCAGTAAGTGAGCGTCTTCGGGGAGTCGTTGGACCCGCCCCCGGCGGACGAACCGCCACCGCAGGCCGTGGCCGCGAGGGCGAGAGACATGGTGACGGCGCCTACGGCCGCGGCTCGGATGCTGCGCATGGCTCCTGCTGTGCCTTTCCGGGAGTCGAGAACCCCGAGAGGGCTTCACGAAGGCCGGCGCCCGCGTGTGCGGAGACCGGGACCGACGTTCGGCTTCGAAGCCCCTCATGGCTTAATTTAGGACGTGAGTTAATACTCCGATCAGGGGCGCGTCAAGGTTTCCGGCACGGGTATTGGCGCAGGCGGGCGAGGGAGCGGCCGGTTCCGGAGCGGGGGCCGGCCGCGCCCGAGGGTGTGACCTGGGCCGAAGCGGCCCGATCCGGGCGGCGGCGGGCCCGGCCCCGTTCCACAACGGTTGTGTCTCGACAGCACGTGACCGTACGACGGTGCGGGCCGCGAGGTTTCCCCCCGGCCGCCAACCGTAGGACGGTGAAGGCCGAGGGAGGTTTCCTCCCGGCCCCCAACCGTAGGACGGTGAAGGCCGAGGAGGTTTCCCCCGGCCTTCACCCTGGGCCTCCGGACGTCCGCCGCGGCCGCCTGCCCTGGCCGCCCGGTGACACCGAGCCGGCGCCCGGCTGCCCCTCGGCCACCGGGCCGGGGCCCCGGCTGCCCGTCGGTCACTGGGCCGGGGCCGGGGCCGGTGGTGTTACCGGGGCGGGGTCGGGGCGTAGCCGGTCGGGTGGGTGGTGAAGGTGCCGCGGCCCTGGGTACGGCCCCGCAGGCGGGTCGCGTAGCCGAAGAGTTCGGCCAGCGGCACGGTGGCGGTCAGGACCGCCGCGCCGCCCCGGGTCCCGGACCCGGTGACCCGGCCGCGGCGGGCCGCCAGATCACCGAGCACGCCACCGACGGCCTCCTCGGGCACGGTGACCGTGACCTCGGCGACCGGCTCCAGCAGGACCATCGCGCAGGCCCGCAGCGCCTCCCGGAGACCGGACCGCCCCGCCGCCCGGAACGCCGTGTCGGAGGAGTCCTTCACATGCGTGGAACCGTCGGTCAGGGTGACCCGCAGCCCGGTCACCGGATGACCGCCGAGGGGCCCCTCGGCGAGCGCGTCCCGGCAGCCGGCCTCGACCGCGCGGACGTACTCCTGCGGCACCCGGCCGCCGACGACCGCCGACCGGAACTCGAAACCCGCGCCCTCCCCCAGCGGTTCGACGTCCAGCACGACATGCGCGAACTGCCCCGCGCCGCCGGTCTGGTGGACGTGCCGGTGGACATGGCCGGTGACCCCGCGGCCGACGGTCTCCCGGAGGGCGACCCGCGGCCGGCCCACCGTCACCTCGGGACCGCCGTCGCGCCGGATCTTCTCCACCGCCACCTCCAGGTGCAGTTCGCCCATCCCGGACAGCACGGTCTGCCCGGTCTCGGCGTCGGTGCGCACCACCAGCGAGGGATCCTCCTCGGCGAGCCGGGCCAGCGCCTGCGCCAGCCGTTCGGTGTCGGTACGCCGGCGGGCCTCGACGGCGACGGACACCACCGGGTCCGCGACCCGCGGAGGCTCCAGCAGCAGCGGGGCGTCCCGGGCGCACAACGTGGCGCCGGGACGGGCCGACTTCAGCCCGACGACGGCGACGATGTCACCGGCCACCGCCCGGTCCAGGGGCTCGTGCCGGTCGGCCATGATGCGCAGGATGCGTGCGACGCGTTCGGTGCGGCGCGTTGCCGGGTCCCACACGGTGTCTCCCTTCTCGATCGTGCCGGAGTAGACGCGGACATGGGTGAGGCGTCCGGTGGCGGTCGCGGTCACCTTGAACGCGAGCGCCGCGAACGGCCCGCCGGGGTCGGCGGTCCGCCGCTGTTCGTCACCCTGGTGGGTGCCGCGCACGGCGGGCACGTCGAGCGGCGAGGGCAGGTACGCCACGGCCGCGTCCAGCAGCGGTTCGATGCCCCGGTTGCGGTAGGCGGACCCGCACAGGACGACCACGGCGTCACCGCCGCGGGTGAGGTCGCGCAGGGCGGTGACGAGGGTGCCGGTGGACAGCCGGCCGCCCGGCGCGCAGAACTCCTCCAGCGCGGCCGGGTGCAGACCGGCCACCGTCTCCTCCAGCAGCCGTCGCCGTCGGCGCGCCTCCTCGCCGAGTGCACCGGGCACCGGCCCCTCCACCGGTGCGGTGCCGCCGTCCGGCCAGACCAGCGCGCGCATCCGCACCAGGTCGACGACGCCGGTGAAACCCTCCTCCGTGCCGATCGGCAGCTGGACGACGAGCGGCACCGGGTGCAGCCGGTCCCGGATCGACGCGACGGCTCTGTCGAGGTCGGCGCCCGCGCGGTCCAGTTTGTTGACGAAGGCGATCCTGGGCACGCCGTGCCGGTCGGCCTGCCGCCAGACCGACTCGCTCTGCGGCTCGACACCGGCTACCGCGTCGAACACGGCGATCGCCCCGTCGAGGACGCGCAGCGAACGCTCGACCTCGTCGGCGAAGTCGACGTGGCCGGGGGTGTCGATGAGGTTGACGCGGTGGCCGTCCCAGGCGCAGCTGACGGCCGCGGCGAAGATGGTGATGCCTCGGTCGCGTTCCTGAGGGTCGAAATCGGTGACGGTGGTGCCGTCGTGGACCTCGCCGCGTTTGTGGATGGTGCCGGTCGCGAAGAGGATGCGCTCGGTGACGGTGGTCTTTCCGGCGTCGACGTGGGCGAGGATGCCCAGGTTGCGAACGACGGCAAGGGGGTTGACGGAGTTCGGGCGGAGTTCGGTGCGCATGGCCCGATGCCTTTCGAATGGGGTTCCCGGAATGACTTGCGGAAGGGCAGCGCAATTCCCCGTGCGGCACACCGCACCGGGCCAGGACTGACGGCACGTCAAAGTGCTGGCATATGCCGGTGGTTGCGGAGATCAGTCGTGCGTCACGGAGTCCGGTACCGGCCGCGCGGCGGGCACCGGAGTGACGAGGACACGAGGATCACGTCGTAGCGGGAACGCGGAGAGACGGCAGCCGTGCGCTCACGCATGACCTTCTCCCCTCATTCGTCCGAACTCGTCACGACAAAGCACCGGGAGCACGTTTCGCGGCTACGGTGCGTGATAACGGAGCGAGTGTAGGCAGCCGGTGCGTGCCATGGCACCCGATTTTCGACCGGGCCCGCCCCCACCCTCGCCCCTGCCCCCGCCCCCGCCCGATTCCGGTTCGTTCCCTTTTTCCGGCACCCGGGGAATGCGCGACTCGTTGGCCCGGCATTTTCCGGACATTCATCCGGCCGGCATCGGCAACTCCCGGAACACGGAAGGCGCTTTCGGCTTCGCCCGGTGAGCGCGGCGCGGCGCACCGGCCAAGACCGCCGCAACTCCAGCGATTGGCCGAAAAACACGCTTTACAGCTCCCATTGGGACATCCGGTAACCCGCCGGCCGCCCCTCGGCCGGACCGTCGGGAAAGGACGCCCGGATCGCCCCGGATACACATCATCCCGGCCTGCGCGCGTACTCGGACTTCCCGGCCCGGTAGTGCGGGAGTTGGTGTGGAACATGTGTGGACCTTCCGTGAAGCGCTCTTCGTGGCTGAGAAATTGGGATCCCGCCGCGGGTTACGGCGGGGCACGCAATGGCCGGGAAGCGGTTCGCCCGGTGGCCGGTGAACGCTCCACCACGGGGAGCGCAGGCCTAATCTGATGCGTGAGCAGGCTGAATAGGCCCGGCAGGCGGATGGATTGGACTCGATTGGACACGGAAAAGACGCGGAGAGCACCATTCGCCGCGCGCCCGGGTGCCGCGATGCCGGTCGCCGCACAGGTGCTCATCGCGGGGACGCTGTTCTCCCGCCTGGGTGACACGCTCGCCTCGCTGGGGCTGGTGCTGCACGCGGCGGACCGGGACATCCGTTTCGGGGTGACCGAGGTGATGCTCGCCGAGCTCATCCCCACCGTGCTCGCGGCACCGTTGATCGGGTCCGTCGTGGACCGGTTCAGTGCGCGCGCGGTGTGCCTGTGGGCGCTGCTGATCCAGGCGCTGTCGCTGGGCGCGGCCACCGCGGTCGGCGGCTTCCACGTGCGGGTGGCGCTGATCGCGCTGTCGTGCCTGGCCGGGGTGGCCTCGGTGGCGGCCGGGTTCAAGATGCTGCCCGCCGTGGCCGGTGAGCGGTACACGGGCCGCGCGAACAGCCTGCTGACGGCGGGCCTGTCCGTCGCGGGGCTGATCGGGCCGCCGCTGGCCGGCTTCCTGAACTCCCTGTGGGGCACGCCGGTCCTGCTCGCGGCGGACGCCGTGTCCTTCCTCGTGCTCGCCGGCTGCACCGTGCTGGCGGTGCCGAGCACGGTGGACGTCGCACTCGGCCGCCGCCCCGCCACTAGGCTGGCGGACGGCTACCGGGCACTGCGCGACGCACCGGTCGTGGGCACGCTGATGCCGGCGCTGGCGGCGGCGATGCTGGCCACCAGCATCGAGAACGTCGCGGGCGTCTTCTACCTGCGGGACGTCGTGAACGGCAACGACACCGTGTTCGGTCTCTTCCTGGCCACCTGGGCCCTGGGCTCCGTCCCGGGCGCGCTGTTGGCGGGCCGTCAGGACTGGTCGGACCGGCACACGCTGCTGATCGTCGGCGGCATCATGGGCATGGCCGTGGGTCTGCTGGTGGCCGGCCTCGTCCCGGTCGCCGCGGTGATCTTCCCGCTGTTCCTGCTGGCGGGCTTCGGCAACGGCGCCTGCAACGTCGGCCTGCGCAACGCGGTCCACTCCCGGGTGCCCGCCGAGGTGCACGGCAGCGCCTGGGCCTGCTTCCAGGCGCTGTCCCGCAGCTGCATCGGCCTCGGCTATCTGCTGGGCACCCCGAACGACCTGGTCTCCAGCCGGGGACAGGTGATCATCTCGGGTGTCATCCCATTGGTGGCGATGGCATGGGCGGCCCTGGTCATGGTCCGCCGCCGCGAGCCCGCCGCGACGGAGCCCTCCGCCTGACCTCGCGCGGCCGCTCGTCCACCGCCACCCTTGGCAACTTGGTCTAGTCCTCTTGACGGAGAGGGCCGGCAGCGCTTTGGTATGTACCAAATCACTCCCGGCCCACCCCCCACCACTCCGCCCGGATGGGCATCCCGAAAGGGCCAATGTCATGCACCTGGCGAGATTTGCGGCCTCCGCGTGTGCCCTCGCGCTCACCGCCACCGGCGTGGCCGTCGCGCTGGCCCCCGCCGGCGACGCGGCCGCGGGCAGCGTCTACTCCGTGGCTCCCTACGTCGACATGTCGAACAGTCAGGAAGGACTGCTCGACACCGCCGTCACCGGGCACGGACTCAAGGCCTACACGGCGGCCTTCGTGCTCGGCGTGGGCTGCACCCAGATCTGGGGCGACACGCTCCCCATCGGCAACGACTCCTACACCGACCCGGAGATCGCCCGGGCGAGGTCCGAGGGCGCGTCGGTCATCATCTCCTCCGGCGGAGCGAGCGGCGAACCGCTCGCCTGGACCTGCGCCACCCAGAGCAGCATCGACGCCGGGTACCAGGCCGTCATCGACGACTACGGCGTGACCCAGCTGGACTTCGACGTCGAGGGCGCCGCCGTCGCGGACACCGCGGCCGCGGCCCGTCAGATGCAGGCGATGAAGGACCTCAAGGCGTCCAACCCGAACCTGCGGTTCTCCATGACCCTGCCGGTGCTGACCAGCGGCCTGACCGGCGACGGCGTCAACATCCTCAAGGCCGCCAAGAACGCGGGCATCAAGATCGACGTGGTCAACGTCATGGCCATGGACTACTACGCCGGCACCGGCACCGAGATGGGGCAGGCCGCCCTCTCCGCGGCCCGGGCCACGCTCGCGCAGATGCAGTCCGTCGACTCCGGTTACACCTACGCCAACCTCGGCATCACCCCGATGATCGGGAAGAACGACGACGGGTCCACCTTCACGCTCGCGGACGCGCAGACGGTGGAGAGCTTCGCCGCGCAGAACGGTGTCGGGCGGCTGTCGTTCTGGTCGGCCAACCGGGACCAGCCGTGCAGCGGCAGCGCCAACTCGCTGTCCACGTGCAGTGAGATCAGCCAGAACAGCCTCGCGTTCACCGACACGTTCGTGCCCTACGAGGGCAGTTCGGGCGGCGGCACCACCACCGACTTCTCCCTGTCCCTGACACCGGGTTCCGCCTCCGTCGCCCAGGGCGGTTCGGCGACCGCGACCGTCGCCACGGCCGTCACCTCCGGCAGCGCCGAGTCCGTCGGCCTCTCCGCCTCCGGCGCGCCCTCGGGCGTCAGCGTCTCCTTCAGTCCCGCGTCCGTGACCTCCGGGAGCAGTGCGACGCTGACGGCGGCGGTCGGCTCGTCCGTCGCCGCGGGCTCCTACCCGATCACCGTCACCGGCACGGCCGCGAGCGGCAGCCACAGCGCGACCTACACCCTCACGGTCACCTCCTCCGGCAGCGGAGGAGGAGGGGGCTCGTTGACCAACGCGGGCTTCGAGACCGGCACGCTGAGCCCCTGGACCTGCGCGACCGGCAGCGCGGTGGTCTCCACGCCGGTCCACAGCGGCGGCCACGCTCTGCAGGTCACGCCGAGCTCCAGCGGCACGGGAGAGTGCGACCAGACGGTCACCCTCTCCCCCAACCACACGTACACGCTCTCCGGTTGGGTGCAGGGCCCGTACGCGTACATCGGAGTCTCCGGCGGCGCCAGTGCGAGCACCTGGTCGAACAGCACGAGCTGGAACCAGCTCTCGGTCGGTTTCACCACCGGCAGCAGCGGAACGGTCACCGTCTTCGTCCACGGCTGGTACGGCCAGTCCGCCGTCCACGCCGACGACTTCAGCCTGACCTGAGCCACCGCGCCGGCATGCAGCAGGGCCGGTTCCCGTGCGTGAGCCCGGGAACCGGCCCTCCCTGTCGGTCTGTTACTGCGCGAAGCCGTAGGCGAACAGGTGGTCGGTGCCCGTTGAGCCGGTCACCGGCAGCGTCACCGACGCCACCTGCTTGGACGGATCCAGCGCCACCTTCGTCGCGAAGACGTAGGTCTTCACGCCGTCCCGGCCCCCGCTCCCGGTGTTCCGGTAGGTGGTGGTGACGGCCGTCGTGTCACTCGGCAGCGGCTTGCTGGGGCCGCCGTTGAGCGTCCAGTCCGAGAAGCCGACCGTCGCCTGGGAGGTGGTGCCGTCGGTGTAGGTGACGGTCAGCGTGCCGGACACCCCGCTGCCGTCGGTCGGGGCGTTGACCGCGGCACCCAGCAGGCCCAGCGACGACCCCGAGGTGCCGGCCGGCATGGGAATCGTCTGACCGGCCATCTCCAGGTTGTCGAGCTGACCGGACGTCACCGTCGGCCAGGTGTAGGAGATGCCGTCGACGGTGAGGGTGGCGCCGCTCGTGACGCCGGCCGCCGACAGCGCGTTCTGCGAGTAGGCCCAGCCGCCGCCGTCGAAGCCGCCCGAATAGGTGGTGCCGTCGGGGTAGATGCCCTCGTTGGTGGCGTACGGCCACAGCGCGCCGGGCTTGGCGACAGCCACCCGGAGGGTCGCCCCGGACAGTGCCGTACCCGTGCTGTGGTCGGTCAGGGCGAAGGTGACCGGGTACGTCCCCTCGCTCGCGCCGGCCGTCACGTGGACCTCGGCTTCGGCGCTGCCCGAGGCGGGCACCGTCAGCGAGCCGGACGCCGTGTCCAGCGTGACGCCGGAGGGCACCGTCGCCGTCCAGTCGACCGTGACGGCCTTGCTGCCGAGGTTGGTCAGATCGAGGGTGGCGTCCTCGCCCTTGCCCGGCTGGAGGACCAGGCCGTTGCTGGGACCGGTGGCTGCCAGCACCCGGCCGCCGCCCGTGGTGTCCGAGGGCGGCACCGCCGCCGGGCCGGACGCCCAGGAGGTGTTCGGCCGGGTGCCGAGCGTGTAGTCGAGCGTGCCCGCGCCCTTGAACTGCTGGTAGGTCAGCCAGGAGGCGTTCCAGGCCTTGCCGTTGACGTTCAGGGACTGCACGTACGGCGCGTCGGGCGCGGCCTGCGGTGCGTTGATCCGTACCGTCCTGCCGTTCCCGAGGGTCACCTGGGCGACCGGGAACGCCGGGCTGCCGAGCACCAGGGTGTCCGTGCCCGGGGTCTCCGGGTACATGCCGAGCTCGGACCAGACGTACCAGGAGCTCATGGCGCCGAGGTCGTCGTTGCCGAACGAGCCGACCGGGGCGTTGAAGTACAGGCCCTGCTGGGCCGCGCGGACGGCCGCCTGCGTCTTCCACGGCTGGCCCGTGTAGTCGTACTCCCAGGGGATCTCGACGCTGGGCTCGTTGCTCAGGTCGGCGTCGGTGCCGCCGGGGCTGGTGATGTCGTCGAGGAGGCTGTCCAGGTAGGCCGAGTACGCCTTGGTACCGCCGCGGGCCTGGATGAGCTGTTGCAGGTTGAAGGGGACCATGGGGGTGTACTGGGCGGAGGTGCCCTCCACGAAGCCGTTGGAGGTGCCGGGGGTGAAGCCGCCCGCGAACTGGCCGTCCTTGTTCTTCCCCTGCATGTAGCCGGTCTGCGGGTTGAAGACGTTCATCCAGTCCTGGGCGCGGGTGGCGAACTTCGTGTAGACGTCCGTCCTTCCGAGCGACTTCGCGAACGCGGCGAGGGCGTAGTCGGCGCTGTCGTACTCCAGTTGGGTGGAGACCGGGCCGTAGAAGTTGCAGCAGTTGTAGTCGTTCTCGTCCAGCGGGAGGTAGCCCTTGGCGTCCCGTACCGACTCGCCGGGACGGTCGTTGTTCGGGACCGTGGCCTCGTGCTGGAGGGCGGCGAGGGCCTTGGCGGTGTCGAAGTCCGTCGCCCCGAAGGCGTACGCGTCGGCGATGATGCCGGCGGCCGGGTCGCCGACCATCACGTAGCTCTCGCCGTTGTTCGAGGCCCACTTGGGCAGCAGGCCCGTCTGGTCGTAGCCGTTGAGCATCGACGTGACGACGTCACTGGCGACCTTCGGCTCGACCAGGGCCATCAGCTGGGTCTGGGAGCGGTAGGTGTCCCAGCCGGAGTAGTTGGCGTACTGGGCCTTCTGTCCCTTGGCCAGCTTGTGGACCTGGTTGTCCATGCCCATGTACTGGCCGTTGGCGTCGGAGAAGACGTTCGGGTGCAGCAGGGCGTGGTAGAGCGCGGTGTAGAACTGCGTCTGCTGGTCGGCGGAGCCGCCGCCCACCTGGATCTTCTTCAGTACGGCGTTCCACGCGTCGTGGTTGGCCTGCTCGACGGCGGCGGTGTTCCAGTTGCCGATCTCGCTGCCGAGGTTGGCGGCCGCGTTGGCGTCACTCGTGTACGAGATGCCGACCTTCGCCTTCACGGTGCGGTTCGTGGCGGTGTCGAAGGTCAGGTACATGCCGTTCGCGCCGGTCGTGGGTGGCTGGGCGGCCTGGGCCGTGGCGGACGACCGGGGTGTGCCGGAGACCTTGGCGGCGGCACTGCCGTGGACCGTCGGGGCCGGCTTCGCCGGGACGGTGAAGTGCTTCTCCTTCAGCGGCGCCGACCGGGAGGGCTGCGGGGTCCCCCGGACCTTGCCCGCCTTCAGCGACGTCGCGTCGGGGGTGATGGTGCCGCCGACCCAGGTGCCGCTCGCCGTGAACGCCCGGTCGAACTTGATGTCGAAGTGCAGCGTGTACCTGTTGCCGGCGCCGCAGAAGTGCCCGCTGTCGACGGCGCCGCTGATCTCCTTGCCGTTCACCACCTGGACCCGGGTGCCGTCCACCTGGGTGGCGCCCCCGCTGAGCTTGAACAGCAGGTTGGCCTGCTGTCCCGCGGGGAAGGTGAAGGAGCCCAGTCCGGCACGGGTGGTGTCGGTCAGTTCGGTGCTGACCCCGTTCGCGTCGGTGACCTTGTAGGACCCGATGCCGGCCCGCTCGTCGTCGTGGCTGAAACCGACGGACGTGGTGCCGAGGTTGCCCGAGAGCGCGCCGGTCACCGGCAGGACGGGCAGGTCCCCCGCGACGGGACAGCCGGGTCCCGACACGTGGGTGAGGCTGAAGCCGGAGATCTTCTTGTCGTCGTACTCGTAGCCACCGCCGTCGGGCCGGTCGGGCGTCGTGTCGGGGCCCCACTGCACCATGCCGGCCGGCATGTCGGGCCCGGGGAAGGTGTCCACCGCACCGGAGGTGCCGATGAGGGGGTTGACGAGGGACGCGGGGTCCTTCACCAGGGGCGGCGTCGCGGTGCTCGCCGCCTGGGCACTTCCGATGGCCGGAAGCGGCAGGAGTGCCATGCCCAGGACGCAGATCACGGCGAGGCGTCGCCGGAATCTGGCCGGGGCGGTCGGTGCGGCTGAACGTGGGGGTCTCACCATCGGTTGCCTCCGCAGCAGTTCGTGCTTCGCACATCAGGTGTCGGCGCGCCGAATAACACCGGAAAGCCGGCGACAGGCAACGGTTCCGGTCGCTCCCACGGCCTGACAACGTTGCCATGCACGAGAGTCGAGTGAAACGCGTGCGCCGGTGGCATGTCAACGAGGCCAACCGGACTTTCTGAGTGCGAAGTTCACCGACGGCCGGACACGACCGCGGGACCGGCCGGCCGCGGTGCCGGGACGGGCCGGCCGCCCCGGCACCGCGGCCGCCGGGTCACTCCTCGTCGCGCAGGCGCGCCGCCAGGGAGGTCAGCGCCGCGGCCTCCTCGGTGTGGCCCAGTGCGGTGAGCCGGGAGACCGCGCCGTCGAGCCGGACGAGGGCGGCGTCGGCACGCTCCAGGTAGTTGCCCTCCACCACGGCCGCGAGACGCACGCACTCGGCCCATTCACCGGCTCGGTCGTCGCCGGCCTCCGGTTCGCCGAGCAGGGCGAGGGCCTTGTCGAGGGCGGCCAGGGCGGATTCGTACTCGGCGGCGTAGGCGTTGACCCGGCCGTGTTCGTAGGCGAGGGCGCTGTCCAGGGAGCGGCCGTGGGCCTCGTACCCGGCGGCGCGCGCCTCGTCGGCGACCCGCTCCGCGTCGGCCAGGTAGGCGAGGGCGTCGGCCAGGCCGTCGGCACCCTGTTGCTGGGCCTGGAGACGGGCGAGTTCACGCAGGCAATTACTGAGCTTCTCGTAGCGCGGAGCCCGGGCGTGGGCGGCGAGAGCCTGGTCCGCGGCCTCCCGGGCCGGCCCGAACGCGCCGCCCTCGCCGAGGAGTACGGCCGTCTCGGCGGCGATCCCGGCATGGCTCCCGGGGTCGTCGTCCCAGCCCGCCGACTCGGCCGCGAGGGCGGCGAACTCCGCGGTGGCGGCCTTGAGGTCCGCTCCGGCGTGCAGCGCGCGGGCCCGGGTCAGGCGCAACTCGGCGACGAGCCGGCCGTCCACCTCCCCGGCGACGACGTCCGGCTCGGCCAACACGGAGTCGAGCAGCGCGATGCAGTCCTCGACACGGTCCAGGTCGAGGCTGAGCCGGGCCGCGTTGCTGTAGGCGCAGTAGGCGTCCGAACGGCTGCCGCGCCGCAGTTCCAGCTCCGCGGAGCGCGTCAGATGCCGCAGTGCCTCGTCCGGGCGGCCCAGGTGCAGGGCGGCCTCGGCGAGGTCGCCGTGCAGCCGGGCGGTGTCGACGGTGTCGGACGGCCACTCGGCGGCCAGCCGCAGGCTCTCGGCCAGGTCCGTGTACGCGGCCTGGGCGTCCCTGAGACCGAGCTGGATCCGGCCGCGCAGGCCGAGGGTCCGGGGCAGGTGCCAGGCGGGGCCGTGTGCCTTCAAACGGTCGAGGAGGGCGTCGATCTCGCTGACCGCGGCGGGCAGGTCACCGGAGACGGCGTGCGCGCTGGCCCGCAGCAGCAGGGCGCCGGAGACCTGCCCGGCGATGTCGTGCCGGGTGGCGAAGTCGAGCAGCAGGTCCACCTCCGCGAACACCGGCGCGGCGTGCTCCTCGTTCCTCGACGTCTGGAGGCGCAGGCCGAGCGCGGTCGCCCGCAGCCGCAGCAGCCGGGCCTCCAGGTAGGGGGCGAGGCCGGACGTCTCCTCGTGGAGCCGGACGAGGGCCGCGTGGGCGGCGGTCAGCGCGGCGGCCTTCGCCTCGGCTCCGTCGGCGTGCTCCGCGGGGATCTCGGCCGCGGGGAGCAGGGCGCAGGCGCGGGCGAGCACCGCGTGTCCCGGCGCTCCGGCCGCGTCGTACCGGCTCGCGGCCGCCTCGTGCAGGGCGGCGGCCTCGTCGAACCTGTCCCGCAGGCCCGCCCGGCTCGCCTCGTCGTCGAGCAGGTCCGCGCGCAGCCGTTCGAGCGGGCCCACGGCGGGGTCGTCGGGGTGCACGTAGCCGGGGGCGGCGACGAGCGCCCGCAGCCGCGCCCAGCAGACCGTCGCGTCCGGATGCCCCTTCTCGTCCAACTCCCGTGCTCGAAGGATGAGTTCGTTCAGCTGCTCGGGGACGGCGGTGGCCGTGCGGGCGGGTGCGGCGGACGACGTGGCCGGGGCGACGTCGTCGAGGTCGCGGGCGCGCAGGGTCAGTTGCAGCGTGTCCAGGAGGGGGGCGCGGTCGAGGCGGGCGCGCCGCCGGTCGGTGTGGGCGGTGGTGCCGTTGCGGGCGTCGAAGCGGGCGGCGAGGTCGTCGGCCCGGCCGCGTACCTCGGCGCGCAGGCCGGCCACCGTCCAGGTGCGGCCAGCGGGTCCGGCGGCGGGCAGTTCGCCGTGGCCGAGGAGTTCGACGCGCTGGAGGAGGACCTCCACGCCGGTGAGGAAGGCGAGCAGGTCCTGCGGCGAGTCGACGTCGTCGAACAGGTTCCGGTTCTCCGCGAGGAGTTCCAGGCCGCGGGCCTCGTTGCCGGTGAGCGCGCAGAACTCCAGGTGCCGGCCGACCTCGCCGGACATCGAGGGGTTGCGGCGGCAGGCACGGTAGCCGGTGAGGTGCAGTTCGCGGGCCCGGTCGGTACGGCCGGTGCGCAGCAGCGGAAGCAGCGCGTAGGAGATGGAGCGGACGGGCTCCTCCTGGCAGGATTCCTTGCCGGCCAGCACGGGCTCCCAGACGCGCAGTGCCCGCTCGTCGTCGCCCGCGGCGAGGTGGTACAGGGCGCGGTCGCAGATCTCGCAGGCCTCGCAGTCGCTGAGCCGGGTGCGGGCCCGTCCCGCCCACAGTTCGAAGGCCAGGTCGGCGCCCTCGCCGACGTGTGCGGCCAGCCGGTAGGCCTGGCCGTAGTACGGCTGGAGTTCGAGACCGGCCTTCTCGTACCGGTCGCGCATCTCGGTGAGCCACTGGCGCAGACTCGGCAGGGGCATCTCCGGCAGCGCGACCAGGGCGTTGGCCACCCACTTGAACCGCCAGAACAGGGTGTGGCGCAGCCGCTCGTCGAACACGTCGGGCTGCTCGTCGAAGAGGGTGAGCAGACGGGCGAAGACGACCGGCGACTTCCTGGGTTCGGAGCCGTAGGTGTACGCCTCCTGGAGTTCCAGCAGGGCGTGCACGAGCGGGCGGGGCTCCGCGAACTGCTCGGCGACGTCGACGAGTTCCTCGGCGGTGACGGTGCGGGCGCGGCCGTAGGGACGCCGGTCGTTCTCCTGGAGCGCCTGGTACAGCTCGTCCGTGTTCTGGGGATGGGGTGCGGTGGGCATCGTCAGCTGTCCTTGCGGAGGGCGTGGGCGAGGAGGTCGAGGAAGGAACGGTTGATGAGGCTCGACTCGGCGGGCCTGAGCGGGCGCCGGGACAGCAGCGCGGCCTGTCCGTAGAGGGCTTCGGCGCTGGTGCGGGCCAGTTCGGGCTCGTCGATGGTCACCGCGGTGCGGACCAGCGGGTTGAGCTGGTTGAGGATCAGCTGGGCCCGTGGGGCCTCCTGGCGCAGGTGGCCGAGGATGTCGCCCCAGACGCCGCCCTGTTGCTCGCGGGCGAGTTGGGAGCGGGTGCGCTCGTGCCGGGCCTCGCGGCTGTCGAGGAGCAGGGCGGGCGCGGAGGCGGGCTGGAAGGTGCGCAGCGCGACGTCGCAGTCGAAGACGGCGAGGGCGTCGCGGGCCAGGGCGAGGTAGGCGGAGGCGGCGAGTTCCGTCTCCCGGTCGACGGGGTCGAGGTGGGCGGTGAGGGTGGCCGGGTCGAGGTCGGCGACGCTGACCTCCGGCCTGATCTCCGGCAGCCGGTGGACCAGTTCACGGTCGTAGGTGTAGCCGCCGTTGACGACTCCGAGGCCGGCGGCCGCGGCGATCGCGGCGACCTGCCGGAACTCCTCCACGCTGGAGGTGACGAGCACGGTGCGGTGGGTGCGGGCGAACTCGTCGAGGGTGGCGTGTCCGTCGGTGGTCTCGAACGGCAGCCAGGGCAGCAGCATCCGCAGGATCTCGTCGTCGTGCACGGCGAGGGACTTCACGGCCAGATGGTGGGCCTGGAGGAAACGGCCGAGCAGGTCCGGGTCGCTGGCCGCGGTCCGGGCGATCCAGGCGCGCAGCCGGTCGGCGAGGGCGTCACGGACCGCGGCGAGGGTGTCGTCCTCGTACAGGGACTCGCGGGACGCCGTCGGGCGCAGGCTCTCGGCGTCGAGGACGCAGCGGACGAAGAACGCCCACTCGGGCAGGATCTCCTCGGCCTGCTCGGACAGCAGCATGCCCTTGACGTGCACGCGGTGGCCGTGCCGGCGCCCGGCGGGCACCGCCTCGGGAAGGATGCACGCGATGCCCTTCAGGCCCACGGCCGGCAGGTCGAGGTCGATGGTGTCCAGCGGCGCGAAGCCGAAGACCTCCTCGCCGTATGCGGCCAGTGCCCGGGAGCGGGCGCCGGGCGTGGGGTACGTGCGCGCCCAGGGCGCGGGTTCGGGGTTGACGGGTACGCCGCCGCCCCGGCCGTCGTCGAAGGTCACCGGATGGCGCAGCAGGGAGCCGAAGTGCTGTGCGAGCGTGTGCACTTGGCTCGGCCGGGTCCATTCGTCCGTGTCGGCGCGGGGCGTCAGGGTGACGGTGGTGCCGGGCCGCGGGCGGGCGGTGGCGGGGAGGGTGCGGACGGAGTAGCTGCCGTCGCCGCGGCCCCGCCACTCCACGGCGGGGGCGTTGGGGGTGCGGGCGGAGCGGCTGACCACGTGGATCTCGTCGGCGACCAGGAAGCAGGAGAGCAGGCCGATGCCGAACTGGCCGATGAAGTCGGCGCGTTGGTCGGCTATCTGTTCGGCGCGCTTGCTGCTGCGGCCGATGGTGGCGAGGAAGGTGTGCACGTCGGCCTCGGTGAGACCGACGCCGTCGTCCTCCACCCGTACCACCGAGCCGTCCGCGTACAGGCGGATGCCGAACGCGTCGGCGGGGGCGCCCGGTTCGAGGCTGTGCCGCGCGGTCAGCGCGTCCACCGCGTTCTGCAGGAGCTCACGCAGGTAGACGCGGGGGCTGGAGTAGAGGTGGTGGGAGAGGAGGTCGACGAGGCCGCGCAGATCCACCTGGAAGGTGCGGTCGGCGCCGGCCGTGCTCGCGGGCGGGTGGGGCAGAGTCATCACAGAGTCCGGGGTCGGGTGATCGAACGGTGGCGTGGGGGCGGTGCGTCGGACGGGCCTGGTGCGGCGTCCGGGGCGGTGGGTCGGGCGGGGCGGGAGCGTCGTCCGGGGCAGTGCGTCGGGCAGGGTTGGAGCGGCCTCCGGGACAGGTGCGGCCCCGGGACGGGAGCGGCCCCGGGACGGGTGCGGCGTCCGGGTTGGTGCGGCGTCCGGGTTGGTGCGGCGTCCGGGTTGGTGCGGCGTCCGGACGCGGGCGGCTCAGGCGTGGCGCCGGAAACGGGCGTACGCCTTCTCCGGCTGCGCCATGTACGTCCAGGGCCAGCGGGTGAAGGCGCCGTCCAGTTCGTGGTAGACGCGCGGGGCCACGACGGTCTCGCAGGCCAGCGACAGGGCCATGGCGAAGATGTTGAAGTCCTCCTGCCAGCCCGGGCGCCGCTGATAGTCCGGGTGGAGGATGCTGCGCTTGGCCGCGTCCCTCAACTCGACCTGGATCTCCGGGGTGTCGAGGCAGTTCTTGGCGTCCGACTCCACCCAGTCCTCGATGTGGGCCATGGCGACGGCGCAGCCGAGGCGATGGCCGTCGGGCGCGCCCGCGAAGGCCTTGCGGGCGAACTCCAGGGCCTCGCCCGGCTCGCCGTGCCAGCGCGGCTGGAGATACGACACCCACTCGAGGTGGGTCGCCAGGTCCAGCGGGTCACGGCGCAGGGCGGCGCCCAGCCGGGCCTCGTTGACGGCGCCGCCGAGCGACATGCCGCGGCCCGAGGTGAGCAGACGGCGCCACGGCGTGATCCACTCCGGTCGCAGCTCGGCGGCTTCGAGCAGGTGCTCCTCGGCGGTACGCAGCCGCTCGTAGAAGGTGCGCCACTGGTCCCGCGACACGTCCGAGGCACGCGCGGAGGTGCGTGCCTCCCACCCCCAGATGATGTGACGCGAGCCGGATATGAGCAGGGCGGTCGCCCGGTGTTCCGGGTCCTCCTCGACGGCCCGGCCGATCCAGTCCTGCACCCCGTCCACGTCGCACAACTCGCCCAGCACCTGGTGGTCGCGGCCGAGGTCGAAGTGGGCGGACGCCATCTTGACCGCGTCCCAGTCGCCCGACTCAGCCGCCACCACCAGCGCCATCACCCGGGTGTCCCCGAGGGACTGGAGCTTGTACACCCCGTTCTGCCTGCGCGGAGCGGGAAGCGCATGCGGATCCGCCGCCGGTCTCTCCCCGCCTCTGCCGAACAGCTTGCCGAACATGCCGCGCCCTCCCCAGGTCCCGCGTGATCGTCTGGTGCAGCATAAGCGGACCCACTGACACGACTTCCACAGGGTTTCCACGGGCGGTGCACGGGAAGCGGCGCCGCCGGCCTCCCCACCGGGGCGGCCAGGAAAGGGAGTTCAGCGGCGGTGCACGCTGACGGCGTACCCACCGTCGTCGTAGGGGTCGGCGTCCCAGGTGGCGAAGCGGTCGACGAGGGTGAGACCGGCCGCGGCGCAGCAGTCGTCGTACTCGGGCAGCGTGATGCCGGGCGGCACCGGCAGATGGGCCTCGTCGAGGCCGAACCCGGCGACCAGCAGACCGCCCGGCCGCAGCACCGCGGCCAGGCGTTCGACCACCGCGGCCTCGGTGCCCGCCGCGAGCAGGGGGAAGATGTTGCCCGCGGCGACCACGAGATCGAAGTCGGCCGTGATGCCGAGCGGGCCGGGTTCGAACGTGGCGAGATCGGCCTGGAGCCAGGGCAGCTGCGGCGCCTGCCGCCGCGCCACCGCCAGCATCGACGCGTCGAGATCCACCCCGACGCAGTCGTACCCGAGCTCCGCGAGCCGGATCATGACCCGGCCGGTGCCGCACCCGGCGTCCAGCACCCGGGCTCCGGCGGGCACCAGCGCGGCGCAGAACCGCGCTTCCCCGTGCACGTCCCTGCCGCTCCGGGCCAGCGCCGCGAACCGTGCCGCGTAGTCGGTCCCGGACGTCCCTCCGGTCAGTTCCTGCCAACGGCTCATGCGGCCCACTGTACGACGGCCGGTTGCCGTCCGAAGGCGGGCCCGGGCCGGTGTCAGCCGCCGAAGACCTGGAGCTCCGAAAGCTGCCCGGCCGGCCAGCCGCTGTTGGCGGTGAAGGCCAGCCGTACGTGACGGGTGGTGACGGCCGAGGGGAGGGTGAGGGTCGCCGTGTTGCCGGTCGCGGGGTCGAAGGTGCAGCCCGTCGGGGCGAGCAGCTGGGCGAAGGCGGAGCCGTCCGTGCTGCCCTGGACGGCGACGGTCTGGGTGCGGGTCGCCCAGGCGGCCGCCGGGGGAAGGCCGAGGACGAGGCGCCGGACGCCGGTGGCGGCGCCCAGGTCGACCTGGATCCACTGCGGGAAGGCGTTGTTGGCGGACTCCCAGTAGGTGTTGGGGTCGCCGTCGGTCGCGTTGCCCGAGGCGTAGACCTGGGTGTGGCTGCTCTCCGAGGTGGGGCGGTGCAGGGCGAGGTTCGTGGTGCCGGGCGGGGGGTCGGTGGTGACGGTCGGCGGGGTGGGGCGGGTGGCGGTCAGGGCGATCTGGCCCTTGAGCATGCGGGCGCCGTCGCCGGTCAGGCGCAGGTAGTAGTCGGCGGAGCAGGCGGTGCCGTCCTCGTCGAGGGCGAGAAACCCGGAGTCGGTGGGTACCCAGGCCTGGGTCTCGGCGGTCTTGGCGATCTGGTTGCCCTCGTTGTACTCGTCGAACATGGAGATGTAGATGCCCTGCACGCCGGCGCGGACCGTGTTGTAGAACTGCCGCCACATGAAGTCGCCGTGGGCGCGCTGGCGGGCGGAGACGTCGCCGGGCAGCACACAGGGCTGGTAGTCGACGCCGTTGGCGGTGCAGTCGGCCTGGTCGCCGACCGTGTACGTGGTGTAGGCGTTGTCGGCCTCGGTGACATTGCCGATGGCGCCGACCATCCACGGCGAGAGCATGTGGAAGGCGTGGTAGACGCCAAGGAACCCGGGCCGTGAGCCGCCGGTGCCCGTCCGCCATTCACGGGGGACGCCGCCGATGACGTAACAGCCCTGGTTCTTGAACCAGTTGACGACGTCGAGGCAGGCGTCGGCGGTGAAGGGGTGGTTGTCGTCGTTGAACCCGAAGCCCCAGACGCAGACGACGGGCTTGCCGTTCTGCCGCGCGTAGGCCGGACTCGCCGTGTGCGCCGACATCTTGTTCGTCCAGTCCGTCTTGATCGCGGACTGCATGTTCGTCCAGTTCGAGACGTCGTACATGAGGTAGAACTTCCGCCCGTACGCCTCGGCGGCACCGCGCACCTTCTGCGCCATGGCGTCGCGGGTGGGGCCCTCGCCGCCGGTCGGGTCGAAGCGTTGCAGGGCGGCGGTGTCGATGCCGTACTGCTGCATCCACTGGAAGTGGGTGTTGACGGTCTGCTGGTCATAGGAGGAGAAGAGGCCGGCGGGCCGGCCGTTGCCGAGGCTCTCGTAGGACGTCTGGTAGGTGTTCGTGAAGTCGCGTACGTCGGGCCAGCACTTGATGTTGGTGTTGGTGCGGGAGGGTGGCCGGCCCCAGTCCTGGCTCCAGTGCCACCAGCCGTTGACGGGCGCGCCGTCGCCGGCGCAGGCGAACCAGCCCTGGTAGCCGACGGTGACCTTGCCGACCACGTCACCCGGCGGACTGGCGGTGGTGGCCGCCGACGCAGGCCGGGCGAGTACGGCCTCGGTGGCCCCGGCCGTGCCCACCGCGGAGGCCGCGACCGCGGCCCTCAGGAAGACTCTGCGTGTGACACCCATCTGGGCTCCTCTGGTCGAGGTCTTCGGTGGGGGGTGCCGCCGGACGTGCGCGCGTCCGGCGGCATCCGCGGATCGGTCAGGTGTTCCAGACCTGGAACTCGGAGATCTGGCCGGCCGGCCAGCCGTCGTTCGCCGTGATGTTCACCCGGAGGTACCGCTGGGTGGTCGCGGTGAACGTGATGGTGACCGTGTTGCCGGTGGTGGGGTCGAAGGTGTACGAGGCCGACGGCTTGACGGTGGTGAAGGAGGAGCCGTCGGTGCTGCCCGACAGGGTCAGCGTCTGGTGGCGGGTTCCCCAGGTCGCGGGGAGCTGGAGGACGACACGGCTCGCGCTCTGCGCGGATCCGAGGTCGACCTGGACCCACTGGGGGAAGGCGTTGTTGGCGCTCTCCCAGTAGGTGCCCTGGTTGCCGTCGGTCACCTGGGAGGACGGGTACACGTCGGTGTGGCTGGACTCGGTGGTGGCCGCGCCGGCTGCCAGGTTCCTGCTCACCGTGCCGGCGCCGGTGCCGGTCAGCGCGACCGTGGTCGTGCCGTTCGACGCGTTGCTGGCGATGCTGAGATCGCCGGTGCGGGTGCCGGACGCGGTGGGTGTGAAGGTGACGGCGACCGTGCAGGAGGAGTTCGCCGCGATCGACGTCCCGCAGGTGTTGGTCTGCGAGAAGTCACCGGTCACGGTGATGCCGGAGACGGTCGCGGCGGCGGTGCCGGTGTTGGTCACCGTGATGGTCTGCGCACTGCTGGCGGTGTTGAGTGCCTGGGTGGGGTACGACAGTGAGGCCGGGCTGGCCGAGAGGGTGGCCGGTGAGGAGCCGCCGGCGCTGGGGAACACCTCGAGGTCCGACAACTGGGCCGCGTTCCAGCCGGTGTTGGCGGTGATGTTCACCCGCACGTATCGTGCCGTGGCGGCGCCGAACGTGATGGTCGCCGTGTTGCCGTTGGTGTTCGGGTCGAAGGTGTACCCGGCCGACGCCTTGATCGTGGAGAAGGCCGCGCCGTCCGTGGACCCCTGTACCGACAGCGTCTGCGTGCGGGCCGACCAGGCCGTCGCCGGCGGGAGCTTCAGGACGACCTTGCCGATGCTGTAGTTCTGGCCGAGGTCGACCTGGGCCCACTGCGGGAAGGTGCCGTTGGTGCCCTCCCAGTACGTGGCGGCGTCCGGGTCGGTGAGGTTCGAGGCGACGTACGGGCTGTTGCTGGAACTCGCCGACGCGGGCCGCCCTGCGGCGATGTCGGTCGTGCTGTCGATGCCGCTGCCGGTCAGGGTGACGACGGTCGGGCTGTTGTTGGCGTTGCTGGTGACGGTCAGGTTGCCGGTGCGGGATCCGCCCGTGGTGGGCTTGAAGCCGACGGTCACCGTGCAGGACGCGCCGACCGCGAGGGTGGAACAGTTGTTGGTCTGGCTGAAGTCGCCGGTCGCCGCGACGCCCGAGACGGTTGCCGATGTGGTGCCCGAGTTCGTCACCTTCACCGTCTGCGCGGTGGCCGAGGAGCCGACCACCGTGGCGGCGAAGGACAGACTCGCCGGGTCGGTGTTCAGCACCGGGCCCGGCGCGGTGCCGGTACCGGAGAGGCTGACCGTGTTGGTGATCCCGCCCGCGTTGACGGTCAGCGCGCCGCTACGGCTGCCGGTCGCCGTCGGCGCGAACTTCACGCTGACGGTGCACGAGCCGTTCGCCGCGATCGACGAACCGCAGGTGTTGGTCTGGGAGTAGTCGCCGCTGGTGGAGATCGATGAGACGGATGCGGCGGTGTTGGTCGGGTTGGAGACGGTCACGGTCTGCGCGTTGCTGGTCGAACCGGTCGGAACCGAACCGAAGTTGAGCGCTCCGGGGGTGGCCGTCACGCCTTCGGACGGGTACGGCGGGTAGACGGGGGCCGGCCACCCTCCGCAGTACGGTGTGCCGCCGATGCCGGAGTTGCCGCCGCCGTCGGTCACCGTGAAGCTCCCGGCCGAGCAGCTGTACACCGGCGAGGAGTAGCCGACGCCGGTGGCCGTGACGTTGGTGAACTTCGCGGCACCGCCGGTCTGTTCCTGGAGGGCGAAGGTGCCGGTTCCGGCGATGGTCACGTTGTCGAGGTTGACGCCGCTGATGGTGCCCTCGACCCACTGGACGGCTTCGTAGGGGCTCTGCTGGATCAGCGCGTTGGTCACGTTGACCGGGCCGTTGATCGCGCCCTGGCTGCCGTCGAACCACAACGCGCCCACGCCGAACTGCCAGTTCGGGTCGAGGCTGCCGTCCCGGACCAGGGTGTTGCCGGAGATGGTCGTGGTGCCGACCGGCGTCGACGAGAAGCGCTGCCCCACGTGGATGCCGCCGCCCTGGGTGATGCCCGAGTCCACCACCCGGTTGCCGCTGACGGTGTTGTCGTGGCCGCCGTAGATCGCGATGCCGTTGGCGAGGATCTGGAGGGACACCGTGTTGTCGGAGATCGTGTCGTTGGCGTCGGCGCCGATGCCGGAGTCCGCCCAGGTGGCGATTCCGTCGTCGCCGGTGTTGCGGATGTCGCTGTTGGTCACCTTCGAGTTGGTGACGGCGCCGTGGAAGTTGACGCCGTCCGCGGTGGTGTCCCGGATGCGCATGCCGCTGAACGTCAGTCCGTCCATCGGCCCGTCCATCCAGGCGCCGACCTTCATGTGGTCGATCCACAGGTTGGCGACGGTCGAGTTGCTCATGGCGCCGCCGATGCCGTTGACCTGGGCGCTGTCGTTGCGCTCCTGCACGTCGCCGAAGATCGCGAAGTTCTGCAGGTGCACGCCGGTGCTGGCCGAGGGCGCGGAGTTGCCGTAGAAGCCGGGTGCCGTGCCGGTGACGGTGGAGTACCACATGCCGGCGCCGGCGATCGTGACGTTGTTGACGCTGATGTGGCCGGGGACGTTGTAGGTGCCCGGCGGGATCCACACGGTGCCGCCGGGGCCGGCCGCACTGATCGCGGAGTTGAACGCGCTGGTCGCGTCGGTCGCACCGGTCGGGTCGGCGCCCTTGCTGGTCACCGAGACCGAGCCCGCGGGTGCCGTCAGGGCGGCGCCGACCTGCTCGAAGTCGGCGAAGTCGATCGTGTAGGAGGAGGCGGTGTCCCCCGGGTCGATCTGCAGCTTGAAGGTGGTGCCCGCCGGATACGTGGTGGAGAACAGGCGGTGGGCCTCGTCGTAGAAGTGGTGCGGGTTGCTGCCAGGTGTGTTGGTGAAGGGGTAGCTGCCGTAGTACCAGCTGTAGGCGTTGGTCAGGGTGAAGTCGGGCTGCTTGACGCCGTTGATGTACAGGGACAGCGCGGCGGTGTAGACCGAGCCGCCCGAGGTGTCGGGAATGCTGTACCGGAAGTTGATCGAGTTGGTCGCCACCGGCGTGGTGAACGTGACGTACTCGCCGGTGCCCTGCAGCGTCGTCGCCTTGCGGTACGACGCCTCGTCGGCCAGCTGGCCCTGGGTGTAACTCGGTCCGATCGCTGTGCCGTTGGTGGCGGAGTTCTCTGCCTGCACCTCGACGTACGGCAGGCTCGCGCCGCTGCCGCCGGTGGCGGCCGCCGCCGCCCACGCCGGTGGGACGGCCAGCACGAGGACACCTGCGGCAGCCACCATCGCGGTGCTGACCGCCCAGACGAGGACACGTCTCAGAGCTCGGATGGAATGGAGCACTTACCACTCCTTACGTCAGGGGGGCACGGGTGACGCAAGGGGGACCGTAATATCGGCGATATGAACGCGCAAGAACTAGACAGAACTTAGCAACAATAAAAATCCTGCCCGCAAGATCCCGAGTGGGCAGGTGACGGCGAGACCGAGGCGCAGGAGACCCGGCGACTCGGCGCTCCTTTCACGGAGGAGCTTCCGTCCGGCCGTCGAGGGCGGCGGGAACAGCCGGTCCGGCCGGCACTGTTGCAGCAGCAGACGGACCGGTACCGCGCGAGCGGGGAACTCGGACCGAGGCCTTTTCACACCTGGAGGACCGTTACATGCCTGACCGGCCCTTGACGCTCATGGCGGTGCACGCCCATCCCGACGACGAAGCCACCGGCACGGGCGGTGTGCTCGCGCGGTACGCGGCGGAAGGCATCCGCACCGTCCTCGTGACGTGTACCGACGGCGGTTGCGGTGACGGACCGGGGGGTGTCAAACCGGGCGAACCCGGACACGACCCGGCAGCCGTCGCCCGGCTGCGGCGTCAGGAACTCGAGGCGAGCTGCGAGGTCCTGAAGATCAGCCATCTCGAGACGCTGGACTACGCCGATTCCGGAATGATGGGCTGGGAGAGCAACGACGCCCCCGGATCCTTCTGGCGGACCCCCGTGGCGGAGGGCGCCGCCCGGCTCGCGGAACTCATCCGGCGCTACCGGCCCGATGTGGTGGTCACCTACGACGAGAACGGCTTCTACGGCCACCCCGACCACATCCAGGCCCACCGCATCACGATGGCGGCGCTGGCCATGACCGAACCGACGCCGAAGGTGTACTGGACGACGGCGCCCCGCTCGATGATGCAGCGGTTCGGGGAGACCCTGCGCGAGCTCGGTGCGGACGTGCCGGAGCCGGATCCGGCGGAGGCCGCCGCGATGGCGGAGATCGGACTTCCCGACGAGGAGATCACCACCTGGGTGGACTCCACCGCGTTCGGGGGCCAGAAGTTCGACGCGCTCGCCGCGCACGCCAGCCAGGGCGAGAACATCTTCTTCCTCAAGATGGGCCGGGAGAGGTTCACGGAGTTGATGGGCGTCGAGACCTTCGTGCGGGTCCAGGACACCACCGGTGCGGCCCTACCGGAGAGCGACCTCTTCGCCGGCCTGCGCTGACCCGCCCGCCGGACCCGGGACCGCGCCGGCGCCGGGACGCCACCAAAACGAGAAGGGCGGCCGGTTCCCGGACGGGCCGCTCGGCGGGCTCAACGGGCGCTGGTCGGGGGCCGCAGGGCAGCGGCGCCCGCCCGTACCAGCGCGGACACCGGCGACCTCGCCCATTGCACGAGGTCGCGCGGCAGGCCGGTGTCGAGCTCGATGGTCAACCGCACGTAACGGGTGTGCAGTTGGGTGACTTTGAGCGGACGTGGTACGACCGCTTCCGGCCCGCGCTGCAATGCGGCTCGGTAGGTGTCCTTGCGCTGGTTCATGCCGTGTCCTGTCGCTTGATGAGTTCGTCCGCGAGGTCCATGTACGCCGTGCCTTTGACCTGCACCTGACTGCCGAATGACTGGGCGTACAGGTCGAGCCGCGGAATGTGGGTGGACAGCACGTCGAAACCCCGCTCGCTGAGAGCTTCGCGGGCGTCGGCGTCAGGACCCGTGCGCGTGGCGTCGGCCCGGTTCGTCCGGTTCAGCAGCACGGCGGCGTGGGCGGGCTGGTTGCGAAGGGACTGTACGTCGCCCATCTCGCCGCCGATGGGCGCCATGCGGTCCAGCTCGATGGGAGCCGGGGTGACGGGCACGATCCATTCGCTCGCGTATCTCATGATGCTGCGGGCGATGTGCGCGTGGTCCTCCAGTTGCGGAGCGTCGAACACGACGGCCTTCCGGTCGCCCAGGAAGTCGTTCACGCGCCGGTGCACATCGCCCACCGGAAGGGCGACCACCGGAAACGGGAAGCCGCCCGCCAGTTCGCTCCAGCGCAGCGCGGAGGAAGCGGGGTCACTGTCGACCAGCAGCGGCGGAATGCCCGACTCGTGGAGTGCGTGGGCCAGCCAGACCGCGCTGGTCGTCTTTCCCACCCCGGGCTTCAGGTTCACGAAGGCGTAGCTCAGCGACACACGAGCCAACGTAGGGCCGCGAGCGGCTGCCGGCCGTCGACTCGGGCCGCGAAGGCCCTTCGTTCACCCCGCGGCGCCGGTGAATCATTCGTATGGGCCAGTACGGTCAGGCCCCGGCGGGTCGACGGCCGCCCGCGGCAAGGGGACCACGGGGTCCGGTCGCGCAGCTTGCGCAGCGCCCGGTGCAGGGGCGAACGCGGCCCGGTCGCTACGACAGCCGGCGAGGCTCCTCGGGCGGACCTGCGTCGGGTACCGCAGCAGCGGTTTCCGCGCTGTGGTGGACCCGTCGGCAACGCTCTCGCAACGCGTGGAATTCGCCACAATTCCTATCTTCAGAGCGGATGAATCCATAAAAGTAGTACTTCAAGGCTGGTCGCACTCTGCCGGTGACCAGCTCCAGGGATTCGATGACCGGCGTCACGGGAGAAGCGTTTGATCACGGTACGTAAGCGAACCACCGGGCTGATGGCCACGGCCGGCGTGCTGGGCGGCATACTCGCGCTCACGGCCCTCGGCGGCACCAGCAACGCCGCCACCGGCGGCAACGACACCGGGACTAGCCCGAAACCCCAGGCGCAGGCGCAGACGCAGGCAGCTCGGGCGGGCGCCCAGGACGCTTCCGACGCCCGAATAGAGATCACGCCCGGGCAAGGCGCCTACGGCGTCGGAATCAACCGCCCCGTCGAAGTCACCGTCAGCAACGGCAAGCTCACCAAGGTGACCATGACGGCTGTCGCGACCGGTACCGAGATTCCGGGCACCCTGTCCGCGGACGGCACGTCCTGGAAGCCGAACACCCCGCTGGAGCGGGCCACCAGGTACCAGGTCGCCGCAGCGGCCGAGGACGCCGAGGGACGCTCCGCCACCGGGAACGCCACGATCACCACGGTCTCCCCGGCCAACGACTTCATCGGGCACCTCTCCCCCGAGGACGGCTCGACCGTCGGCGTGGGCATGCCGGTGACGGTGACCTTCGACAAGGCGATCGGCGACAAGGCCGCCGTGCAGTCGGAGATCCAGGTCAGCTCCAGCAGCGGGCAGCGGGTCGTCGGCCACTGGCTCAACGACGCCCGCCTGGACTTCCGCCCCGAGAGCTACTGGAAGGCCGGCTCCACCGTCACCGTCAAGCTCACCCGGAACGGCATCCAGAAGACGGTCACGTTCACCATCGGCCGGAGCCAGATCAGCACCGTGGACGCCGGGACCAAGCAGATGACCGTCGTACGGGACGGCAAGGCGATCAAGACCATCCCGGTCTCGTCCGGCAGCCCCGAGCATCCGACGTACAACGGTCGGATGGTCATCTCGGAGAAGTTCACGCAGACCCGCATGAACGGTGCGACCGTCGGCCTCATGAAGGACGGCAAGCCCGCGTACGACATCGACGACGTACCGCACGCCATGCGCCTGACCGACTCGGGCACGTTCATCCACGGCAACTACTGGGGTGCCGACTCGGTCTTCGGCAAGGTCAACACCAGCCACGGCTGCATAGGCCTGAACGACGTCAAGGGCGGCGGCGACGGCAACCAACCCGCCGCGTGGTTCTTCGACAACTCGATGACCGGAGACGTCGTGATCGTCAAGAACTCCGCGGACAAGACCACCCTGTCCCCGGACAACGGCCTCAGCGACTGGAACATGTCGTGGAAGGAATGGGCCTCGGGCAGCGCGACCGGCTGACACGGCCTGGAAAGGGCACCTGAGCTGTGGAATAACCCCAGCTCAGGTGCCCTTCGTCACACGCGCTAGGGGTGAAGCGGCCAGGCGAAACCTTCCCGCATTCGAGTGCGGCCGTCCGTGCCCGGCGGCCGGTGACACGCAGCGCCGTCACTCACCCGTAAAGAGTAATCACGTTCCGTCAACCCCTTGTCCCCCTGGGCCCGTCCCCCATTCGGAGTTGCGTCCGCATGGGGGACATGAGGCCGTTGGAGTCGTGTCCTGCCGGATCTCACCCTCAGGAGGAGACATGGGCACGAGGAACAACGGCCAGTCGGCCGACAAGCTGAGCGTCGTCTTCACCGTCCAAGTGATCGAGGGCGGCGAGCAGGGATTCCTGGATCTGTACGACCAGCTCCGCGAGTCCGTCGCCCGGACCCCCGGCCACATCGTCGAGAGGCTGGGCGCACCCGTGGACGACTCCCGGCAGTGGGTCATCACCAGCGAGTGGCAGACGGCCGAGCACTTCTTCGCCTGGCAGCAGAGCGCGGAGCACCGCGCACTGGTGGCTCCGCTGCGCCAGTGGGTCGACTCGACGCAGTCGCTGCGGTTCCGGGTCGTCAAGGAGACCGAGGGGGTGGCGTCATGACGCGCACCGCCAACGGCCCCGTCGCCGTACTCGGGCTCGGCACGATGGGCTCCGGCCTGGCCGCCCGCCTCCTCGACCGGGGAACACAGGTCCGGGTCTGGAACCGTACCCCGGAGCGCGCCGAACCGCTTGCCGCGGCAGGCGCCGTCGTCGCCTCACACCCCGCCGACGCCGTCGCGGGCACGAGCGCCGCCATCTGCGTCGTCGCCGACGGCGAGGCCCTCGGCTCCGTGCTGCGCGGACCCGACGGCGTCCTGGCCGAGGGCCCCTACTCCGGGGTCCTCGTCTGCGCCAGCACCGTCTCTCCGGAAGAGGTCGTCCAGATCGCCGGGGACACCCCCTCGGTCGTGGACGTGGGCATGCTGGGCAACCGCGACCACGCCCGGGACGGCGAGCTCCGGCTCTTCGTCGGCGGTGCGGAAGAGGCGTTCGACGCCTGCCGCCCGCTGCTGGAGGTGCTGGGCAAGGAGGTCGTCCATCTGGGCGCACTCGGTTCCGGCATGCGGATGAAACTGTGCCTCAACCTCCTGATGGGCATCGAGGTGCAGGCCCTGGCCGAGGTCACCGAACTGGCGACCGCCTGCGGCCTGGACCGGCAGTCGGTCCTCAAGACCGTCGCGGGCAGCGGCTTCGCCTCTCCGGTCATGGCGTTCAAGTCGAGGCGCCTGGGTTCCGGCCACTTCGAGGAGCCGGACTTCCGGCTGCGGCTGATGGCGAAAGACCTCATGCTCGCTACCAAGCAGGCGGCGGCGGTCGGTCTGAGCCTGCCGCTCACCACCGCCGCCGCGGAGACCCACGTCCGTGCCACCGAGCAGGGACTGGGCGACCAGGACTGTGCCGCGGTCACCCGCGCACTCACACCGAAACCGGGTAGCGACACGTGATCATCGACATCCACGGGCATCTCTCCCCGCCGGAGGCGGCCGAACGCTTCCCCATGCCCCCGAGCCTGACCGACGTCGACGGCATGCTCGCCGCTCGCGCCGAGGCCGGCATCGACCTCACCATCATCGGCAGCCCCGTCGGTGCCGGAGCGATGGCGCGGGTTCCGGGCGTGGACAACTACGCGCAACCACGAGACCGGCTGCGCGGTTTCCACGCCTGGATGTCGGGGCTGATCGCCAGGTTCCCGGACCGGTTGCGCGGTTACGTGTACGCCAACCCGTTCGGCGACGACGATCACCTCGAAGGGGTGCGGGAGACCCTGGCGGACCCGGCCTTCGTCGGGCTGATCACCACGTCCAGCGTCCACGGGGAGCTGCTCGGCTCCCCGCGGGCGGACTCCTTCTTCGCGCTGGCCGCGGAGGCGGGCGTACCCGTCCTGGTACACGCCCCGGCCGAACCGGTCGGCACGGAACGGGTCGAGGAGACCGGCTTCGTCGAGCAGATCGGCCGGTTCGGCGACGTCACCATGGGCATGGCCATGATCGCCTTCGCGGGGTGGCTGGACAAGTACCCGGAGCTACGGCTGATCGGCGCGACCGGCGGCGGCGCGATGGCGCTGCTGCCGGAGCGCCTGCGGACGGCGGCGCGCCCCCGGCACTGGGCCGGGGGCGCGCCGCCCTCCGGCCGGCCCGGGGCGGCCTCGGCGCCGTCGGCGGCCCTGGCGCCGGCGGTCGACCCGGCAGCGGCACTGATGCGCATGTACGTCGACACGAGCCCGTCCAGTCCGGCACATCTGAGCCTGAACGCGGAGGTGCTGGGGCCCGGGCGGATGCTGTTCGGTACCGACTCACCACCGCTGGCCGTGCCGCTGGAGGAGCAGATCCGCATGATCGAGAAGCTGCCGGTCGACAGAGCGTCGCAGCAGCTCATCCTCGGTGGCAACGCCGAGGCCCTCTTCGACCTCAGGAGTCGTCCGTGACCACCACGCAAGAGGCCGTCACCGCGGCCGAACGCTGCACCCCGGATTTCCGGCGGGACCCCCACACCGTCTACGCCCATCTCCGCGACACGGCCCCGGTCTGCCCCATGAGACCGCCGCACGGCAACGAGACGTACCTGATCACCCGGTACGAGGACGCGCGGGCCGCCCTGGCGGATCCGCGGTTGAGCAAGGACATGTACGGGGCCATGGACGCCTACCGGAGGATCTTCGGTGACTCGTCCGTCGCGCTGGACGACAACATGCTCAACTCCGACGCGCCCAAGCACACCCGGCTGCGCAGGCTGGTGAACTCCGCGTTCACCCCACGGCGGGTGGAGGCTCTGCGGCCGAAGATCCAGGACATCGTCCGGGGGCTGCTCGACGAGTGCCCGGCCCGGGAGCCCTTCGACCTGTTGCCGGTCTTCGCGTTCCCGCTGCCGATCACCGTGATCTGCGATCTGCTCGGTGTACCGCCCGAGGAACGGTCGCGGATGCAGAACCTGTCCTCCACGGTGGCTCAGAGCGGCTTCAACGAGGAGGCCAAGCGGGCCCAGCAGAAGGCGGAGGAGGACCTGCACGCGTTCTTCTCGGATCTCGTCGCCGCCAAGCGGAAGCGTCCGGGTGACGACCTCCTGACCGCGCTCACCGCCGTCCGGGACGACGACGGCGGGCTGACCGAGAACGAGCTGGTGTCCACGGCGTTCCTGCTGATGTTCGCGGGTCACAAGACGACCGCGTACCTGATCGGCAACGCCGTGCATCATCTTCTGTCCCATCCCGAACAGCTGCGCGCCGTGCGGGAGAACGGGGAGCTGATGCGTGCGGCGGTCGAGGAACTGGTGCGCTACGACGGCTCCGTGGAGAGCGCGACGTTCCGTTTCGCGACCGAGGACGTCGAGTACAGCGGGACCCGGATCCCCAAGGGCGCCCTGGTCCAGGTCGCGCTCAGTTCGGCCAACCGCGATCCGCTGAAGTTCGACGCCCCCGACGAGTTGAACGTGACGCGTCCGGGCAATGCGCAGGACGCGCATCTGGGGTTCGGGCACGGCAGCCACTACTGCCTGGGAGCCCCGCTGGCCCGGCTGGAGATGCAGCTGGCGCTCACCGCCCTGTTCGACCGGTTCCCGAGGATGACCTTGGCCGACCCCCGCGCCGAAGCACGCTGGCTGGAGGTCCCCTTCCCGGCCTTCCGCGGCCTCGCGGAACTTCCGGTCGTGCTCGATCCGGTCGGGTGACCGACGCACAACGAAAAGCACCCGCCGCGACGGAGGTCGCAGGCGGGTGCCACTCTGTCGGCCTCGACACCGCGGCGAGCGTGCAGGACTCCGTCGCCGGCACCCATCACTCAACGCCCGCCCGGCACAAGGGGGTTCACCCCCGATGATTCCGGGATAAAACACCGGGATCGAACGACCTCTTGACCTGCTGGTGCCTCGGAGGCCTCGGACCGGCTCAGCCGAGATGCGCGCCGCGCCGCCCGCACCGCGTACGAGCGTCCGCCCTCCCCTGTACAACTCCCGCCTGTACACCCGCACCCCCGTGACTCGTCACGGCACCGGTCGCCTGACCACACGGCGACCGTCGCCGCCACCATCGGGAGCCTCGGGGGTGCCTCGCCGGCGACCGTCCCCGCGGCCGTGGCGACCATGATGGTCGACGTCGCGTTCACCACCCAGCTCCAGCTTCGCCTGGCCTACGACATCTCCGTGCTCTACCGGGTCCCGCTCGACGTGCACGACCCCGAGGACCTGTGGAAGCTCATCCGCGTGGCCTTCACCATCAAGAGCGGCGAAGCGGCCCGGGAAGGCGTGGCCAAGGCGGTCCCGGCCCTGGTGCGCCCCTTGGTCAAGCGCTTCTACTCCGGATCGGCACTCACCGCCGGGAAAGCGCTCCCCGTCGTCGGGAAGCACCTCCTCCAGCGCAACGTCATCAAGATCGGCATCCCCCTGGTCGGCGTCCCCCTCGCCGTCCTGCTGAACCGCTACACCACGCTCCTCGCCGGCCGGCACGCGCGCGCCGTCTTCCGGAACGAGGCGCGGGTGATCGAGATCGCTGAGGCAATCAGCGAGCGCAGTCGCCACCCGCAGTTGATGCTGTGGGTCGCGTGGCTCGTGCTCAGGGCGAACGCGAAGGCCAAAATCGCCGACGACGAGGCGCTGCTGATGCGGCATCTGGTGAGGCTGGTCCGGGAGCGGCACGAGGTGGTCGACGAGCAGCTCGCGCACGTCGTCGACATCGACCCCGCCGAGGTGTGGAAGCGCGTGGACACCGAGCTTGGCGATCTCAGCGACGTCCTCGACGCGGCGGAGCGCGTGGCCACCGTGGACGGTGACGTCAACTCCCGTGAGAAGGCGGTCCTCGCGGAGCTTCGGGAACGGTGCCGCCGGAGCTGACGCCGTCGTACGGCACCGCTCACAACCCTTTCTGCGATCATGAAGCGCCGCGAGGACGTCACGGTCTGCATCGCCCCCATCACCCCGCACTGGTACTGAGGTAAAGATGAAACGCAGCTATGTGCTGGGGGCCTCGCTGGCCCTGGTTGTCCTGCTGGCCGCAGGCACAGCCGCCTGGGGCGCGCCGCGCGACCAGTGGGACTACCGCCAGGCAAGCCGGGCGGGGTTGCCCGCGGTGACCTTCACCGGCGACAAGACCGCCCCCGACACACTCAAGCTCTACATGCGACTCTTCATAGGGCGCGTGCGTGACGGTGACACAGACGGTCTGGAGGAGCTGTCCAGGCACTCCTGGTTCGCCCGCCGCAGCGAGGCAGCCGGCGCCCGCTGGTTCATCCGCAGCTATGGTGGGGGCGCCGCGGGACCGGTCTCGATCAACATGACCGAAGAGGATCCCTACGACGTCCGAGGCGGCACGATCCACTTCCGCCGCACCGGACAGCAGCAGAACTTCACCGTCTTCAAGCAGAACGGCCTGTGGCTGTTCGCCATCTCCCCGGACTGGAACAAGCCACCGGACTCGTCCGGAAGACAGCCGCTGAAGGTCTGACAGGAAGGACACCGTTGACGGGGTGTCAGGAACGGCCCAACCGGCGAGGCGGTCGGCGGCAGTTCTGTTTCAGCCGCTCAGTCCGACCGCACGGTGTACGTCGTTGGCGTAAGCCTCTGGTTGTTCCCAGGCTGCGAAGTGGCCGCCGGCAGGGTGTTCCACGTAATCGCACACGTTCAGGAACGCTTCGGCGTAGCTTCGCGGCTCCGGTTTGATGTCACGCGGGAACACCGAGAGCACGGTCGGCGTGTCGACCCGGCCGGGGAGGGCGACCGGTTCCGCGTAGGTGGTGAAAGAGGTGCCGATCGTGCCGGTGATCCAATAGGCGGTGACCCAGGTCAGGAGTTCGTCTGTCGTGAAGGCCGACTCGTCGGACCAGGACTCCAGTTTCTCGACGATCCACGCCGCAAGGCCGGCAGGCGAGTCACCGAGGGCGACGGCGAGCGTGTTCGGCCGCGTCGACTGCTCCGCGATGTATCCGCCCTCGGCCCGGAACCACTGCGCCGACCGGCCCAGGTAGGCCGCCGCGTCGGGCTCGAACTCCGCTGGGTCTGCGGTGAGCGCACGCTGTGGGGCGACGTTGGTGAGGTGCAGGGCGGCCACCCGGTCCGGGTGTTCGGCCGCGAGGAGTTCTGCGACGGTGCCACCCACATCTCCGCCGGACACCGTATACCGTGAGTAACCGAGCTGGTCCAGAGCGGCAGCGACGATCCGGGCGATCCGGTCGACCGACATGCCGGAACCGGTGAACGGGGCCGCGAACGGGAAGCCCGGCAGTGCGGGGACCACCACATGCAGGTCCGCGAGCAGAGGCAGGACACGCTCGAACCGCAGCACCGAGTCCGGCCAGCCGTGCAGCAGCACGACAACCGGGGCGCCGGGATCCGCGGACCGCTGATGGATCACACGCAGGTCGGTGTCGCCCGTCCGCACCGTAACCCAGGGGAACGCGCCGATGCGGCGCTCGTGCACCCCCCAGTCGTACCCGTTCGCCCAGCGCTCGAGCAGTTCATCGAGGCGGGCACCGCGGATGCCGCGCCTCCCGTCGTCGCTCCACGGCGTCGTGACGCGCCGCGTCCGCCGGAGTCGTTCCCGCATCTCCTCGTTCATGTGTATCACCGTACACATGATGTGTACGGTGATACACATGACTTTGCGCAATGCGGCCGCCACCCGGCAGCGGATCCTGGGGCACGCACGACGGTTGTTCGCCCAGCACGGTTACGCGGCGGTCACGGTCAAGGACGTGGCCGACGCGGCCGGTGTGTCCCCCAACCTCATCACCCGTTATTTCGGTGGCAAAGAGGGGCTCTTCCTGGCAGCCACCCGAGTGGAGATCCCGGTCTCCGACTCCTTCGACGGTGACCGTTCCGAGCTGGGTTCGCGCCTCGCGGCGAGCATCGTCCAACGCTGGTTCGGTGCACCCGGGGAGGATCCGCTGCTGGTACTGCAACGCGCCTCCGGCGAACGCCCGGAGGCGGCGGAGGCGCTGGCCGTCTTCCTCGACACCAATTCGCTGGAGCCGCTTTACCACTACCTGCGCAACAGCGGCCTGGACGAGGCGAACGCCAGCAGCCGAGCCGCAGCGATCGACGCCTTCGTACTCGGCGTCTCGACCCGCCGCCGGGTCCTGCGTTCCGAGCTCGGCGACCCCGCCCACCTCCAGGCATGGCTCAGCACCACCATCCAACGCCTCGCCGACGGGTGAAGCGCGACAGCAAGAAACGGACTCGGCCATACCTGTCCTCGACCCAGGGATATAGTTTACGATTCAATTTCCGGCGAGGTGCCGCAAGGAGGTCGTACCGTGGCAGAGCTCGGACTCGCGGACACGCTGGGCATCCTGCGGCAGCCCGGCGTAGAGCCACAGCACACCAGCGCAGGGCTCGGCTGGGATCACCTGTACCTCTCCCGCCAGAAGGAACAGCCCTACCGCGCTCACTTCGAACCGGCCCCCACCCACCTGCTGATCCTGCATCTCAGCGGACCGGTGATCGTCCGCAGGGGCCAGGGGCCGACGACGCGGTCGCGGGCCGTCCCACGCGGTGGGCTGTTCGTGCAGCCAGCCGGCCAAACGCTGTCCGTGGAACTCGGCGGCCGGCTCGACACCGTGCACGCCTACCTGAGCGACGAGGCGTTGCGCGAGGCCAACGACGGGCGGCCGGTCCAGCTGTCCGAGGACCTCGGTGCCGTCGATCCGTTGGCCGAACAGCTCGTCCTGGCCTTGGCGGGGGTGGCACGGGACTGGCAGCCGTCGGCACGCACCTATGTCGACCACCTCGCCGGCATGCTCGCCGCCCAGCTCGTACGGCGGCACGCTGCCGCGCCCGCCGAGCCGCCTCCCGGCCCGTCCGGACTGAGCGACCGGCAGCTCGTGGCGGTCAGGGAACTCATGGAGGAGCGCCTCGCCGAGGCACTGCCGATCGCGGATCTGGCCGCCGCCGCCTCACTGAGCCGCAGCCAGTTCACCCGGCAGTTCAGGGCGAGCACCGGACAGTCGCCGCACCAGTACCTGCTGGCGCTGCGCCTGGAGCAGGCATGCCGAATGCTGCGCACGGGTTCCGTCCCCATCGGGCAGGTGGCGGTCGAATGCGGTTTCTCGCACCAGGAACACCTGACACGAGCGATGCGCGCCAGGCTGGGGACCACCCCGGCCACCCTGCGTCGCGCGAGTTGAGAGGTGAAGGGGGCACCCCGCGCCCACGGCAGCGGCTTCAGCGTTCCAGGACCAGCGCCAGTGCCTGGCCCACCCCGATGCACAGAGCCGCCAGCCCGGTCCCGGATCCCGCCGCGGCCAACTGGTGCGCGACCGCGCCGGTGATGCGGGCGCCCGAGGCTCCCAGCGGATGGCCGATGGCGATGGCGCCACCGTGCGGGTTGACGACCTCCGGGTCGAGTTCGGGCAGCGCGGCCAGGCAGGCCAGAGCCTGTGCCGCGTACGCCTCGTTGAGTTCGATCGTGTGCAGTTCGTCAGGAGCGACCGACGCCTTCCCGAGCACCTTGCGGATCGCCTCCACCGGGCCGAGTCCGAAGTACTGCGGCTCGATGCCGGTCACCGCCGCCGCCCGCACCCGCGCCAGTGGTTCGCGGCCGATCGCCGCGAGCCCCTCCTCGTCGGCGAGCAGCAGCGCGGCCGCTCCGTCGTTGAGTGGCGAGGCGTTGCCTGCTGTGATCGTGCCGTCCTCGATGAAGGCCGGCCTGAGCCGGGCGAGGGCCTCCAGGGAGGTGTCGTCCCGGATGCCCTCGTCACGGGGCAGGTCCACCCCCTCGACGGGGACGACCTCTCCCGCATACCTGCCCTCACGCCAGGCGCGGGCGGCGTTGCGGTGGCTGGCCAGGGCGAACGCGTCCTGTGCCTCCCGTGTGACGGCGTACTTGGCGCCGACGAGTTCCGCGCTCTCGCCAAGGGGGATGGTCCACTCCGCCGGCATCCGCGGGTTCACCATGCGCCAGCCGAGCGTCGTCGAGTACAGCTGCTGATCCTTCGCCGGGAAGGCACGCTCCGGCTTCGGCAACACCCACGGCGCGCGGCTCATGGACTCGACGCCGCCGGCCACCGCAATGGAAGCGTCGCCGAGCGCGATGGCGCGGGCCGCCTGGACGACTGCCTCCATGCCGGATCCGCACAGCCGGTTGAGCGTGGCACCCGGCACGGTGACCGGGAGTCCTGCGAGCAGCGCGGCCATCCGGGCCACGTCGCGGTTCTCCTCGCCCGCTCCGTTGGCGTTTCCGAGCAGCACGTCGTCGATGCGCCCCGGATCCAGGTCGGGACTGCGGTCCAGGAGGGCGCGCAGCGCACCGGCGGCGAGATCGTCGGGACGTACGCCCGCCAGGGCACCGCCATAGCGGCCGAAGGGGGTGCGCACGGCGTCGACGACGTACACGTCACGCGGTTTCTCGATCATCAGTGGCTCCCTGCGGGACTGGGGTGGGAGGTCAGCGGTGTCAGGGCGGCGATTTCGTCGGCCGTCGCACCTGGGGCGGTTTCCACGAGCCGGAGTCCGGTCGGCGTGATGTCGAGGACGCACAGGTCGGTGATGATCCGGTCCACACAGGCCCGGCCCGTCAGCGGCAAGGTGCAGTTCTCGACGATCTTGGGGCTGCCGTCCCTGGCGGTGTGTTCCATCAGTACGACGACCCTGCGGGCGCCGTGGACGAGGTCCATCGCACCGCCCATGCCCTTGATCATCTTTCCGGGAACCGCCCAGTTGGCCAGGTCGCCGCGGACCGAGACCTGTAGCGCGCCCAGGACGGCGGTGTCGATGTGACCGCCGCGGATCATCCCGAAGGACAGCGAGGAGTCGAAGAAGGCCGCCCCCGGCCGCACGGTCACCGTCTCCTTGCCCGCGTTGATGAGGTCGGCGTCGACCTCGTCGGGTGACGGATACGGTCCGACGCCGAGCAGGCCGTTCTCCGAGTGCAGGACGACGTCGATGTCTGTCGGCAGGTGGTCGGCCACGCGGGTGGGCAGGCCGATGCCGAGGTTGACGTAGTCGCCGTCCCGCAGCTCGCGCGCAGCGCGCGCTGACATCTCGTCCCTGGTCCAGCTCATCGCTCGCGCACCGTCCTCTTCTCGATTGCCTTGTCGGCCGCCTGCTCGGGGGTCAGCGCCACGACACGCTGGACGAACACCCCGGGCAGATGGATCTCGTGGGGGTCGAGCGCTCCCGGCTCGACCAGTTCCTCCACTTCGGCCACGGTGATGCGCCCGGCCATCGCGGCCAGCGGATTGAAGTTGCGTGCCGCACGGTGGAAGACGAGGTTGCCGTGCCGGTCTCCGCGCGCGGCCCTGACCAGCGCGAAGTCGGTGGTGATGGCGTGTTCCAAGATGTGGTCGACGCCATGGAAGGTCCGTATCTCCTTGGGCGGCGATGCCATGGCTACGGATCCGTCCGGCGCGTACCGCCACGGCAGCCCGCCCTCCGCGACCTGCGTGCCGATGCCGGCCGGGGTGTAGAAGGCCGGGATTCCGCAGCCGCCCGCCCTGAGCCGCTCCGCGAGCGTGCCCTGTGGCGTCAGTTCGACCTCCAGCTCGCCCGCGAGGTACTGGCGGGCGAACTCCTTGTTCTCGCCGATGTACGAGCCCGTGACCCGGGCGATGCGGCCCGCTGCCAGCAGGATGCCGAGGCCACGGCCGTCCACGCCGCAGTTGTTCGACACCACGGTCAGACCGCTCGCCCCGCTCTCGTACAGGGCGCCGATGAGCACCTCGGGGACACCGCTCAGTCCGAAGCCGCCGACAGCGAACGACCGTCCGTCGGTCACGTCCGCCAGGGCCTCCACGGCCGTGGCCATCACCTTGTCCATACCGCTCTCTCCTACCGGTCCAGCACCCGGCGCAGCGCGCCGAGCAGTTCGTCCTGGGCCGACTGCGCGCTCTCGGATGCGGTGGCGCGGCGCCAGGCGACGTAGCCGTCGGGACGCACCAGCAGCACGCCGTCCTCGGCGATCTCGCTGACTCGGCTCCATTCGCCGTACATGTCACGGCAGTTGTCGTGGCCGATGCGCACCACCCGCAGCGGAACGCCGAGCTCTGCCTGGCACGCGGTCGCGGCGGTGTCCCAGACGCCGCCCGACAGGCCGGTCAGCACGGTGAAGGTGCCGTCACCGACGACGTCCAGCGTGGACAGACGCTCGCCGTGGGCGTCGACGAGCCAGGCGTGCGGCAGCTTCGCGCCGGGCCGGGTGGTCGGCCTGGCCACCAACTCGCTGTCCTGCTCCGAGACTTCGGCGGGACCGTCGTCGGACAGCACCGCCGAGGAGGCGTAGCGCTGGTTCATCTCCACGCCGTGCGCGTTGAACTCGTAGTTCTTGAGCTGGATCGCTTCTTCGAGAAGGCGCCGCTTCTTGCTGCCCTCAGGCGTCTGCGCCCCGAGCACCGCGAGTCCTTCGGCGATGGCCTGCTCGTCGCTGCCGCCGCCGACGCCCAGCACCTCGAAGATCGGGCCGAACTGGTCACGGCTGAGGTTGGCCCGCTCGACGATCTGCCGCCCGACGGGAGCGCGTTCGGCCGTGTAGCTGTCGAGCAGCGCTTCTCCGGCCTCCCCGCGGATCACCATGGCGAGCTTCCAGGCGAGGTTGTAGGAGTCCTGGACGGAGGTGTTGGAGCCGAGCCCGTTGGACGGCGGATGACGGTGCACGGCGTCGCCGGCGCAGAAGACACGCCCGGACGAATACACCGTGGCATAGCTGTGGTTGACCGTCCACAGCGAGGTCGATGTGATCTCGACCGGCAGGTCGGGGTCACCGACAAGATCACGCACGATCTGCCGCGCCGCCTTCTCGTCCACCTCCGGCGGCGGCTGCTCGATGTCGTAACCCCACACCAGCAGCCACTCGTTCCACGGACGGACCATACGGACCAGGCCCATGCCGATGCCGCCGGTCTCCGCCCCGGGCCGCAGCACCCAGTACAGAACGCTGGGCCGGTGGGCGCAGTAGCGGGTGAGGTCGGCCTTGAAGACGATGTTCATGCTGCCGGCCTTGGCCATGCGCCCGTCGAAGGGCAGGCCGAGCTGCTCGGCGACCGTGCTGCGCCCTCCGTCCGCGCCGATCAGGTAGCGGGCCCGCACGGTGAACTCGTCGCCGCGGACCCGGTCACGCAGGAAGGCGGTGACGCCATCAGCGTCCTGGGTGAAGCCGATGAACTCGGTGTCGAAGCGGACCTTGGCGCCGCGGGACGCCGCGTTGCTCACCAGGATCGGCTCCAGGTAGGTCTGCGGCAGGTCGATCATCTCGCAGGGGCTCTTCGAGGCGTATTCGGTGGCCGAGGCGGGCCCCGTGCCCCAGCTGCGGATGCGGCCGATCTCCTGCCCGGTCAGCGAGGTGCACAGCACCGTGTCGCCCATGAGGTGGGACGGGCTGCCGAACGTCAGTGCCTCGGATTCGACGCCGAGGTCGCGCAGCACTTCCATGGTGCGCTGGTTGGTGATGTGTGCCCGCGGGGTGTTGGCGAGCCAGCCGTATTTCGTCACCAGCAGGGTGCGGATGCCGTAGGTGGCCAGCGCCAGGGCGGCCGAGCCGCCGGCGGGGCCGCTGCCGACGACGAGGACGTCGGTGTCGTAGGTGTGGTGTGCGTCGGTGGATGTCATCGGTGGACGCTCCTCGGTCAGTCGGCCAGGGGGGCGATGCGGAAGGTGTAGTCGAGGCGGCGCCACTCCCCCTCGACCTGACGGCCGTCGGGGGTGGGGCCGGTCTGCGGCGCGAAGTCGACGACAAGCTCGTCCTTGACGCCGAAGACCGTGTCGCTGTCCAGATAGGCGCCGCCTGACACGAACAGCTGTGTGACGAGACGGCGGTGGCCGGGTGCGCCGATCATGAAGTGGAGATGCGGTGCCCGGAAGGGATGCCGCTCCACCGCTTCGAGCATGTGCCCGACCGGTCCGTCGTCGGGGATCGGGTACTCCGAGGGCAGGATGGACCAGAACCTGATCCGCCCGTCGGCGTGGGTGCGCAACCGGGCACGCAGCACCGGTCCGTCCAGATCGGGGAGTTGGACGTCGTAGAAGCCCTCTTTGTTGGACTGCCACACGTCCACGACCGCGTCTTTGACGGGCTCGCCGTCGGTGCCGGTGATCCGCACGTCCACCCAGAGCGGGATGCCGGGCAACCCGCCGGAGATGTCGCTTCCGTGCGCGGCCTCGGGTGGCCCCTCCACGTAGAAGGGGCCGAGCACTGCGGACGGTGTGGTGGTGGGCGTACGGGAGTTGGTGAGCAGATCGACGGCGCTGGAGACACCGAGGGTGTCCGACAGCAAGACGAACTCCTGGCGGGTCGGGCTGCACAGCTGTCCCGTCCGGGTGAGGAAGTCGATGGCGTACTGCCATTCGGCGTCGGTGACGTAGTTGGCGGCGACGAAAGTGTGCAGGTGCCGGACGAGGTCGCTGAGCAGGGTACGGACCCGGGGCTCGGGCGCCCTCGCGAAGCTGGCCACCACCTGTTCGGTGAGGCGGGCGAGCCCCGCTTCCGTGGACGGGGGGCCTTCGGGGCGGCGCCCGTACCAGGCGCCGGTCAGCAACTCCGCCATGCCCTCGGCGGTCAGCTCCCGCGGGTTCGGGTAGGGCGTCGAGACGGCCAGTTCGGCCGCGTGGGCGAGGCTCGACTCCGGCAGGCCGAGTTCGCGCAGCGAGGTGGGCCCGCCCAGGGAGGCGACCAGGTCGTACACGCCGCTCGGGGCGTCCGGCACACCCAGGGCGTCGGCGATGCGACGCATCACGCCGGGGACAGCGGGCGCGTTGTAGGCCATGGCGTGCGGCAGGACGACCGTGTGGGTCTCGGCATGCGGCAGATCGAAACTGCCGCCGAGGGTGTGGCACAGCTTGTGGTGCAGGCCCATACCGACGGTGGCGAGACAGGTCCCGGCGAGCCAGGCCGCATGCAGGAGATCGGCGCGCGCTTCCGGGTCGGCAGGGTCGGCGGTCAGGAGGGGCAGCGCCCGCGCGATGCGGGAGATCGCATCGAGGGCCTGCTGGTCGGTGACCGGGTTGGCGTCGGAGGAGTACAGGGCCTCGACGGCGTGCGCGAGTGCGTTGACACCGCTGGTGACCGTCATGGGCAGCGGCAGAGTGAGGGTGAAGTCCACGTCGTAGACGACGGTTTCGGGCAGGATCGCCGCGGAGGACCGCGTGACCTTGCGCCCGTCCCGTGTCTCGCCGAGCACGGGGGTCACCTCGGAGCCCGCGTACGTGGTCGGCAGGACGACCTGCGGGAGGTCCGTGCGCAGGGCGAGCGCCTTTGACAGGCCTGTCGTCGAACCGCCCCCGACGGCCACGATGCCGTCGGCGGCGGCCTGCGTGAGCACGTCGAGCGCCCGCTCCGTCACCTCGACCGGGGTGTGCATGGCCGCGCCGTCGAATTCCGCCACCAGCAGGTCGCCGAGGGTCCGGCGGACTCGCGCGGAGGCCTCCGGCAGAGCTGGGCTGGACAGCAGCAGTACCCGGGAGCAGCCGAGCCGCTCGGCCTCGTCACGGACCCGGCGCACCGTGCCGGAACCGAAGACGACCCGCGAGGGACGGGATGTGTACTCGAATGTTCGCACTGAGCTCGGCCTCCGCGTCATCGGGGATTGTGTGGGTGGCTCGGGCACCGAGTATGCGAAGGGCCTCCGGGTGAGTTCCTGCACGATCAGCGCGTTGCACTGCACAAAGCACGCATGTGTCGGAGGGTCTTGGGCGGACCTGGGGCAAGCGCCGAAACGCTGATGAGTGCCAGGCGGAGATCGCCGGATCGACCGGGCAGCTGGAAGCCGCGCGGGAGACGCTCTCGCGGCAGGTGATCACTCGGGAACGGCGGCCGAGGGGGTATCCCAAGCTCCGCCTGCCACACGGACGCGTGGGACAGACCCTGCTCAATGCCACATCGGTCGAGCCTCCGCCACGGACACCAGCCGTCGCGCAGGTATGTCCAGAAACGACGAAATACCGGTGAGTCACATGACTCGACCGGTAATTCGTGAACGCTTCGGGACGATCTCGTGAACGTCCCTGGTTGTGTCCGAGGGGGGACTTGAACCCCCACGCCCGATAAAGGGCACTAGCACCTCAAGCTAGCGCGTCTGCCATTCCGCCACCCGGACCAGGTGTCTGCCGCCTGGCCGGGGGTGTTCCCCGCGGCGACATGGACAACAATACCAAGCTTTCGGAGTGCCCTTCACCTGCGTTTCCCGTGGCATATCCGCAGGTGGGCGCGGACCTCACGGTGTGTACCCGGTCCGCTACCCGAGGGGCGCCGGGCCCGGGAACGCGGGGCCGTCGTACGGCGCGGTCGCGTCCGTACGGCGGCCCCCCGCGGACCGCCGGGGGCCCGGCCCGCGCCGCGGTCGCCGCCCGTTCTCACGGCATGAGCTGGTACTCCGGGAAGTTCCCCGGCAGCCGCTCCCCCGCCGGACCCTGGGTCACCGCCTTGACCAGTAGTTCCCCGCCCACGAACGCGCCCCGCCAGGACGCGCCGAAGCCGCCGAAGAGCTCGTCGCGGTCGCCGCGTGAGCGGGGCTTGCCGTGGCCGACCTTGAAGGCGCGGATCCCCGGGGCCAGGCGCGCGAAGGTCGCCTCGTCGTCGGTGGAGAGCGTGGCGACCAGCGCGCCGTTGGACGCGTTCATGGCGGCCAGCAGCTCCGCCTCCGTGTCGACGAGGACGATCGTGTCGACCGGGCCGAAGGGTTCCGCGTGGTGCAGCGGTGAGGACGGGGGCGGGTTGAGGAGGGTGACCGGGTGGACGTACGACGAGGTGTCCTGGCCGGGCAGGAAGTGCGCGTCGGCCGGGCTGCCGCGGTGCAGCGGGACGGCGCCGCGGTCGACGGCCTCGGCCACCTGGTCGGTGAGGTCCTTCGCCTTGGCCGCGTTGATCACCGGCCCGAAGTCCAGTTCCGGGAGCGGGTCCCCGGGGTCGGCGACGGCGAGCGGGTGGCCGATGCGCAGGCCGCGGACCGCCGGCAGGTAGGCGGTGAGGAACGCGTCGAACAGCTCGCGCTGGACGACGAACCGTGGATACGCCGTGCAGCGCTGCTTGCCGTAGTCGAAGAGCCGTGGGACGGCGGCGGCGAACGCGCTGAAGTCGGTGAGGTTCCAGATGCCCCAGGTGTTGAGTCCCTCCTGTTCGAGTACGTGCCGTTTACCGAGGTCGGTGACGGCGGTGGCCACCGCGGCACCGGTGTCCCGGCCGCCGACGAAGGAGACGCAGCCGATCTCGGGCGCCCGCACCAGCGCCTCGGACAGCTCTCCCCCGCTGCCGCTGAGCAGCGTGACCGGCAGGCCCTCCCGGGCGGCCAGCGCCATGGCCAGGGTGAGGCAGGCGACCCCGCCGTCGGTCGGGGTCTTCGCCACCACCGCGTTGCCCGCCAGAGCCTGGACCAGTACCGCGTGAACGAGCACGCTCATCGGGTAGTTCCAGCTGGCGATGTTGGACACCGGGCCGTCCAGCGGGACCCGCCCCGCCAGCATCGGTTCGATGCCGTCGACGTACCAGCGCACCCCGTCGACCGCCCGGTCCACGTCGGCCTGGGCGAGCCGCCAGGGTTTGCCGATCTCCCAGACCAGGAGCAGGGCGAGCAGTTCGCGGTGCTCGGCCAGCGCGTCCAGGGTGGCGGCCACCCGCGCCCGGCGCTCCGCCAGCGGGACGTGCCGCCAGGCCCGGTGCTGGTCGAGGCAGGCGCGCACGGCCCGCCGCGCGGTGTCCCGGTCGAGGCGTGGCGCGCCGGCGACGGGGCTGCCGTCCACGGGACTCGTGGCGGGCAGCGGCCTGCCGTCGGGGCGCCAGCCGGCGGCCCAGAGATTGCGGACCCGGTCGTCCTGGAAGGCCTCGGGGGCGACGGCGAGACAGCGCGTCCAGGCGTCGTCCCAGCCGGTGCCGGGCTTGCGGACCAGATTCATGATCGGCCCCTCACTTCCAGGAGCTCGAGCACCAGTCGGGCCGTCCCGGTGGGCGTGCTCCCCACCCGCACCCCGGCCGCCTCCAGGGCCTCCTTCTTGGCCTGTGCGGTACCGGTCGAGCCGGAGACGATCGCTCCGGCGTGCCCCATGGTCCGGCCCTCCGGCGCGGTGAACCCGGCGATGTAGCCGACGACCGGCTTGCTGACGTGCTCCCGGATGTAGGCGGCGGCCCGCTCCTCCGCGTCCCCGCCGATCTCCCCTATGAGCACGACGAGTTCGGTGTCCGGGTCCTGCTCGAAGGCGGCCAGGCAGTCGATGTGACCGGTGCCGACGACCGGGTCACCGCCGATGCCGACGCAGGTGCTGAAGCCGATGTCCCGCAGTTCGTGCATGAGCTGGTAGGTCAGCGTGCCCGACTTGGAGACGAGTCCGATCCGGCCCGGCCTGGCGATGTCGGCCGGGATGATGCCCGCGTCGGACTGGCCGGGCGTGATCAGTCCGGGGCAGTTGGGCCCGATGACCCGAGTGCCCCGGGCACGGGCGTACGAGGTGAAGGTGACGGAGTCATGGACCGGGATGCCCTCGGTGATGACGACGGCGAGACCGATTCCGGCGTCGGCGGCCTCCAGCACCGCGGCCTTGGCGAAGGCCGGTGGCACGAAGACGACGGTGACGTCGGCGCCGGTGGCCCGGGCGCCGTCGGCGACCGACCCGAACACCGGCACGGTCCGCTCGTCGAACTCGACGGTCCGGCCCGCCTTGCGCGGGTTGACGCCCCCGACGACGTCGGTGCCGGCGGCGAGCATCCGCCGGGTGTGCTTCATGCCCTCGCCGCCGGTCATGCCCTGGACGAGGACCTTGCTCTCCTTGGTGAGATAGATCGCCATGTCCCGGCTCCTCAGGCGCTGTGGGCGAGTTCGGCGGCGCGGCGGGCGGCGCCGTCCATGGTGGTGGCCTGTTCGACCAGGGGATGCGCGCGGGCGTCGAGGATCGCCCGGCCGCGCGCCGCGTTGTTGCCGTCGAGGCGGACCACCAGGGGCTTGGTCAGCCGGACGGTGTCGAGGGCCTGGACGATGCCGTCGGCGACCGCGTCGCACGCCGTGATCCCGCCGAAGACGTTGACGAGGACGGACCTCACGTCGGGGTCGGAGAGGATCACGGCGAGTCCGTCGGCCATGATCCGGGCGGACGCCCCGCCTCCGATGTCCAGGAAGTCGGCGGGGCGCGCGCCGCAGCCGGCCACCGCGTCCAGGGTGGACATCACCAGGCCCGCGCCGTTGCCGATCACGCCGACCTCGCCGTCCAGCTTCACGTAGTTGAGGCCCTTCGCGGCGGCGGCCGCCTCCAGCGGATCGGGGTGCCCGGTGTCCTCGTCGCCCCAACGGGCTTGTCGGAAGCGGGCGTTGTCGTCAAGGGTGACTTTGCCGTCGAGGGCCAGGATCTGCCCCTGCCGGGTGCGGACGAGCGGGTTCACCTCGACGAGCAGGGCGTCCTCGAGGACGAGTACGTCCCACAGTCGTACGAGTGCGTCGACCGTCTGCGGCGGCAGGCCGGCGGCCGCCGCGATCTCGGCGGCCTTCGCCGACGTGACGCCCCTGGCGGGGTCGACGGGTATGCGTGCCACCGCCTCGGGCCGGGCCGCGGCCACCTCCTCGATCTCCGTGCCGCCCTCGGCGGAGGCGATGGCGAGGAAGCCGCCGGCCGCCCGGTCGAGGACGTAGGAGACGTAGAACTCGCGCTCGATGTCGACGGGTTGGGCCAGCATCACCTTGCCGACGGTGTGGCCCTTGATGTCCATGCCGAGGATCTGGCGGGCGGTCAGCTCCGCGGCGGCCGGGTCGGCGGCGAGCTTCACGCCACCCGCCTTGCCCCGGCCGCCGGTTTTCACCTGGGCTTTCACCACCACGCGCCCGCCGAGCCGGCGGGCGATCTCCCGCGCTTCCTTGGGCGAGTCGGTGATCTCGGCCCTCGGGACCAAGATGCCGTGTTCCTCGAAGAGTTCCCTTGCCTGGTGTTCGTACAGGTCCATTCCGGCTCCTGTCTTGAAAGTGCCGCACGCCCCCTGGACACCACCCACCGGATGCGGGATAACAAGGTTCATACAGTATTCGTCGACTGTATGCAATGTACCGAGACGGCATCCAACCCCCTACGAAGGGACAGGACTTCGCCATGCCCGACGACACCCAGGACGTCATATCCGGTGGTCATCTCGTTGCGAAGGCGCTGAAGGCCGAGGGGGTCGACCGCATCTACACCCTGTGCGGCGGCCACATCATCGACATCTACGACGGCTGCGTGGACGAGGGCATAGAAGTCGTCGACGTCCGCCACGAGCAGGTGGCCGCCCACGCCGCCGACGGCTACGCGCGCGTCACCGGCAAGCCGGGGTGCGCGGTCGTCACCGCCGGCCCCGGCACGACCGACGCCGTCACCGGGGTGGCCAACGCCTTCCGCGCGGAGTCCCCGATGCTGCTGATCGGCGGCCAGGGAGCGCTCACCCAGCACAAGATGGGCTCCCTGCAGGACCTGCCGCACGTCGACATGATGGCGCCCATCACCAAGTTCGCGGCCACCGTCCCGGACACCGCGCGCGCCGCCGACATGGTGTCGATGGCGTTCCGCGAGTGCTACCACGGCGCGCCCGGACCGTCCTTCCTGGAAATCCCCCGTGACGTCCTGGACGCCAAGGTCCCGGCGGACAGGGCACGCATACCCAGGGGCGGCGGCTACCGGGCCTCCACCCGCTCCGCCGGCGACCCCGAGGCGATCGAGCGGCTCGCCGACCTGCTGGTGCACGCCGAGAAACCGGCCGTGCTGCTGGGCAGCCAGGTCTGGACGACCCGGGGCACCGCGGCCGCCATCGACCTCGTACGCACCCTGAACGTCCCGGCGTACATGAACGGCGCGGCGCGCGGCACCCTGCCGCCCGGCGACCCGCACCACTTCCAGCTGTCCCGCCGGTACGCCTTCTCCAACGCCGACGTCATCGTGATCGTCGGCACGCCCTTCGACTTCCGGATGGGCTACGGCAAGCGCCTGTCCCCCACCGCGACCGTCGTGCAGATCGACCTCGACTACCGCACGGTCGGCAAGAACCGGGACATCGACCTCGGGATCGTCGGCGACGCCGGGCTGGTCCTGAAGTCGGTGACGGAGGCCGCCTCGGGCCGGGTGAACGGCGGGGCCTCCCGGCGCAAGGAGTGGCTGGACGAGCTGCACGCCGCCGAGCAGACCGCGCTGGAGAAGCGGCTGCCGAGCCTGAAGTCGGACGCCTCGCCCATCCACCCGTACCGCCTGGTCAGCGAGATCAACGACTTCCTCACCGAGGACTCGATCTACATCGGCGACGGCGGTGACATCGTCACCTTCTCGGGGCAGGTGGTACAGCCCAAGTCCCCCGGCCACTGGATGGACCCGGGCCCCCTCGGCACCCTCGGCGTCGGCGTCCCCTTCGTGCTCGCCGCCAAGCAGGCCCGCCCCGACAAGGAGGTGGTCGCCCTGTTCGGCGACGGCGCCTTCTCGCTCACCGGCTGGGACTTCGAGACCCTGGTCCGCTACGACCTCCCCTTCGTCGGGATCGTCGGCAACAACTCCTCGATGAACCAGATCCGTTACGGCCAGGCCGCCAAGTACGGCAAGGAACGCGAGCGGGTCGGCAACACCCTCGGGGACGTCCACTACGACAAGTTCGCCCAGCTGCTGGGCGGTCACGGCGAGGAGGTCCGCGACCCCGCCGACATCGGACCCGCGCTGCGCCGGGCCCGTGAGTCGGGCAAGCCGTCGCTGATCAACGTCTGGGTCGACCCGGACGCGTACGCCCCCGGAACCATGAACCAGACCATGTACAAGTGAGGTGAACGCCCGTGACCACCAAGGCACTCGACGGCATTCGCGTCCTCGACATGACCCACGTCCAGTCGGGCCCGTCCGCCACCCAGCTGCTCGCCTGGCTCGGTGCGGACGTCGTCAAGCTGGAGGCGCCGACCGGTGACATCACCCGCAAGCAGCTGCGGGACCTCCCGGACGTCGACTCCCTCTACTTCACGATGCTCAACTGCAACAAGCGGAGCATCACCCTCAACACCAAGACCGAACGCGGCAAGGAGATCCTGGCCGAGCTGATCCGGCGCTCGGACGTCATGGTCGAGAACTTCGGGCCGGGCGCGGTCGACCGGATGGGGTTCACCTGGGACCGCATCAAGGAGCTCAACCCGCGGATCGTGTACGCCTCCATCAAGGGGTTCGGGGACGGCCCGTACACCGGCTTCAAGGCGTACGAGGTGGTCGCCCAGGCGATGGGCGGGTCGATGTCGACCACCGGCTTCGAGGACGGACCGCCACTGGCCACCGGAGCGCAGATCGGTGACTCGGGCACCGGTGTGCACACCGTCGCCGGGATCCTGGCGGCGCTCCTCCAGCGGGAGCGCACCGGGCGCGGCCAGCGCGTCAACGTCGCCATGCAGCACGCCGTGCTCAACCTCTGCCGGGTCAAGCTCCGCGACCAGCAGCGGCTCGCCCACGGCCGGCTCGCGGAGTACCCGAACGAGGACTTCGGCGACGAGGTGCCCCGCTCCGGCAACGCGTCCGGCGGCGGCCAGCCCGGCTGGGCGGTCAAGTGCGCACCCGGCGGTCCCAACGACTACGTCTACGTGATCGTGCAGCCCGTCGGCTGGCAGCCCATCACCGGGCTCATCGGCCGGCCGGAGCTCGCGGACGACCCCGAGTGGGCCACTCCGGAGGCCCGGCTGCCCAAGCTCGGCAAGATGTTCCAGCTGATCGAGGAGTGGTCCTCGACGCTCCCCAAGTGGGAGGTGCTGGAACGGCTCAACGCCCACAACATCCCGTGCGGGCCGATCCTCTCCACCAAGGAGATCATCGAGGACGAGTCGCTGGTCGCCAACGAGATGGTGGTCACCGTCCCGCACCCCGAGCGCGGCGAGTTCGTCACCGTCGGCAGCCCCCTCAAGCTCTCCGACTCCCCCGTGGACGTGACCAGTTCACCTCTCCTGGGCGAGCACAACGAAGAGGTCTACATCGGCGAACTGGGCCTCGGCGACGAGGAGCTGCACCTGCTCAAGTCGAACGGAGTGATCTGACGTGATGGCAGAGGACCGGGAGCTGCGGGTCCGTGCGCTCCTCGACTCCGTGCGCGCGCAGGGCCGGGGCGCGCTCACCGCGCCCGAGGGCAAGGTGATCGCCGACGCGTACGGCATCGCCGTACCGGGCGAGGAGCTGGCGACGGACGTCGACGAGGCGGTGGCGTACGCGGCGCGTTTCGGCGGGCCGGTGGTCATGAAGATCGTGTCTCCGGACATCCTGCACAAGACCGACGCGGGCGGGGTGGTCATCGGCGTCGAGGGCGCGGCGGACGTGCGCGCGGCCTTCCACCGGATCATCGAGAACGCGCGCGGCTACGACGCCGGGGCACGCATCGAGGGCGTCCAGGTCCAGGAGTTGCTGCCGAAGGGCACGGAGGTGATCGTCGGCGCGGTCACCGACCCGACCTTCGGGAAGGTCGTCGCGTTCGGGCTCGGCGGCGTGCTGGTCGAGGTGCTGAAGGACGTGACCTTCCGGCTGGCGCCCGTCTCCGCCGACGAGGCGCTGTCCATGCTGGACTCCGTGAAGGCCGCCGAGGTGCTGCGCGGGGTGCGCGGACAGGCCGGGGTGGACCGTTGGGCGGTCGCCGAGCAGATCCGCCGGGTCTCCCAACTCGTCGCGGACTTCCCGGAGATCGCCGAGGTGGACCTGAATCCGGTGATCGCCACCGCGGAGGGCGCGGTCGCCGCCGACATCCGGATCATCCTCGCGGACAAGCAGCCGCCACCGCGCCGGAAGTACACCCGTGACGAGATCCTGGAGACCATGCGCCGACTGATGCGGCCGCGCTCGGTCGCCGTGATCGGTGCCTCCAACGAGGCCGGGAAGATCGGCAATTCGGTGATGCGCAACCTCGTCGACGGCGGGTTCGCCGGCGAGATCCATCCGGTGAACCCCAGGGCCGATGACATTCTGGGCCGCAAGGCGTACAAGAGTGTCACGGACGTTCCCGGTGAGGTGGATGTGGCCGTCTTCGCCATTCCCGCCAAGTTCGTCGCGGCGGCGCTGGAGGAGGTGGGCCGGAAGAAGATCCCCAACGCCGTCCTGATCCCCTCCGGTTTCGCGGAGACCGGCGAACACGAGCTCCAGGACGAGATCGTCGCGATCGGCGAGCGCCACGGCATCCGGATCCTCGGCCCCAACATCTACGGCTACTACTCCACCTGGCAGGACCTGTGCGCCACGTTCTGCACGCCGTACGACGTGAAGGGCGGGGTGGCGCTGACGTCCCAGTCGGGCGGGATCGGTATGGCGATCCTCGGCTTCGCCCGCACCACGAAGACCGGGGTGTCGGCGATCGTCGGCCTCGGCAACAAGTCGGACCTGGACGAGGACGACCTGCTGACCTGGTTCGGCGAGGACCCGCACACCGAGTGCATCGCGATGCACCTGGAGGACCTGAAGGACGGCCGCGCGTTCGTCGACGCGGCGCGGAACACCGTACCGAGGAAGCCTGTCGTGGTCCTGAAGGCGGGCCGTACGGCGGCCGGTGCCAGGGCGGCCGGTTCGCACACCGGGGCGCTCGCGGGCGACGACGCGGTGTACGACGACATCCTGCGGCAGGCCGGGGTGATCCGCGCGCCGGGCCTGAACGACATGCTGGAGTACGCCCGTGGCCTGCCGGTGCTGCCCACCCCGCGGGGCGACAACATCGTGATCATCACGGGGGCGGGCGGCAGCGGCGTGCTGCTGTCGGACGCCGTCACGGACAACGGGCTGTCCCTGATGGAGATTCCGCCGGACCTGGACGAGGCGTTCCGGCGTTTCATCCCGCCGTTCGGCGCCGCCGGCAACCCGGTGGACATCACGGGCGGCGAGCCGCCGTCCACGTACGAGGCGACGATCCGGCTGGGACTTGAGGACCCGCGGATCCACGCCCTCGTCCTCGGCTACTGGCACACCATCGTCACCCCGCCGATGGTCTTCGCCGAACTGACGGCCCGCGTGGTCGCGGAGTTCCGGGAGCGGGGCGTCGAGAAGCCGGTCGTCGCCTCGCTCGCGGGGGACGTCGAGGTCGAGGAGGCCTGCCAGTACCTGTACGAGCGGGGGGTCGTGGCGTACCCGTACACGACCGAACGGCCGGTGGCCGTGCTGGGCGCCAAGTACCGCTGGGCGCGGGCGGCCGGACTGCTGGGGGGCGCGTCATGACGTAGCCGAGGAAGGGGCCGGCCGGCGGAGCGCGTCCCCGGCCGGCCCCGGGACCCGTGCGCGCACGAAAGGCATTGGACAGGGGGCGCTGGCCAGAACTTTCGACGCAAGGGGTGCTGAACGAGCATGTCATCCATCGATCTAACGGCGTCCGTCCCCTTCAGGGAGGTGACGGACCGCAACGGCCGCAGATACCGGATCGGCGAGACCGACGTCGATCTCATGGGCCGGACGAGGAAGTGGATGGTCGTCCTGCCCTGGGTGGGCATGATGGGCATCAGCTCCGCCGAGTACGCGTTCACGTCGGCGGAGGAGACGCTGCACGAGGCGCATCTGTGGAGCAGCGGGCACATCTTCTGGCTGATGGGCGTCTGGGTGTTCTTCCAGGCGGCCGTGGCCTTCCCGGCCGGGCAGCTGCGGGAGAGCGGACGGCTGCCCGCCCGTACCGCGATGCTGATCGGCGCGGCCGGCACACTGCTGGGCTATCTGGCGCTGGCGTTCGCGCCGAACGTGGTCGTCGCCTACCTCGGCTTCGGCATGTGCAGCGGTGTCGGCGCCGGCCTGGTCTACGCGACCTGCGTGAACATGGTCGGCAAGTGGTACCCGGAACGCAAGGGCGGCAAGACCGGCTTCGTGAACGGCGGATTCGCCTACGGGTCCGTGCCGTTCGTCTTCCTCTTCACCTCGGTGCTCGACCTGAGCAACTACAAGGCCGTCCTGTCCGCGGTCGGCGTCGGACTGTGCCTGGTGGTGGCGTCGGCCGGCTGGTTCTTCAAGGACCCGCCGAAGAACTGGTGGCCGCCGCACGTCGATCCGCTGAGGGTCACTCAGGATCCGCGGGTCCGGAGGGCGTTGGAGAAGAACCCGCCCGCGGTCAAGCAGTACACCCCCAAGGAGGCCGCCCGTACCCCCGTCCTGTGGATGATGTGGTTCTGTCTGCTCTGCACGGCCGGCATCAACATCTTCGGCATCGCCTTCCAGGTGCCGTTCGGCAAGGACATGGGGTTCGCCGGCGGGATCGTGGCCACGGCCATGTCCCTGAAGGCCATCGTCAACGGCACCGGCCGCGGGGTCATCGGCTGGATCTCGGACCGGTACGGCCGCCGCGGCACCCTCGTCATCGTCTGTGTCGTCCTCGGCACGGCCCAGTTCGGGGTGCTGGTCTCCGGCCAGCTGCACAGCATGCCGTTCTTCCTGTTCTGCTCCATGGTCTCGGGGTTCGGCGGCGGGGCGATCTTCCCGCTGTTCGCGGCCATGACGGCGGACTACTTCGGTGAGAACAACAACGCCACCAACTACGGGATGGTCTACAGCTCCAAGCTGATATCCGGCCTGGTGGGCTCCGGTCTGGGCGCGGTCGTCGTCGGTGAGTGGGACTACCACGGCGCGTTCGTCCTCGCGGGCTCCGTCGGCCTGGCCTCCGCAGTGCTGGCCCTCTTCCTCAAGGCACCGGGCAGGCCCAGCGCCCGGCGCATCGTCCCCAACCCGCATCCGCTCGGCGAGGAGATGGCGTGACATGACGGCAGACCCTGTAGCCACGAACAGCACCGGCACCGGACGGCTCCCGTACCGCGAGGTCACGGACGCCCGCGGCCGCGTCTACCGGATCGGCGAGACCGACCGGGACATCCTCGGCCACTCCCGGAACATCATGGTGTACCTCCCGTGGATCGCCATGATGGCCATCAGCGTCTTCGAGTACGCGTACGGCTCCGCCGAGGACACCCTGTCCCACGCGCACGGCTGGACGCAGTCCAACACCTTCTGGATCCTGAGCGTCTGGGTGTTCTTCCAGGCCGGCATCGCCTTCCCGGCGGGCTGGCTGCGCGAGAAGGGCATCCTCACGGCACGGCGCGCCATGTACACCGGCTCGGGCATGTGCCTGATCGGCTTCCTGGCCCTCTCCCACATCAGCGAGATCTGGCTGGCGATCATCGGTTTCGGTGTGATCGGCGGCCTCGGCTCCGGCCTGGTGTACGCGACCTGCATCAACATGGTCGGCAAGTGGTTCCCCGAACGCCGGGGCGCCCGCACGGGTTTCGTGAACGGCGGGTTCGCCTACGGCTCGCTGCCCTTCATCTTCATCTTCAACTACGCCTTCGACACGGCGAACTACCACCGGGTCCTGGACCTCATCGGCGCCTATGTGATGGTCGTGGTCCTGGTCACCGCGTTCTTCTTCAAGGACCCGCCGAAGAACTGGTGGCCGGCCGACATCGACCCGCTCACGCACTCGGGCGGCACGAAGACCGCGACGGCGCTCGCCAAGAACCCGCCCGCGGTACGCCAGTTCACCCCCAAGGAGGCGATCCGCACCGGCATGCTCCCGCTGATGTGGATCTCCATCGTCATGACGGCCGGCGTCTCGATCTTCGGGATCTCCTTCCAGGTCGACTTCGCGAAGGACGTCGGCTTCGGTCCCCTGGTGGCGGCCTCCTCCATGGGCGTGATGGCGGTGATCAACGGGGTCGGCCGGGGCGTGGTCGGCTGGCTCTCCGACCGCCTGGGCCGCAAGCCGACCCTGGTCTTCGTGATACTCGTCCTGGGCCTCGCCCAGTTCGGCGTGATCTGGGCCGGCGACGTGAAGAGCGAGTGGCTGTTCCTGTTCTTCGCGTTCCTCTCGGGCTTCGGCGGCGGCGCCTTCTACCCCCTCTTCGCCGCTCTCACCCCGGACTACTTCGGCGAGAACTACAACGCCACCAACTACGGCCTGGTCTACAGCGGCAAGCTGGTCAGCGGCCTCTTCGGCGGCGGCCTCGGTTCCATGGTCGTCGGAGCCTGGGGCTACGACGGCGCGTACGCCCTGGCGGGCGGGGTGTCGATGGTGGCGGCGGCACTGGCCCTGCTGCTCCACCAGCCGGGCCGGACAACGGGCACGAGCGCGACGGCGGGGGCAGTACAACCGCAGACGGCGACCTGAGGGCCGCCCCCGTTCCACGCGCACCCCTCCGGCGACCGGATCCGGCCGGCCACCGGAGGGGGCGTCCCGCTGTGCCGCCCAGGGTCAGGACCTCGCGCGCTCGTGGTACGAGCGGCGGGTGTGTTCGGTGTGTTCGCGCATCAGGGTGGTCGCGAGTTGTTCGTCGCGGGACGTGATCGCCGCGATCAGCGCACGGTGTTCGATCCAGGACTGGCGGCCGCGCTGGCGGGCCACCGGCGTGTAGTACCAGCGGACCCGGCGGTCGACCTGGGCGGCGAGTTCGGCGAGGACCGTGTTGCCGGCCAGGTCCATGATCTTGGCGTGGAACGCGGCGTTCAGGGCGACCGCCGTGTCCACGTCGTCCGCGGCGACCGCCCGCTCGCCCTCGGCGCACAGGGACTCCAGGGCGGCCACTCCCGCGCTGCCCGCCTCGGCCGCCGCGAGCCGGGCCGCCTCGGCCTCCAACAGGGTGCGGACGGTGAGCAGTTGGTCGGCCTCCGCCTCTGTCGGCTCGTGGACGAACGCGCCCTGGGCCGGGCGCAGGTCGACCCAGCCCTCGGTGTTCAGGCGTTGCAGCGCCTCGCGCACCGGCTGCCGGGAGACGCCCAGGTGGCCGGCGAGTTCGCTCTCGACGAGGTGCTGGCCGGGCTGGAGGGCGCGGGTGGTGATGAGTTCCAGCAGCGCCTCGTACACGCGGTCGCGGAGCGGGCCGGGGCGTTCGAGCTTCGGCACCGCGCCCTGCGGCAGTCCGGCAGACAACATCGGGTCCCCCTTCGGCAGACACCCGTACACGCGGACACTCAGTATCGATTGTCTTTCGTCTACAGTCTACGGTGCGCGAATGCCAGGGGAAGCGGGAGTCGGGCGCCTCACACAGCGGCGCGCGCCCCTCGGCCGGGCCTCAGGGGCAGCGCACGACCTGACCGGCGTACGACAGGTTGCCGCCGAAGCCGAACAGCAGGACGGGGTCGCCGTCCGAGACGCTGCCTCGTTCGACCAGCTTGGAAAGGGCCAGCGGGATGCTGGCCGCCGACGTGTTGCCGGACTCGGTGACGTCCCGCGCGACGACCGCGTTCACCGCTCCGATCTTCTGCGCGAGCGGCTCGATGATCCGCAGGTTGGCCTGGTGCAGGACGACGGCCGCCAGGTCGGCGGGGGCGATCCCGGCCTTCTCGCAGGCGCGCCGGGCGATGGTCGGCAGCTGGGTGGTGGCCCAGCGGTAGACGCTCTGGCCCTCCTGGGCGAACCGTGGCGGGGTGCCCTCGATGCGCACGGCGTGGCCCATCTCGGGGACGGATCCCCACAGCACCGGCCCGATCCCGGCCTCCTCGCCCGGCCCGCACGCCTCGACCACGGCCGCGCCCGCCCCGTCGCCGACCAGCACACAGGTCGTACGGTCGGTCCAGTCCGTCACCTCGGACATCTTGTCGGCGCCGATCACCAGCGCACGGGTCGCGGCGCCCGCCCGGACCGTGTGGTCGGCGGTGGCGAGCGCGTGCGTGAAGCCGGCGCAGACCACGTTGACGTCCATCGCGGCGGGCCCCGGGATCCCCAGCCGGGCGGCGACCCGTGCCGCCATGTTCGGGGAGCGGTCGATCGCGGTGGAGGTGGCGACCAGGACCAGGTCGATGTCCGCGGGGGTGAGGCCGGCGGCGGCGAGGGCCTTGGCCGCAGCGTGCGCGGCCAGCTCGTCGACGGGTTCGTCGGGGCCCGCGATGTGCCGGGTGTCGATGCCCACCCGGCTGCGGATCCACTCGTCACTGGTGTCGACCATGCCCGCCAGGTCCTCGTTGGTGAGCACCTTCGCGGGCTGGTAGTGGCCGACGGCGGCGATGCGCGAGCCGTTCATGGGTGGTGGGTCCCCCTCGTTGCCTCGGTGTGGGCCCACCAGTCTGTTCAGTGACTCACGGGTACGACGGCACGTAAGGCCACAGGAAACGGGCGCCCGAGTTGTCGGCTTCTTGCAGACTCCCGGGCGCCCGGACATGCTTCCGCTTCAGCCGTTGAACAGCTGTGTCGCCTTCTGTACGAGTTCGTACACGCCGTAGGCGAAGGGCGCGCCCACCCAGAGCCAGGCCACGGCGATCAGCCAGCGGCGGTCGGGCTCAGGCCGGCTGCTGTCGTTCGACATCGACTGCCTCCCTCGGTGCGGGGATGTGGTGGCGGGCGTTGACGGGCCGGACGAGTTCGTTGGCGACGAAGCCGACGACGAGCAGCCCGATCATGATGCCGAAGGACAGGGTGTACAGGTCGGAGCCGTGCTTGCCGGCGTCCTTCTGGTGGTCGGCGATCCAGTTGACGATCAGCGGCCCGAGCACGCCGGCCGTGGACCAGGCGGTGAGCAGCCGGCCGTGGATGGCGCCGACCTGGTAGGTGCCGAACAGGTCCTTCAGGTAGGCGGGGACGGTCGCGAAGCCGCCGCCGTAGAAGGAGAGGATCACCAGCGCGCAGAGGATGAACAGCGGCTTGGAGGAGTCCCCGAAAAGGGCGATGAGCAGGTACATCAGGGCGCCGACGCCGAGGTAGACGCGGTAGATGTTCTTGCGGCCGATCAGGTCGGAGGTGGACGACCAGCCGATGCGGCCCGCCATGTTGGCGGCGGACAGCAGCGCGACGAACCCGGCCGCCGCGGAGACCGACACCGGGGTGGAGCTCTCGGCGAAGAAGTCCGTGATCATCGGGGCGGCCTTCTCCAGGATGCCGATGCCCGCGGTCACGTTCATGCAGAGCACGACCCACAGGCACCAGAACTGCGGGGTGCGGATCGCGTTGTTCGCGGAGACCTGCACGCCCTCGAAGGCGCTCGGCGCGTCCACGACGGGCTTCTCGGTGCGCGGGACGCGGATCAGCAGCACCCCGAGGGTCATGAACACGGCGTACGAGAGACCGTGCACCAGGAAGGCCAGCGCGATGCCATCGTTGTCACTGCCGAAGGACGAGAGCATCTGCGCGGACCAGGGCGAGGCGATCAGCGCGCCGCCGCCGAAGCCCATGATGGCGATGCCGGTGGCCATGCCGGGCCGGTCCGGGAACCACTTGATCAGTGTGGAGACGGGTGAGATGTAGCCGATGCCGAGGCCGATGCCGCCGACGAAGCCGTAGCCGAGGACGATCAGCCAGAACTGCTTCGTCTCGGCGCCGAGCGCGGAGATCAGGAAACCGGAGGAGAAGCAGATCAGGGCCACCGTCATGGCCCAGCGCGGTCCGTTGCGCTCGACGAGGGTGCCGCCGAACGCGGCCGACAGCCCGAGCATCACGATCGCGAGCTGGAAGGGCAGCGCGCTCTCGGTGCCGCTCAGGTTCAGCGCGGCTTCGAGCGGCGGCTTGAACACGCTCCAGGCGTAGGCCTGGCCGATGGAGAGGTGGACGGCGAGGGCGGCGGGCGGGACGAGCCAGCGGCTCCAGCCCGGCGGTGCCACAGGGGGGCTGCTCATGAGACCCGGACGGTACGGCCCCGCACGGTGGTTGAGAACCCGACGGTTCGATCGTATGCGGTGAGCGGTATCCAGAATGCGCCGAACGGTCATCGTCGGGACCCTTGTCGACCCGAAGTCCATACTGTAGACAATATTTCGTCGACACGATTCGGCCGCCCGTCGGCCGCCTCCGCGGTATCCCTCAAACCGAACGGAGTGTTCCGTGAAAGTCGCAGTCCTCGGCGCCGGTGCGATCGGCGCCTATGTCGGTGCCGCGCTCCACCGCGCGGGCGCCGACGTGCACCTCATCGCCCGTGGACCCCACCTGGCGGCCATGAGGCAGTACGGAGTACGGGTGCTGAGCCCGCGCGGCGACTTCACCGCGCACGCCCACACCACCGACGACCCGGCCGAGGTCGGCCCGGTCGACTACGTCTTCCTGGGCCTGAAGGCCAACGCGTACGCGGCGTGCGGGCCGCTGATCGAGCCGCTGCTGCACGAACGCACGGCGGTGGTAGCGGCCCAGAACGGCATCCCCTGGTGGTACTTCCACCGGCACGGCGGCCCGTACGACGGCCACCGCGTCGAGAGCGTCGACCCGGGCGGCGCGGTCAGCGCCGTACTCGCCCCCGAACGGGCCGTCGGCTGCGTGGTCTACGCGGCGACCGAACTCGAAGGACCCGGGGTGGTACGGCACCTGGAGGGCACCAGGTTCTCGATCGGCGAGCCCGACCGCTCCGTGTCCGCCCGCTGTCTGCGGTTCGGCGAGGCCATGCAGGCCGGCGGGCTGAAGTGCCCGGTGGAGCCGGACCTGCGCAACGACATCTGGCTCAAGCTGCTCGGCAACATCTCCTTCAACCCGATCAGCGCGCTGGCCCGCGCCACCATGCGGCAGATGTGCCTGCACGGCGGCACCCGGCGGGTCATCGAGATCATGATGCGCGAGACGCTCGACGTCGCCGAGGCGCTCGGCTGCGAGGTCGGCGTCTCCATCGAACGCCGGCTCGCGGGCGCCGAGAAGGTCGGCGACCACCGCACCTCCACCCTCCAGGATCTGGAGCGCGGCAAGCCGCTGGAGCTCGACGTGCTGCTCGCGGCCGTCGTCGAACTGGCGGAGATCACCGGCGTCCAGGTGCCCACCCTGCGCACCGTGCACGCCATCTCGGACCTGCTCGCGCTGAGGAGCGCCGCATGAGGAAACGGCAGCACAGGACGTACACCCGGCTCACCCAGCCGCTGATCAGGGACTCCCGCGACGAGCCGTTCCGGCAGGCGAGCTGGGAGGAGGCCCTGGACCGGGCGGCCCGCGGTCTGGCGGCGGCCCGCGGCGCGTTCGGCATGTTCTCCTGCGCCCGCGCCACCAACGAGATGAACTACGTGGCACAGAAGTTCGCCCGGGTGGTGATGGGCACCAACAACGTCGACTCCTGCAACCGGACCTGCCACGCCCCGAGCGTCGCCGGTCTCTCCGCCGCCTTCGGCTCCGGCGGCGGCACGTCCTCGTACGAGGAGATCGAGCACACCGACGTCATCGTGATGTGGGGCTCCAACGCCCGCTTCGCGCACCCGATCTTCTTCCAGCACGTGCTGAAGGGGATCAGGAACGGCGCCCGGATGTACGCGGTCGACCCGCGCCGCACCTCCACCGCCGAGTGGGCGGAGAGCTGGCTCGGGCTGAACGTCGGCACCGACATCCCGATGGCGCACGCGATCGGACGAGAGATCATCCACGCGGGCCTCGTCAACGAGGCGTTCGTCGAGCGGGCGACCACCGGTTTCGCGGAGTACCGGGCGCTCGTCGAGCCGTGGACGCTGTCGCTCGCGGAGAAGGTCACGGGCGTTCCGGCGCGTGCGATACGGGAGTTGGCGCACGCCTACGCCCGCGCCGAGCGCGCCCAGCTGTGCTGGACGCTCGGCATCACCGAGCACCACAACGGCACCGACAACGTCCGCGCGCTGATCAACCTCTCCCTCCTCACCGGCCAGGTCGGCCGGTACGGCGCCGGGTTGCAGCCGCTGCGCGGCCAGAACAACGTGCAGGGCGGCGGCGACATGGGCGCGATCCCGAACCGCCTGCCCGGCTTCCAGGACATCCTCGACCCCGGCGTCCGGCTGAAGTTCGAGTCGGCCTGGGACACGGTCATCCAGCCGCACTACGGGCTGAACCTCACCGAGATGTTCGAGGCGATGGAGGAGGGCACGCTGAAGGCGGTCTACTGCATCGGCGAGAACCCGGCCCAGTCGGAGGCCGACAGCGAGCAGGCGGTACGACGGCTGCGGGCCCTGGACTTCCTCGTCGTCCAGGACATCTTCCTCACGCGAACGGCCGAACTGGCCGACGTCGTCCTGCCCGCGACCGCCGGCTGGGCGGAGACCGAGGGCACCACGACCAACAGCGAGCGCCGGGTGCAGCGGGTGCGCCGGGCGGTGACCCCGCCCGGCGCGGCCCGTGAGGACATCGACATCATCTGCGAACTGGCGGCCCGGCTCGGCCACGACTGGAAGTACGCCGACGCGGAGGCCGTCTGGAACGAACTGAGGTCGGTCTCCCCGGACCACTACGGGATGACGTACCAGCGGCTCACCGAGCAGCACGGCATCCAGTGGCCCTGCCCCAGCACCGACCGTCTCGAACCGCCCTACCTGCACGGCAGGTTGTGGGAGAGGGATCCGGCGGAGCGCGGGGCCCCGGCCCCCTTCGGTCTGGTCCGGCACGACCCGCCGGTCGACCTCACCGACGAGGAGTACCCGCTCCGGCTCACCACGGGACGGCGCCTCGACTCGTACAACACCGGTGTGCAGAGCGGCGGTTACGCCTCCCCGTTGCGGCGCGGCGAGTACCTGGAGCTGTGCCCGGAGGACGCCGAGCGGTACGGGGTGGCCGTCGGCGAGGAGGTGCGGGTCTCCTCGCGGCGGGGCGCGGTGGTGGCACCGGTCTGGATCGACCCCGCGCTGCGGCCCGGCCTCGCCTTCATGACCATGCACTTTCCCGACGAGGTGGACACCAACCAGCTGACCATCGAGGCCAACTGCCCGATCGCGGGGACGGCGGAGTTCAAGGCGTCGGCGATCCGCATCGACAAGCTCCCGGTCGCGACCATCGTGAGGTGACGCAAGTGGACCTGCACTTCGGCGACAGCAAGCCGACCGACGACGAACGGGCCGCCGTGGACGCCCTGCTGGGCCCTCCCGAGTCCTCGTGGGAGGGCGCGGACCGCTCGGACGCGGACCTGCGGTGGGCGCGGGGCGGGCGGGAGGCCCGGGACCGCCGCGACCTGCTGTTGCCGGGGCTGCACGCGCTCAACGACCGGATCGGCTGGATCAGCGAGGGCGCCCTCGGCTACCTGTGCCGCCGGCTGACGGTCCCGCCGGCCGAGGCGTACGGGGTCGCCACCTTCTACTCCATGTTCTCCGTGAAGCCGCGCCCGGCGACCGTCCTGCACGTCTGCACGGACCTGGCGTGCACGACGGCGGGAGCGGCCGAACTGCTCGCCGGCACGAAGGAGAACCTGGGCACAGAGGAGAACCCGGGCACAGGAGAGGGCGGCGACAGCGGGCAGGGGTGCGGCGCGGGAGTGGGCGGCGGCGTCAGGGTCGAGCGCAGTCCCTGTCTCGGGCTGTGCGAGCGGGCCCCGGCCGTCCTCGCGATCCGGGCGGGGGATCCGGTGCGTACCGCCGTGTCCGCCCCGGCGACGCCCGGGACGGCCGTCCTCGCGGCCACCGCACCGGACTCGGCCCCGGAGGAACCGCGGGCCGCGGCGGCCGTACCCCAGGCCGGACAGGAGGGCCTGGTCCTGTTGCGGCGGGTGGGCGTGGTCGACCCCGCGTCCCTCGACGACTACCGCGCCCACGGCGGCTACACGGCCCTGCGCCGCGCCTTCGCCCTCGGCCCCGCCGGGGTCATCCGCGAGGTGACCGACTCCGGTCTGGTCGGGCGCGGCGGTGCCGCCTTCCCCACCGGCCGCAAGTGGCAGGCGACGGCGGCCCAGCCGGACCGTCCGCACCACCTGGTCTGCAACGCCGACGAATCGGAGCCGGGCACCTTCAAGGACCGGGTGCTGATGGAGGGCGACCCGTACGCGCTGGTCGAGGCGATGACGATCGCGGGGTACGCGATCGGCGCGCACCGTGGGTTCCTCTACATCCGCGGTGAGTACCCGCGGGCGACCCGGCGGATCCGGCACGCGGTCGAGCAGGCGCGCGCCCGTGGCTTCCTCGGCGACGACGTCCTCGGTCAGGGCTTCGCCTTCGACATCGAGATCCGGCGCGGTGCCGGGGCGTACATCTGCGGTGAGGAGACGGCCCTGTTCAACTCCATCGAGGGGTACCGGGGCGAGCCGCGTTCGAAGCCGCCGTTCCCGGTGGAGAAGGGGCTGTTCGGGAGGCCGACGGTCGAGAACAACGTGGAGACGCTGGTCAACGTCCTGCCGATCCTGACCATGGGCGCCCCGGCGTACGCGGCGATCGGGACGGCGAAGTCCACCGGCCCCAAGCTGTTCTGCGTGTCGGGAAGCGTCGACCGGCCCGGTGCCTACGAGCTCCCGTTCGGCGCCACCCTCGGAGAGCTGCTCGAACTGGTCGGGGCCAGGGGTGAGTTGCGGGCGATCCTGCTGGGCGGGGCGGCCGGCGGCTTCGTACGGCCGGACGAGCTCGCCATCCCGCTCACCTTCGAGGGCACCCGCGAGGCGGGCACCACCCTCGGCTCGGGCGTGGTCATGGCCTTCGACGGCAGCGTGCCGCTCCCCCGGCTGCTGCTGCGCATCGCCGAGTTCTTCCGGGACGAGTCCTGCGGACAGTGCGTGCCCTGCCGGATCGGTACGGTCCGGCAGGAGGAGGCACTGCACCGGATCGTGGCGCGGACCGGCGCCGGGGCGGCCTCCGACATCACGCTGTTGCGCGAGGTCGGCCGGGCCATGCGGGACGCCTCGATCTGCGGTCTCGGCCAGACCGCCTGGAACGCCGTGGAGTCCGCCATCGACCGTCTGGGGGCGTACGCATGACCGTCACACCGCTGGGGATACCGCGCCGGCTGCTGGAGTTCACGATCGACGGGGAGCCGGCGCGGGTCCCGGAGGGTGCCACCATCCTGGACGCCTGCCGGGCGGCCGGGACGGACGTCCCGACCCTGTGCGAGGGCGACACCCTGCGCCCGAAGAACGCCTGCCGGGTGTGCGTGGTGGAGGTGGAGGGGTCCCGGACCCTGGTGCCCGCCTGCTCGCGCCGGGCGGAGCCGGGGATGGTGGTCCGGACCGGCACCGAACGTGTCCGGCACAGCCGCAGGATCGTGCTGGAGCTGCTGGCGTCCTCGGTGGACCTGTCGACGACGCCCCGGGTCGCCGACTGGATCAAGGAGTACGAGGCGAAACCGGACCGCTTCGGGCCCGGCGCGGCCCGCGTCGACGAGGAACCCAGGGTCGACAACGAGCTGTACGTGCGCGACTACGGCAAGTGCATCCTCTGCTACAAGTGTGTGGACGCCTGCGGCGACCAGTGGCAGAACAGTTTCGCCATCTCCGTGGCCGGGCGGGGCTTCGACGCCCGGATCGCCGTCGAGCACGACGCCCCGCTGACCGAATCGGCGTGTGTGTACTGCGGGAACTGCGTGGAGGTGTGCCCCACCGGGGCGCTGTCGTCCAAGTCGGAGTTCGACATGCGGGCGGCGGGTACCTGGGACGAGTCGCGGCAGACGGAGACCACCACCGTGTGCGCGTACTGCGGTGTGGGCTGCAACCTCACGCTCCATGTGCAGGACAATGAGATAGTCAAGGTCACCTCGCCGCACGACAACCCGGTGACCCACGGCAATCTCTGCATCAAGGGCCGTTTCGGCTACCAGCACGTACAGAACCGGGGCTGATCAGGACATGGGACGAGTCACGGAACGACGCAAGGTCATCCGGATCCGCGACGGAGCGGTCTCCGCCCGGCCGGACACGCTCGTCGCCGAGGAACCGCTGGAGATCAGGCTCAACGGGAAACCCCTGGCGATCACGATGCGCACGCCCGGCGACGACTTCGCGCTGGCGGCCGGTTTCCTGGTGAGCGAGGGTGTCCTGGCGGACGCCGGCGACCTGCAGAACATCGTCTACTGCGCGGGTGCGACGGCCGACGGCTCCAACACGTACAACGTGGTCGACGTGCGCACCACCCCGGGCGTCGAACTCCCCGACTTCACGCTCGAACGGAACGTGTACACGTCCTCGTCCTGCGGACTGTGCGGCAAGGCGAGCCTCGACGCGGTGCGTACGACGACTCGCTGGCCGATAGCCGACACTCCCCCGGTCCGGGTGGCGCCCGAACTGCTCGCGAGCCTCCCCGACCGGCTCCGCGCGGCGCAGCGGGTGTTCGACAGGACCGGGGGGCTGCACGCGGCGGCCCTGTTCACGGAGGGCGGGGAGCTGCTGGACGTCCGGGAGGACGTGGGCCGGCACAACGCGGTGGACAAACTGGTCGGGCGGGCCCTGCAGAACGGCGAGCTGCCGTTGTCCCGCACCATCCTGCTGGTCTCCGGGCGGGCCTCCTTCGAGCTGGCGCAGAAGGCCGTGATGGCGGGCGTCCCGGTGCTCGCGGCGGTCTCGGCGCCGTCGTCGCTGGCGGTGGACCTGGCGGCGGAGACCGGTCTGACCCTGGTCGGCTTCCTGCGGGGCAGCAACATGAACGTGTACGCGGGCGAGGACCGCATCGCTCTGCGGGCCGCGGCCGCCCAGGGCTGACCGGTTCCCCGCGTCACGGCGGCGGGGCCCCGACCGGCGGGGAGCGCCCCCTGCGCCGCAGGGGCCCCGCCTCAGTCGTCCGCCGCGACGGCCACCGCGGCCGCGGCGAACGCGGCGACCAGCGGGGAGCGGCGGCCCGCCGCCCAGGCCAGCAGCACCCGGTCGGGTTCGGCGTCGACGACGGGGACGTAGACGATGTCCGGGCGGGAGTACTGCTCGGCGGCCGAGCGCGGCACCATCGTGATGGCGACGCCCGCGGCCACGCACTCGAACTTCTCCTCGATGGTGCGCAGCGGCAGGTCACCGGGGCGGGGGTCGTTGTAGCGGATCCACTGCTCGCCGGCGAGGTCGGCGAGTGAGATCTCCTGTTTCCCGGCGAGCCGGTGCCGGTCCGGGAGCATGGCGACCCGGGGCTCGCTGTACAGGGGGCGCAGTTCGAGTCCGTCCGGCCGGATCGGCTGCCGTACGTAGGCGATGTCGACGGTGCCGTCGAGGATCAGCTGCTCCTGGTCGTCCCACTCGACCCGGCGGGCGTTGGCCTCGATGTCCGGGTGCTCGGCGGTGAAGGCGCGCAGGGCCCGGGTGACGACGACACCGGCGCGGAAGCCGACGACCAGCCGCCGCCTGCCGCGCGCGGCCTGGGCGGCGCGGCGCCGGGCGCCGTCGGCGGCGGCCAGCAAGGGCCGGGCGTCCTCGAGGAATTGACTCCCGGCGCCGGTCAACGTCACGCCGTGGCTGTCGCGTACGAACAGCTCGGCCCCCAAGTCCTTCTCCAGGGCGCGGATCTGGCGGCTGAGGACGGGCTGGGCGATGTGCAGCCGCTCGGCGGCCCGGCCGAAGTGGAGGAGTTCGGCGACCGCCACGAAGTAGCGGACCTTGCGCAGGTCCAGGTCCATGACCGCACCTCTCTGCGACACCGGCGATGCCTTCAGGGTATCGCCGACGCCGGAAGAGGTCTTGGACGTGCGGTGCGGTGGGGCCGCAGCCTTGAACCGACCGCACATCAGCGGCTCACTCCAACGGCTCGCACCGACGGTTCGGGCCGAACGGTACGCACCGAACGGGTTCGCACCGGAAGTTTTCGGAAGAGGGGATCCGCCATGGATCTGCAGGGACAGCGTGTCGTCGTCGTCGGGGGCACGTCGGGCATCGGGCTCGCGGTCGCCGAGGGCGCCGCGCGGGAGGGCGCGCGGGTGGTCGTCGCCTCGCGCCGGCAGGAGAACGTGGACGCGGCGCTGAAGGTGCTGCCCGAGGGCGCCGAGGGCGGGGTGCTGGACGCCGGGGACGAGGAGGCGGTACGCGGCTTCTTCGCGGGCGTCGGCCCCTACGACCACCTGGTGTACACGGCGGGTGACGCACTGCTGCTGGAGACCGTGGCCGCCACGGACCTGGCGGCGGCCCGGAGTTTCCTGGACACCCGGCTGTGGGGGGCGTACACGGCGGTGAAGCACGGCGTCGGGTCGATCCGCCCCGGCGGGTCGGTGGTGCTGACCACGGGTACGGCCGGACGCAGGCCGCTGCCCGGTTCGAGCGTGGCGTCGGCGCTGTGCGGGGCGATGGAGTCGCTGACCCGGGCGCTGGCCGTGGAACTGGCGCCGCTGCGGGTGAACGTCGTCTCGCCGGGGATCGTACGGACCGAGCTGTGGCGGGAACTGCCGGAGGCCGACCGGGAGGGGCTGTTCCGGGCCTCCGCCGGATCGCTGCCGGTGGGACGGGTCGGCGAGCCGGCGGATGTGGCGGAGGCGTACCTGTATCTGATGCGCGGCGGGTACAGCACCGGTTCGGTGGTGGTCGTGGACGGCGGCGGGACGCTGGTCTGAGCGGTCAGTCGCGGGTGAGGCGGACGTCGGCGGCGGTCACCACCGTGCCCAGGCGCGGGAAGTCGAGCCGCACGGACGCGTCGTGCTCGGGGGCCGTGAGGGCGGCCATGGCGTCCTCGACGAAGACGAGGTCGTAGCCGAGGTCGGCGGCGGCGCGGGCGGTGGACTCGACACCGAGGTTGGTGGCGATACCGCCGAACACCAGCCGGGTGATGCCGAGCCGGCGCAGCGTGGCGTCGAGGTCGGTGCCCTGGAAGCCGCCGATCGTACGCTTCACGATCTCCACGTCGCCTTCCTTCCTCAGCCCCGCCACCAGCGCGCTGCCCGGCGGCTGCTCGGCGAGCGAGGGGCGCTCGACCCGGATGAGGACGACGGGGGCGCCGGCCGTGCGGAAGGCGGCGGCCAGCTCCTCGGCGGTGTGCAGGACTTCGGTGCCCTTGCGGGGCTCCAGGGGCAGCGCGACGATGCGGTCCATCAGGTCGACGAGGACAAGGGCGGTGCGCGTCGGGTCGAGCGCCAGGGGTGCGGTCATGACGGAACGTTAGCCGTCATGAGCCGTCCGTACCGGAAATCCGGATCAACAGGCCCGTGAACTGGTCACGTTCGGCGGCCGACAGCGGGGCGAGCAGGGTGTCGTTGGCCGCGCGGGCCGCCTCTTCGCAGCGGGCGAGCAGGCGGCCGCCCTCGTCGGTGAGGGAGACCGCGTTCTTGCGGCGGTCCGCGGGGTCGGGTGCGCGCACCACGAGCGCGGCGGACTGGAGGTCGTTCAGGACGCCGACCAGGTCCTTGGGGTCCAGTCCGACGGACCGGCCGAGGTCGGCCTGGGCCACGGGGGCGAGGTCGCGTACGGCGGAGAGGACCACGTGGTGCCACATCCGCATGCCGTGCTCGGCGAGCGCCGCGGCGACGAGGGCCCGGCCACGGGCGGCGGCCCGCCCGAGCAGCCAGCTGGGCAGGGCGCGGATGGCGGGGAGGGGGGCTTCGGCCATGGGGGCAGCGTAGCCAAGGATCCATTGGCTTTCCCAACGAAAAATCGTTGGACTCACCCACGACTTCGCCTATCGTTGGGACTCCCCATGAATCTGCTGCTTCACGGAGGTGCGATGCGTCGCGTCCGGTACGAGTCCACCGGCGGCCCCCTGTTCCTGGAGGAGGCCCCGGTCCCCGAGCCCGGCCCCGGTGAGCTGCTGGTCCGCTGCGAGGCGGTCGGGGTCACGCTGCCGGTGGTCCGCAAGGTCTCCGAGGCGGCGGAGCCGATCGCACTGGGCGGCGAGATCGCCGGTGCGGTGGCGGCCGTCGGCCCGGGAGTCACCCGCTTCCGCACCGGTGACCGGGTCACGGGCCTGTGCTTCGGCCACGGGTACGCCGACTACGCCGTCCTGCACGAGGCGATGGCCTCCGCCGTGCCCGGGACCGCGTCCGCCGTCGAGGCGGTCGCCCTGGTCCGCGGTGGCCTGGTCGCCCTCGGCGCGCTCGCCGCGGCCCGTCCCGAACCGGGTGAGACCGCCCTCGTCACGGCCGCCGCGAGCGGGGCCGGCCACCTCGCCGTCCAGCTGGCCCGTGCCCGGGGAGCGGGCCGGGTCGTGGCCGCCGTCTCCGACCCGGCGAAGGCCGCCTTCGTCCGCTCCCTGGGCGCCGACGCGGTGGTGGCGTACGCCGACGAGGACTGGGGCACCCCGGCCGACTACGCCCTCGACGCGGTCGGCGGCGAGCTGCTCACCCCGGCCCTCGCCGCGCTGGCGCCCGGCGGCCGGCTGGTGGCGTACAGCTCGGGCGGCGGCACGATCCAGGCGTACGACCTGCTGGTCGGCGCCAAGTCGGTGACCGGTTTCCAGATGGCCCTGATCGCCCGCGAGCAGCCGGCCCGGTACGAGGCCTGGCGTCAGGAACTGTGGCGCCTGTTCGCGCAGGGAGCGGTACGGCCGGCCGTGCACGCGGAGTTCGCGCTGGCGGACGCGGCGCGGGCCCACGAGGTCATCGAGTCACGGGCCAACCTGGGCAAGGTCGTCCTGCGCCCGTGACCGGGTTCAGCGGGCTGCGCCCGTGACCGGGATTCAGCGGGCGGGCGGCCCGGTGACGGCCGCCTGCCGTGACCGCGCCGTCGGGGCGGCCGGGGGTGCGGCCTCCTCCGGGGCCTCCGGGTCGTGGGCGCGGCGCTTGGCGATGACCGCGCACACCATGAGCTGCATCTGGTGGAAGAGCATCAGCGGCAGCACGGCCAGCGAGGCGTGGGCACCGAACAGCACGCTGGCCATGGGCAGCCCCGAGGCGAGGGACTTCTTCGACCCGGCGAACTGGATGGCGATACGGTCCCCGCGCCCGAAGCCGAGCGCCTTGGCGCCGTACCAGGTCAGCAGGAGCATCACCGCGAGCAGTACGGCCTCCACCAGGAGCAGTCCGCCCAGCCGCACCGCGCTGACCTGGTGCCAGATGCCCTTGACCATGCCCTCGCTGAACGCGGTGTAGACGACGAGCAGGATGGAGCCGCGGTCCACCAGACCGAGGACCTTCTTGTGCCGTTTCACGAACTCGCCGATCCAGGGGCGCAGCAGCTGCCCGGCGACGAACGGCACCAGCAGCTGGAGCACGATCTTGACGATCGAGTCCGCGGAGAACCCGCCGCCGCTGTTGCCGAGCAGCGCGGCGGCGAGCAGCGGGGTCAGCACGATGCCGACGAGCGAGGAGAAGGAACCGGCGCAGATCGCGGCGGGCACGTTGCCCCGGGCGATCGAGGTGAACGCGATCGACGACTGGATGGTGGAGGGCACCAGGGTCAGGAAGAGCAGGCCCTGGTAGAGCGGATGGGTGAGCAGCACCGGCACCAGGCCGCGGGCGGCCAGCCCCAGCACCGGGAAGACCACGAAGGTGCAGACCAGGACCGTGACGTGGAGCCGCCAGTGGCGCAGCCCGTCGACGGCCTCGCGGGTGGAGAGCCGGGCGCCGTAGAGGAAGAAGAGGAAGGCGATCGCGGCCGTGGAGGCGCCGGAGGCCACGTCGGCGGCCGTGCCCCGGGCGGGGAGGAGCGCGGCGAGACACACCGTCCCGAGCAGCAGCAGCACGTACGGGTCGATCGGCATCCGACGGGGCCAGCTCAGGCGTTTCACGGTGCTCCACTTGCGGGTCGGTCAGGGTTCTCGCCCGGCCGCTGCGGCCGGGTCTCGCCGGGGCCGGAAGGGCCCCCTCCATCGTCCTCCTCCGGCAGGTGATCGGGAATCCGGTATACCACTCTGACTGCCATCACGTTCCGCGATAACATGTTCGAGTGTACGACCCCACGCACCTGCGGACCTTTCTGGCGGTGGCCCAGACGCTCAGCTTCACCCAGGCCGCCCGCCGTCTGGGACTGCGTCAGTCGACGGTCAGCCAGCACGTGCGCCGGCTGGAGGACGCGGCCGGCCGCCAGCTGTTCTCCCGTGACACGCACTCCGTCGAGCTGACCGAGGACGGCGAGGCGATGCTCGGCTTCGCCCGCCGCATCCTGGAGGTGCACGAGCAGGCGGCGGCGTTCTTCACCGGCACCCGGGTGCGCGGCCGGCTCCGCTTCGGCGCGTCGGAGGACTTCGTGCTGACCCGGCTGCCGGAGATCCTGGAGGGCTTCCGCTACGACCACCCCGAGGTCGACCTGGAGCTCACGGTGGAGCTCTCGGGCACCCTGCACGAGCAGCTGGCCGCCGGAAAGCTGGACCTGGTGCTGGCCAAGCGGCGCGCGGAGGACCCGCTGGGCGAGCTGGTCTGGCACGACGACCTGGTGTGGATCGGCGCGGAACGCCTGCGGCTGGACCCCGACCGCCCTGTCCCGCTGATCGTCTACCCGCCGCCGGGCATCACGCGCGCCCTGGCCCTGGAGGCGCTGGAGCGCCAGGGCCGCGACTGGCGCATCGTCTGCACCAGCGGCAGCCTCAACGGCCTGATCGCGGCGGCACGGGCGGGCCTGGGGGTGATGGCCCATTCGAGGGGCCTGATCCCACCGGGCCTGTTCCGCGTCCCGGACCGGGCGGGCCTGCCGGAGCTGGACAAGGTCGACTTCGTCCTGGTGCACAGTCACGGACGTACAGCGGCGCAGACGGCGGCAGACGCCCTGGCGGCAGCGATCCTGGCCAGCGGAGCCCGCCTGAGACGCCCCTAGCCGTTCAGACGCCCCGGCCGGGGGCGCCCCTTCGCACCCGCACTCTCAATACGACCCCGCGTACGTCAGCTGCTTCACCCTCCGCAAGAACGGCATGGCCTCCACATGCCGCACCCCCTCCAGCCGCCCCAACGGCCCGCTCAGGTACCGGTACAGATCGGCCGTGTCCCGGAACAGGGCGGTGACCACGACATGCGACGGCCCCGCCGTGGCCGCGGCGAACGCCACCTCGTCATGGGCGGCCAGCGCCTGGCCCACGGAGTGCATCGCCGACGGCGCCGTGGTGATCCACAGCAGCGCCGACGTGGGAAAACCGAGCATCTCCGACCGGTACTCGACGTCGATGTACACCGCCCCGGAGGCGAGCAGCGCGGCCAGCCGGCGCTTCACCGACGACTCCGAGCGCCCCGTCGCCCGCTGCAACTCCGGGTACGTCGCCCGCCCGTCCCGCTCCAGCGCGGCGAGCAACGGCGCGTCCTCGGGCTCCAGCCGGGCGGGACCGCCGGCTTCCGGGAGCGCCGGCCGCAGCGCCGCCGTCTGCTCCTCGGAGAGTGCCCGGAACTTCCGCACCCAGCCGGTCGGTCCGCCGTAGAAGCGGTGCAGCAGCTGTTGCGCCCGGATCTCCACGACGCTGGGGGTGCGCGGCAGTTTGCCGAGGAGCAGCTCGTCGTGGTCGCCGGGGCGGCGGGGCCGGGTCATGCAGACGATCTCCGTGCCGCCGGAGGCCAGCCCGATCCAGGCCGTGTCGGGGCGCCTGGCGAGCGCGTCGGAGATGACGGCGGCGCTGTCCGGCGCGCACCGCAGCCGGAGCATCCACTGGTCCTGGCCGAGCCGCTCGGCGTCCCGGACCGCGACGACCCGCAGGCCGGCCTCGGCGCACAGCCGCCGGTAGCGGCGGGCGATCGTCTGGTCGGAGACACCGAGCACGGCGGCGATCCGGCTGAAGGGTGCCCGGGCGTCGACCTCCAGCGCGGACAGCAGCCCCATGTCCAGGCGATCCAGCGTGTCGGACTCCGGTTCCAGCATCGCTCCCCCGTCGCGTCTCCCCGTACCGCCACCCTACGGAGTGACGGAATCGGGCGGCCCGGCGCTGTCCTCAGAGAGCGCTTCAGCACCCCGCAAAGAGCGCTTCAGCACCCCGCGACGGACCGGCCGGTAACCGGAAGGGGGCGGTAATCGGGTCGTACAGATTCGGTGGAGATTACGGAGGCGATACCTACTGCACCGTAGGTTTTCTGTCCGACCCTTCCGCATGTGAGCGTATTTTCTGGCCGGGGACGCGACGATAGGCGAGCAATGCTCGTTTTCGCACCCCCTCCCGCGCGGTCTTCCGGTGGGGTAGCTTTCACGGCGCTGTGCGGAGCGTCACTACCGTCACTGTGGAGCGAGAAGCGGGGAGCGGGGTTTGCGCGAGTTCACCAACCCGCCGTCGGCGTCGGCACCGCCGGTCGGCGGACTGGCCGACTGTGTGTTCGAGCATGCCCAGACGGACCCGCTCCACGTCGCCCTGGGCCGCAAGGACGAGCTCGGGCAGTGGCGTGACGTGACCTCCGCCGAGTTCCGCGACGAGGTCCTGGCGCTCGCCAAGGGGCTGCTGGCGCGTGGCATCCGGTTCGGCGACCGGGTCGCGATCATGTCCCGCACCCGGTACGAGTGGACCCTGTTCGACTTCGCGCTGTGGACGATCGGCGCTCAGGTGGTGCCGGTCTACCCGACCTCGTCGGCCGAGCAGTGCTTCTGGATGCTGTACGACGCCGAGTGCACGGCCGCGATCGTGGAGCACGAGGACCACGCGATGACGATCGCCACGGTCATCGACCGGCTGCCGCAGCTGCGCCAGCTGTGGCAGCTGGACTCCGGCGCGGTGCAGGAGCTGTACGACGCGGGCGCGCACCTGGAGGACGAGATCGTCCACCGGCACCGGCAGGCCGTCACCCCGGACTCGGTCGCCACGATCATCTACACCTCGGGCACCACGGGCCGCCCGAAGGGCTGTGTGCTGTCGCACGGAAACTTCATGTTCGAGGCGGACACGGTCGTCGGCCGCTGGGAGTCGGTGTTCCGCGCCAAGAAGGGCGAGGAGGTCTCGACCCTGCTCTTCCTGCCGCTCGCGCACGTCTTCGGCCGCATGGTGGAGGTGGCCGCGATCCGGCACGGCGTCCGCTTCGGCCACCAGCCGCAGCTGCACGCGGCCGCGCTGCTGCCCGACCTGGCCGCGTTCAGGCCGACGTTCATCCTGGCGGTGCCGTACATCTTCGAGAAGGTGTTCAACGCGGCGCGGCGGAAGGCGGAGAAGGAGGGCAAGGGCGGGCCGTTCGAGAAGGCGGTCGAGATCGCGGTGAAGTACGCGGACGCGGTCGAGGCGAAGGCCTGGGGCACCGGTCCGGGACCGTCGGCGGGGCTGCGGATGCAGCACCAGCTGTTCGACAAACTGGTCTACGCCAAGGTGCGGACGGCGATGGGCGGCCGGATCCGCAACGCCATGTCCGGCGGCTCCGGGATGGACCGCAGGCTGGGCCTGTTCTTCGCCGGCGCGGGCGTCCACGTCTACGAGGGTTACGGCCTCACCGAGTCGACGGCGGCCGCCACCGCCAACCCGCCCGAGCGCACCCGCTACGGCACGGTCGGTCAGGCCATTCCCGGCACCACCGTGCACATCGCGGACGACGGCGAGATCTGGCTGAAGGGCGGCAACGTCTTCCAGGGCTATCTGAACAACCAGAAGGCCACCGACGCCACCCTGCACGACGGCTGGCTGGCCACCGGCGACCTGGGCTCCCTCGACGAGGACGGCTACCTGACCATCACCGGCCGCAAGAAGGAGATCCTGGTGACCTCCGGCGGCAAGAGCGTCTCCCCCGGGGTGCTGGAGGAGCGGGTCCGGGATCATCCGCTGGTCAACCAGTGCATCGTCGTCGGCAACGACCGCCCTTACATCGCCGCCCTGGTCACCCTGGACACCGAGGCGGTCGAGCACTGGCTGACCATGCGCGGCAAGCCCCAGATGTCCGCGGCCCAGCTGGTGCGCGACGCCGACCTGGAGACCGAGGTGCGGCGCGCGGTGGTGGCCGCCAACACCCTGGTCTCGCAGGCCGAGTCGATCCGTACGTTCCGTATCCTCGCGCAGCCGTTCACCGAGGAACACGGCTTGCTGACCCCGTCGTTGAAGCTGAAGCGCAAGGCGATCGAGAACGCCTACGCCAACGAGGTCGAGGCCCTGTACCGGGCCTGACGCCCCGTCACCCGATGCCGACCCGGAAGATCTTGTCGGATCCGTCCGGCTCGTTGCCGTTGTTGTCGCAGTTGGTGGTGGACAGCCACAGCTGGTCGGCGCCCGGCACTTTGGTCACAGTCCGCAGGCGTCCGTAGGTGCCGACGTAGTACGCCGTCGGGGTGCCGACGTTCTCGGTGTCGCCGTTGATCGGAATGCGCCAGAGCCGTTCGCCGCGCAACGAGGCCATGTAGACGACGTTGCGGACGATCGCGATGCCGCTCGGGGAGGCCTCGGAGACGTTCCAGGTGGCCTTGGGGTTGGTCATCCCGGCGACCGAGCAGGTGCCCTCGCAGGTCGGCCAGCCGTAGTTGGCGCCCGGCTTGATCAGGTTCAGCTCGTCCTTGGAGCTGTTGCCGAACTCGGCTTCCCACAGGCGCCCGTTGCGGTCGAAGGCGAGGCCCTGCGGGTTGCGGTGGCCGAGGCTGTAGACGTAGTTGCCGAACGGGTTGCCGGGGGCCGGCTTCCCGTCGGTCGTCATGCGCAGGATCTTGCCGTTGAGGGAGTTCTTGTCCTGCGCCAGGTCGGGCGTCTGGGCCTCCCCGGTGGAGACGTAGAGATAGCCGTCGGGGCCGAAGAGGAGCCGGCCGCCGTTGTGGTAGCGGTTCTTCTTGATGCCCTGGAGCAGGATCTTGTAGTCGCTGAGCCCGGTGCCGTCGTAGGTCATGCGCACGACCCGGTTGCCCTCGTCCGCGGTGTGCATGAAGTAGACGTAGTGGTCGGTCTCCCACTTGGGGTCGACGGCGACGCCGAGCAGGCCGCCCTCGCCGTTGGTGGTGACGGCGTTCGGGACGGTCCCGACCTGGGTCCGGGTGCCGTCCTTGGTCACCTTCCAGACCCGGAAGTCGTCCCGCTCGGTGACCAGCGCGGTCTTGCCGTCGGGCATCCAGTAGATGCCCCAGGGGATCGTCCAGCCGGTGGAGAGGGTGGTGACGGAGGACGGGACACCGCCGTCGCCGGCGCAGGCCTTGGTGGTGAAGGTGACGGCGTTGCTCGGCTGGGAGACGTTCCCGGCCGCGTCCCTGGCGACCACGTCCAGGGTGTAGGGGCTGTCGCAGGCGAGGCCGGTGAGGGTGGTGGCGGTGCCGTCGGTGACCGTCTTGTAGACGGTGCTCCCGCTGCGGATGTCGTACGCGGTGACGGCCCGGTCGTCGGTGGACGCACCCCAGGAGAGGTCGGCCGTGTTCGCGGTGATGCCGGTCGCGGACAGGATGCCGGGGGTGGTGGGCGGTGTGCCGTCGCTGCTCGGCCTGGTCGTGCAGTCGACGGCGGGACTGGCCGGCGAGGTGTTGCCGGCCGCGTCGCGGGCGATGACGGTGAGGTCGTAGGTGGTGTCCGGGGTGAGCCCGGTGAGGGTCTTCGAGGTCGAACTCCCGGCCGCCTCACCGATCTTGTTGCCGTGCTCGTAGAGGTCGTACGCCGTCACACCCACGTTGTCCGTGGCCGCTCCCCAGGCGAGGGTGAGCGCGTCCTCGCCGATGTCGGAACAGGAGGGCCGGCCGGGGCGGCTGGGCGCCTGGGTGTCGGCCGCCGTGCCGATGCTGATCCGGTCCAGGTTGGGGCCGCCGTTCGCGGTGGTGGCGGTGGCGCGGATCCTGTTGCTGCCCCCGGTCAGCGGGACGTTCACCGACTTCGTCACCCAGGTGTTCCAGTCGGCGGTGGCCGGGAAGGAGACGCCGGAGGCGACGACCGTGCCGTTGACGGAGAAGTCCATCGGCCGGTCGGTGCCGGTGCCGTTGGCGAAGCGCACGGTGAGCGCGGAGGTACCGGCGGCGGCCGCGCTCACCGTGAACTCCACGTACGAACCCTTGACGTTGGTGTAGTCGACGAAGCCGGTGCCGGTGTACCCGGTGTGGTTGGTGGCGACGGTGCCCTGGGAGATCGTCGCGTCCTCGGCCTGGTAGTCGGTGGCCGCCCTGGCGGTTCCCGGCGCCAGGGTGACCAGCGGGACCGCGAGGGCCAGTGGCAGGGCGCGGGCCAGCAGGGTTCCGGGGGTCATGACGGTCCTCCCGGGCCGAGCGGCCGGACGCGGATCAGCCGGGTCTCGCCCGGACGCAGGGTCGCGCTGTAGGTGTCGGCGACGGTGCCCTTGTGGGAGCCGGACCACAGGTCGGTGACGTCCCCGGAGCCGGAGAAGCCCACCTGGGACCAGTCGACGCTCACCGTGGCGTTCCCCGAGGTGCCGGTGTCGAAGAGGGCCACGACGTACTGGCCGTCGGCCTCCTTCTTGCTCCAGACCTGTTTGACGCCGCTGTTCACGATCCGCTTCGCGGCCACCCCGTCCTGGTCGACGCCGATCAGCCGGTCGTTGGTGAGCATGGCCTTGTCGACGGTGTCGAGGTGGGTGAGGTCGGTGCCGAGCAGCAGGGGCGCGGCGGCCATCGCCCACAGGGTGAAGTGGGAGCGGCGCTGGTCGGCGGTGAGCCCCACCTGGTCGCCGTTGCCGATCTCCAGCGAGTCCAGGTCGTTCCAGCCTCCGGGACCGGCGTACTGCTGCCAGTTCGCCGCCGTGTTGAAGCGGGCGGAGACGTGCGACCAGTCGGTGAGCGGATAGCCGCTGCCGTTGTCGCCGGGGCCGCAGTAGCACTCGACGTCGCCCTGGGTGCGCCAGCTGTTGGCGAGCCGGCGCCAGGTCGGGGCGTCGGCGATGGCGAGGTTGTTGGAGAGGGCGAAGGTGATGGGGCGGCCGGTGGCACGCAGCGCCTTGGACCAGGCCTGGACGTCGGGGACGTCCTGGCTGCCCACTCCGTCGATCTTCAGGTAGTCGACTCCCCAGGAGGCGAACTGCTTCGCCCAGGAGTTCACGAAATCCTGGGCGCCCGGCTTGGAGTAGTCGATGTAGTACATGTTCTTGCAGTTGTAGTTCTTCTCGGTCTTCGAGGTGTCCGCGATGTCCTGCGCGTGGTACGACGTGCCCTCGATGGGGGTGTTCCTGGTGACGGCGTTCTTGGCGATGCCAGGGGTGACGTAGAAGCCGAACTTCAGGCCCTCGGCGTGGATGTGGTCGGCGAGGGCCTTGATGCCGTCGGGGAACTTGGCCGGGTCGACGGCCCAGCGGCCGTAGGAGTCGACGGTGAAGCCGTTGGAGTCGCACTTCTGCCAGAAGTCGTCGAGGTTGACCTGGACGAAGCCGTGGTCCTTCAGGCCGCTCGCGGCGAGCGCGTCGGCCTGTGCCTCGATCTTCGCCTGGGTGGGCCACCGGCGGACGAAGCTCCAGCTGCTCCAGCCCATCGCGGGCCGCAGCGACTGGCCGTTGTCGGAGGCGGCGGCCGGCCCGCCGGTGCCCACGAGCGGCACCGCGGCCGCGGCCAGCAGTGCGGCGGCCGTCGCCGTCAGGGTTCTGGTCCGGGTCACGGGCGTCCTCCGTTCACGGGTGTGGCGTAGGCGGTGCCGATCCACGCCTCGTCGACGCGCAGCCGCCGGTAGCGGGTGGTGTCGGTCGAGGCGGCCCAGGTGGAGTCCACCTCCAGGCGGACGTAGCGGGCGGTGGCGGCGGTGAGGTCGATGCCCTGGATGCCGCGGCGGCTGGGCAACTGCCCGGACTTGACCGCGCTCCCCCAGGTGGTGCCGTCGTTGCTGACGTACACCTTGTAGTCCTTGATGCGCGCCGACTGCTCGGTGTCGGAACGGGCGTAGGCGACCGAGTCCTCGCGCTGGTTGACGCCGATGTACTGGACCTTCTTGGCCGAGCCCAGGTCGAAGGTCAGGTTCACGGGCAGCGTCTTGTTGTTGTCCCAGTAGGTGAGGTGGTCGCCGTCGCCGGCGGCCGAGCCGGCGTGCCCGCTCGCGGCGGCGCTCGCGGTCACCTTGACGCCGGAGAGAATGCCCTGGCGGCCGGCCGTGGTGACCTTGAAGACGGTGTCGTACGGATCCCAGCCGCCGAGCCCGGTCAGGGTGAGCACGCCGCCGGACTGCGACCACGAAACCGCCTTGCCGGTACGGAGGTCGGTGACCGAGGCGATGCGGTAGCCGTTGTCGCGGATCCGCAGGGTGCTGGTGGACGGCGGGGTCAGGACGTGGACGTACTGGCGGTTCGGATCGTCCTTGGCGACCGTCGTCACGCCGTGGGCGCCGTCGTTCCAGAAGCCCGGTTTGAGACCGCCGTACATGTACCCGCCGCCCTCGGTGGCACCCAGGGACTCCCAGATGGGGTCGAGGTAGGAGTTGGCGAAGTTGTTGAAGGCGGCCTGGTTGGCCGGGAACTTGCCGTTGACCTGGGCGGTCTCGGCCATCAGGGCCTTCACCGAGGAGCCCGCGTTGGTGACGAGGCGGCCGAGGGTCAGCATCCTGTCGACGGTCGGGTCGGAGCCGTCGTACCACCAGGCGCCGGTCGAGGGCAGCTTGAAGTCGGCCTCGGTGAGGCGCGGTTGGGCGGTGTAGACGGCCTGGGGGTAGTCGTAGGCCGGTGTCATCCCCGTCTTCTGCTCATTGCTGATCATGTCCATGATCGGCGTGTCCTCGTTGTTGTTGCTGAGCGTGTAGTTCGGCCGCCTGTCGTAGATCTGCTGGTAGAGGTCGTGGCTCTCCCAGTACGCGTTGTCGTTGTCGATCCAGAAGCCGCCGAGGTCGGGGTAGCGGTCCATGACCTCGAAGAAGTTGTCGTAACTGAACTGTCCGAAGCCGTCGTTGGTGGTCAGGTCGACGTTCTTGCCCTTGTAGGCGGAGTAGGCGGCCGAGTCCAGCCACTCGTGGCCGCCCTCGTCGTGCCACTGCGGGTCGTTGGTCATGTAGAGGATGACCTTCATCCCCTTGGCTTTGGCCGCGGTGATCAGCTCGCCGAGGAAGTCCCGTTTGGTGGCACAGGAGCCGGGGATCTTCGAGGGCCAGGGGCGCGCGTAGCCGAGGCGGCTGTGGAAGGTGGCGAGGACCAGGTACTGGGTGTGCAGTTTCTGGGCCTCCTTCACCCAGTAGTCGGGGGTCCAGCCGCCGGCGGTGACGTCGTTCTCCCAGGCGGTGCAGCTGGTGTGGGCGGGCGCGGTGCGCAGGCCCCAGTGCAGGAAGAGGCCGCCGACGGAGGCGCGGAGGAAGTCCTGGCGCGGGTTCTCCAGGTCGAGCGGCTTCACGGCCGTACCGGAACAGTCCTGGCCGCCGGAGACCCGCAGTGCGCCGCCCGAGGTGTTGTGACTGTCCGTCACGCAGGCCGCTGTGACGTCCTGGAGACCGACGTCGTACGGGGAGCCGCTGCCCTTCTGGGCGGTGAAGCGGGTGAGGCGGAGGTCGCTCACCGCGTTGGCGATCAGCGCGGGCCGGCCGTCGTTCGCGGCGAACTTCACGCTGCTGTCGGTGAACTGTACGTGGTCGGCGTCGTGCAGGTACCAGCCGTAGGCGGGCCGGGTGCCGATGGCCTTGGGGTTGTAGTCCTTCGGGTCGTTGCTCGGCACTCCGGTGGACATGGTGCCGTTGCCGCCGGGGACGGTGACATTGACGTTGTCGAAGGTGACCCCGCTGATGCGGTGGCCGCTCTCGCCCCACAGCGTCGGGCTGAAGGACGGGCTGTTGCCGGTGGCGGTGATGTCGTCGTACGTGACATCGCTGATCGATCCGACACCGGGGCTGTTCCCGCAGCGTTTCCGGGTGCCGATCTTCTCCATGATCGGCGAGTGCACGTTCGTCATCGTGATGTCGCGGTAGTGGACGTCGGAGATCTTCGCGCCGTCCATGGAGACCATGCCGAGCCCGGACTTGTCGGCGCCGTCGATCCGGATGTTCTCGAACCGGTAGTCCGAGAAGTCGCCGCAGGTCTCGGAGCCGAACATCAGGGCGTTGCAGCACTTGGCACCGAGCACCGAATCGGCGACCCGGACATGCCCGTTGGGCAGTTTGGCGCCGAGGGCGTAGTCGCTCTTGAAGACCAGCGCGTCGTCGTTGGCCTCGATGTGGGCGTTGGTGATCGTGGCGTTGGTGGTGGAGATGACGTTCCAGCCGTCACGGTCGCTCGCGGTGTCGATGGTCAGGTGGTCGGACGTCACGTTGGTGCAGCCGTTGATGAGGGCCGCGAAGTGGCCGCCGCGACGGAGGGTGAGTCCGTCGCCGATCCGGAGGCCGTCGCACCGGGTCAGCGAGATGATCTTGTCGGCCTCACCGGTCTTCGGGTTGCCGGTGATGAGGTTGCCCGCGCCGTCGACGACGCCCTGGCCGACGAAGCCGATGTCGGTGAGCTTGTCGCCGTAGATCATCGCGTCGTGGAAGTGGCTGTGGCCGTAGTCCTGGTAGGCGTCGTACGGGTTGGACTCGGCCTTGTCGTAGGTGTCCGCGCTGGAGCCCTGGAGGGTGGCGCCCTTGTCGAGCTGGAGCGTCACATGGCTCTTCATGTGGAGGGTGTTCTTGGACTTGTAGGTGCCGGCGGTGAAGCGGACGGTGCCGCCGCCCGCGGAGTTCGCGGCCGTGATGGCCTTGTCGATGGCCGGGCTGTCGTTGGTGGAGCCGTCACCCTTGGCGCCGTAGTCACGCACGTCGTAGACGGCGCCGGCGCGTGGTGCGGCGGTCTGTGGGGCGGCGAGGGCCGCGGGGTGGGAGAGCCCGAGGACGACGGCGAGGACGAAGAGGACGATCGCGGCAGCACTGTGCCGTTCAGCGGTGGGGGGTTTCATGGTGACGGTTCCTCACACCTGTTGGTAGCCACGGAGGTTGGTGAGCATGAGGTAGGTGTCCTGCAGCGAGCCCGAGGTGTCGCCGAGAGAGCGGTAGATGCCCCACTTCGGGCGGACCCGGTCGGCCAGGAAGGTGTCCACGCCGGACTTCGAGACGTCGATCACGGTGGCGCCGCCTGACTTGAGGATCCAGCGGACCGAACCCGCCGACCCGTTGCCGACCTTGATCTGGAAGTCGACGTCGGTCCACTTGTCGTGCAGCGGGTCGAGGTCGGCACGGCCGACGATGACGCCCTCGGTGGCGAGGTTCAGCTCGATGGTCTGCTTGCCGTTCACGCGTCTGAGCGACTGCACGACGATCGGCGAGGTGCCGGTGCCGGGCTGCTTCATCTGCATGATGTGGGTGAAGGTGGTGGTCGCCTTGAGCGAGCTCGGGATGTACATCGAGTAGGTGACCCGCCAGGTCTGGCCCTCGTTCCACTTGAGGTAGCTGCTGGAACTCGTGCGCAGGCCGGTGACCTCCTGGCGCTGGCGGTCGGTCGAGGTGTCGCGGTCGACCGTGTGCATGTTGAAGCGCCAGTTGTTCCCCGTGGCGTAGATGTGCGGCTGCCCGGCCGGGTGGGAGTCGGCGCGGTCGTCCTCGACGGTCTCGAAGGCGCCGAGACCGTCGGCGCTCGCCGACGGCTGCCACTTGAGCTGCCAGGACGCCGCGTGTGCGGTGGTCGCGGGCAGCCCGACGGCGGCCGTGGCGGCTCCGGCTAGCGCGGCTCCCAGAACCGCTCTCCTGGATGTTGTGCTCATGACACTGAATCACCTCGCAGTTGCTCGTTCATGATCAGGAAAGCCCCGAGGCCGTGGAAGTCGTTCACGGCCCGGGTACGGGCGACGTAGTACGCGTAGTCGCCGACGTTGGTGCCGACCGAGATGTCGGCGAGGTCGGTACGGCCGTCCGCGCCGACGGACAGCTCGGCGAGGACGCCCCGGTAGCCGCGGCGGGCGACGTCCGCGTAGTGCGGGTCGAGGTAGTGCTGCTGGGCGCCGCGCGAGAGGGCGTAGGTGAACATGCTGGAGCAGGAGGTCTCGGTCCAGTCGTCGCCGCGCCCGCCCTTGTCGATCACCTGGAACCAGCGCCCGGTCGCCGGGTCCTGGTACTTCTCCAGGCCGGCCGCCAGCTTCTGGAAGATGCCCAGGAGTTGCGGGCGCCGGGGCTGGTTCGCCGGGATCGCGTCCAGCACGTTGACGATCGCCATCGCGTACCAGCCGACGGCCCGGCACCAGTGCTCGGGGGCGAGGCCGGTCTGTGGATCCGCCCAACTCGCGCTCTTCGACTCGTCGTAGGCGTGTTTGAGCAGGCCGTTCGCGACCTGGAGGTGGCCGCCGTAGACGGCAAGCTGTTTGGCCGCCTCGTCGTCGGTGTACGCGCTGTCGCCGAATTCCTTGCCGTACTCGACGAGGAACGGGTTCACCATGTAGACGCCGTCCGCCCAGAGTTGATGGGCTCGGCTGCTGGTGTCGGCGTGCCAGAAACCGCCGTCACCGGTGCGCGGGTAGCCGTCCAGGCGGTCGCGGATCTTCTTGGCCGCCTTGCGGTAGCGGTCCTGGCCCGTCTCGTGGTGCAGGATCACCAGGAGACGGCCCGCCTGCATGCTGTCCAGGCTGTTGAAGGACTGGCCGATCGAGCCGTCGCTCTTCACGAACCGGTCGACGTAGTTCTTGATGTAGGTGAGGTAGCGGGGGTCGTGGGTGCGCCGGTAGGTGAGGTACTGGCCGTAGAGGTAGAGGCCGACCGGGTAGGACCAGCCGCCGATGGTGGCCGGGGTGTAACGGGCCATGCTGGAGTCGACGACCGCGGTGGACCAGTCGGGAGCGGCGGCCGGTCGGGGCGCGACGGCGGGGGCGGAGCGGGCGGCGGCGGTGGCGGGCGGGGCGGCGGCCGTGGGGAGCACGGCGAGGGCGGCCGTGGTGAGCGCGACGGCCGCGAGAGCGACGGCTCGCAGGCGTTTCATGATCCTCCTTCCGGAACGCCTCCGCACCCGTCCCCGACGCCCGATCCGGCTGACCGACTGATCAGTCGGACGAGACCTGGGCGATGACCGCGCCGGTCGGGCCGGCGGTCGGCGGTCGGCGGGGCGGTGACGGCGGCGCACATGGTGCGGGTCGGCGGGCGCCGAGGGGGTGTCCGGTCACTTACCGGGCGGTCTCCACAACCTGGCGACCAGGGCTTCGCCGGACCTTTTCATCGGATGTCTGCGGGCGGCCGTAGTTCCACTGCCGGCCCTCGCGGGCGGTCTCGTTCACGGGTGTGTACCTGCTTTCCTGAGGTTGGGGGGTCTCAGAGCGCAGAGAGAAGACTGCTGTTCACAGGGGTTCGCCGGAAAACCCACAGGGTTGTTCACATCCCTGTACCGGGTTCAGCGATACGTCCGATGACGCGAACCAGAGTCTCGGCAGCTACGGGCCGCGGTCAATGGTCCGGACCCGTAACGTCGGATCCATTTCCGGCCATTCTCGGCCCGCACGGCCGACTCAGCGGTCGGTTCCGGCGGATTCCGTGGTCAGGAATGCATCAGGGCGCGTGATCGTTGACGATGGGAGTACCACCTGTCGACAACCGAAGGATCGAGAGCTCGTGAGCAGCAAGGTCCCCCCGAAAATCCTCAACAACGGCGTCGAGATGCCCCAGCTGGGCTTCGGCGTGTGGCAGGTGCCGGACGACGAGGCCGAGCGGGCCGTCGCCACGGCGCTGGAGGCCGGGTACCGCAGCATCGACACAGCGGCGATCTACGGCAACGAAGAGGGCACCGGCAAGGCGATCGCCGCCTCCGGCGTTCCGCGTGCGGACATCTTCGTCACCACCAAGCTCTGGAACGCCGACCAGGGATACGACGCCACGCTCCGCGCGTTCGACGCGTCCCTGGACAAGCTGGGTCTCGACTACCTGGACCTGTACCTCATCCACTGGCCGCTGCCGGCCCAGGACAAGTACCTGGACACCTACAAGGCGTTCGAGAAGCTGTACGCCGACGGCCGGGTCAAGGCGATCGGCGTCTCCAACTTCCTTCCGGAGCACCTGGAGCGGCTGATCGCCGAGACCTCGGTCATCCCCGCGGTCAACCAGATCGAGCTGCACCCGCATCTCCAGCAGCACGCCTCGCGTGAGCTCCACGAGGAGCAGGGCATCGCCACCGAGGCCTGGTCGCCGCTCGGTCAGGGCAAGGGGCTGCTGGAGGTGCCGGCGATCGTCGCGATCGCGCAGAAGCACAACCGCACCCCGGCCCAGGTCGTGCTGCGCTGGCACATCCAGCTCGGCAACGTCGTGATCCCGAAGTCCGTGACGCCGTCCCGGATCAAGGAGAACATCCAGGTGTTCGACTTCAGCCTGGACACCGAGGACCTCGCGGCGATCAGCGCGCTCAACGAGGACCGCCGCATCGGCCCCGACCCGGGCACCTTCAACATGAGCTGACCGGCTCCCGTACCGCACCGGCCGCCCCGCCACCGACCCGGCGGGGCGGCCGTTCGCGTTCCCGGACCGTCGCGTTCCCGGACCGTCGCGTTCCCGGACCGTCGCGTTCCCGGACCGTCGCGTTCCCGGACCGTGCGCGACTCCAACTCCCCTTCTGGGTGCGTCAGTCGGGGTGTACGTCCGCGTGGACGACCTCGAACTCCTCCAGGCCGACCACGGTCACGTGCGCCTTCGCGGCGTCCGCGTGCCGGGCGGCGGCCTGCGCGGCGCGTGAGGCGGCCATCGAGGCCCGGTCGACGAAGAGCGAGCCGGCCATGCCCCGGCCCCACCGCCGGTCGACGAACAGGGCGCACCGCGCGAAGCCGGGCAGCGCCTCGAGCCTGGGCACGGCCGAGGAACGGAACGTCTCGACGAACAGGTCCGTGTCGGCCGGGTCGAACTCCACCCTGGTGGCGCGCAGACCCCCGCCCGCCCTCGGCATCTGCACCGAGTGGAAGACCGCCACCTCGTAGTTCTGGACCGCGACGGTACCCGCGAACGGCTCCAGCATCGGCCCGCGCCGCTCACTCATCACCTGGTCGCTGTTGCGCCGGGCCCCCTCGGAGCCCCACCAGCTGACCGCGAGCAGTTTGCCCAGGTCCCGGTCGACGAAGACGTCGGCGCCGCGGTACTCGGGACGGTCCTCCAGGAGACCGCGCCCCTCGCTGTTGAGCGCCCTGATCGCGGCCTCGACCTTCGCCGGATCGCCGGTCACGTACACCGCGCGTACGAACATGACCCCTCGCCTCCCAGGAGCCACCGGAGCCACCGCTCACCCCCGCACGGCTCCTGCGTAAATATTCGGAATGTTCCGCCCCACCAGTGTTCCCCGCGGGTCATATCACCGCAATGCGCGACAATTTGCCGAGTTCACACCCAGGGCTTGACGCGGACATGCAGCCGGGTCCACCTTGTACGGCACCCGGTCAGGAAACTTTCCTAACAGAAGGGCACCCCCCACAGTGCGCATCCGAACACTGACCCTTGCCGCGGCCTCCGGGGCCGCACTGCTCGCCGCCGGTGTGCTGCCCACCAGTGCCTCCGGCGCCACCCCCAGGTCCGCCCAGGAGGGCACGGTCAGCGCGGCCGACCTGCTCGCCAAGGTGACGTCCTGTTCCCAGATCTCCAACGGCAAGTACCGGACCGACGACGAGACCTCGGCCACGGTCCCCGTCTGCGGCAAGAACGGCGCGGTCTTCTGGAAGGCCGACATGGACATCGACTGCGACGGCCAGCGCACCACCAACTGCAACGAGGACCGCGACCCCTGGTACCAGGACGACACCGCCTTCCACCAGTCCGACGGCAAGCCGCTCAAGGCCGAGTCCCTGCCGTACGTGGTGGTCCCGAGTTCCAGCAGCATCTGGAACTACTCCGGCGCCGGCATCAAGGGCGGCGGCGTGGTGGCCGTGATCTACAACAACAAGGTCGAGTACGCCGTGGTCGGCGACACCGGCCCCACGAAGATCATCGGTGAGGCGTCGTACGCCACCGCCAAGGCGCTCGGCATAGACCCCGACCCGGCGACCGGCGGTGCCGACTCCGGCGTGACCTACATCCTGTTCAAGAACTCCACCGTGTCCCCCATCGAGAGCCACAGTGCTGCCGTCTCCCTCGGTGACCAGCTGGCGAAACAGTTCCTGGCCAACAACTGACCGAGGCGGCTCCCTGCCCGCCGAGGACCCGGGGTGGGCGAGCGGCCCGGTACCGCACGGTGCCGGGCCGTCCGGGTTCCGCTACCGGGGCCGGACCGCGGTGTGCACCGTGCGGGCGCCCAGGACGAACACGTCGGACCTGCGGTGGACGCTCGCCGGGTCGGCCGGGTCGAGGAGGCGGTCCAGGGTGGCGCGGTCGTCGGCGTCGAGACCGTCGCCGACCGTGTCACGGAAGCGGGAGAGGATCTCCGTCGCGTAGGCGCGGGCCCGGTCGGAGGCCGGCGCGGGCAGGTCGATCAGGAAGCTGCGGGTGCGGGTGTGCTTGAGCCCCGCGGAGTTCAGCAGCGTCGGCCAGTCCTCGGCCTCCGCGACCGCGCCGGGCAGTTCGGTGCGCATCTGCTCGAACCACTCCTCCTGCACCGCGTCCAGCCGTGCCTGGAGGCCGGGCCGTCCGATGCCGATGTCGCGGGGCAGGAAGCGGCTGGGCAGGCCGCCCTCCAGGATCGCCAGGGTGCCGCCCGGGGCCAGCCGCTCGGCGAAGGCGGTGAGCGCGGCCCGCTGGTCACCGAGGTGGTGCAGGCTGTGCCCGGCCCACAGGAGGTCCGCCGGGTATTCCAACTGGTCGAGCACGCGCGGGAGTTCACCGGCGAGTACGTCGAAGCGGTCGGCGACGCCCAGCCGCTCGGCGCGGGCGCGGGCCCGGTCGAGGAGCGGTGCGCTGCCGTCCACGGCCAGCACCCGGGCGCCCGGGAAGGCCTCGGCGAACAGGCACGACACCACCCCGGGCCCGCTGCCCGCGTCGACGATCAGCCCCGGCTCGGTGACCTCCTTGCCGAGCCAGCTCAGCACGTCGTCGTACAGGGGCGCGAAGAGCTCCGCCTGGGACTCCAGGTGTTCGGCCATCTCGGCCCAGTCGATGTCGGTGTGCGCGTGGGCGTGCGTGTGGGTGTGCGTGCCCCGGTGCCGGTGGTCGTGCTCGTGGTCGTGGTCGTGGTCGTGGTCGTGCGCCATGGGATCAGCCTCTCGTCCGGATGCCGCCAGGGTGCGACGACGCCCCGCCCGGGTGCCAGCCCTGTTGCCGATGCGGCAAAAAACCGGATGCGAACGGCAAGGCGGGCGGGTCACGATGGCCTGGTGGACGACGACCTCGTGGAACGCTTCCTTGCCGACGGCTTCGTGAAGATCGAGGGTGCCTTCCCGCCACGGGTCGCCGAGGACTGCGCCCGGCTGCTGTGGCGGGAGACGGGGTACGACCCGGAGGACCCCGGCACCTGGCGGGACCCGGTGGTGTGGGTGCCGGGGATGGCGCAGGGACCGTTCGCGGCGGCCGTCAACTCTCCCGTCCTGCATCGGGCGTTCGACCTGCTGGTGGGCGAGGGCCGATGGGCGCCGCGGTATTCGCTCGGGACTTTCCCGCTGCGCTTTCCGCACGCCGAGGAGCCGGACGACGCGGGCTGGCACATCGAGGGCAGCTACCTTCCCGAGGGCGAGAGCTGGTACTTCGCCAATCTGCGCTCGCGGGACCGGGCCCTGCTGATGCTCTTCCTGTTCAGCGAGGTCACACGGGAGGACGCTCCGACACGGATCCGGATCGGCTCGCATCTCGACGTGCCCCAGCTGCTGGAGCCGTACGGGGAGGACGGCGTGTCCGGTCTGGAGCTCGCCCCTCGGCTGGTCGAGGCCTCCGCGCACCGCCCGCTCGCGTACGCCACCGGCCGCCCCGGTGACGTCTTCCTCTGTCACCCGTTCCTGGTGCACGCGGCCCAGCCGCACCACGGCACCCGCCCCCGCTTCATGGCCCAGCCACCCCTGATGCCGGCCGCCCCCTACGAACTGGAGCGGCCGGACGGGGACTACTCACCGGTGGAGATCGCCATCCGCCGAGGCCTGTCCCGCGCCCCCGAAGGGGCGCTGGGGGTACCCCCGGCCGAAGGCTGAGGGAGGAACTGCGCGACCAGCCGCACTCGGCCCACAGCCATGGACTCGGCTCAACCGGCCGTCATGACAACGGCGGATACGCGTTCGCCATCAGCTGCTGGAACTGCGCGGAGAACCAGTGCCCGGACAGCGGCGCGTTCGGCAGGGCGCCGGACATGCTGTTGCCGTTGCGCGCGTTGCCCGTGTACGTCGGGTCGCACATCTGGTCGAAGCCCTTGCCCTCGTCATTGGGGATGGCGGAGCTGGAGCCGTCGGACTCACCCGGCGGCTTCATCCACACGTAGGCGTCGATCCCGGCCGCCGGGCTGGCCTGCGGACGTTCACCGAGGCCCGCTCCGGCCTGGTTGCACCAGTTGCCGACGTGGATCCGGCGGTCGTAGCGGCCACCGTCGACGTAGGCGTCCACGCTGGTCGTCGGGCCGGGGCCGGCCGGCCGCGCGCTGCCGCCCCACCCGTTGCGGGAGGTGTCGATCAGCATGCCGATGCCCGAGTTGAAGCCGACCGAGACCAGTTCGGTGCGGAAGGCCTGGGCGAAGGACAGCTCGTCGACGTAGCGGTTCCAGTCGACCCACTTGGACTGGCGGACGGAGGTGCCGTTCACCGAGTCGTTGACGGTGAAGTTGTTCTCCTTCAGGGCGCTGTAGTTGGCCGTGTTGGTGATGAAGCCCTGGACGTCGTCGACGGTCGCGCCCTCACTGGTGGCCGCCTGCTTGAACACGTTGGCCGCCGGGGCGAAGTTGTCGTCCCAGCCGAGCCAGCCGTGGTGGCCGGCGTCCAGGTAGTTGTAGACGTTCGGGATCGCGCCGAGCTTGGCGAGCGCGTAGCCGACGCCCTTCACGTAGTTGCCGTTGGCGAGCATGGTGTCGCAGTTGGCGGTGGCGGTGGCCCGGCTGCCGGTGTTGGTGACCAGGTTGGGCAGCGAGTCGATCTCGATCGTCGTGACGATCCGCAGCGAGGCGTACTTGCTGTCGGAGAGGATCGCGGCGATCGGGTCGATGAACTGCGTCATGTACTTGTCGATCTCCGTCGGGCCGAGCTCGCCGTTCGACGCGAGGGCCGCGCAGTCCCGCCCGGGCAGGTCGTAGACGACCAGCTGGACGACCTCCTCGCCGCTGCCCTTCTGCGCGAGGGCCGCGTCCAGGTGGTCGCGCAGCCCCATGCCGCCGTTCACGCCGTTGATCGCGGCGATGCGGTCGAGCCAGACGCCGGTGGGCTGGCTGGAGATCCGGCTGCCACCGGTCTCGGCGGCGGCCTTCGCGGACCACTCCGGGTTCACGTACACCTTGGCACCGGAGTACGGGTTGTCGACCCGGGTGCCGGTGCCGCCGCCTCCGTCGCCTCCGCCGCCCCCGCTGCTGCCGTCGTCGACATTGCAGGTGACGCCGTCGAGCGTGAAGGCGGTCGGGACCGCGTTCGACCCGCTGTAGGTCCCGTTGAACCCGAAGCTGACCGAACCGCCGGTCGCCAGCGTGCCGTTGTACGTCTCGTTGCCCGCGGTGACCGCGGTGCCGCTCTGGCTGACCTTGGCGTTCCAGTAGCTGCTCACCTTCTGGTTGCCGGCGTATGACCACTTCACCGCCCAACTCGACTTCGCGGCGGAGTTGTTGGTGACGGTGACGGCCGCGGTGAAGCCGGAGCCCCAGTCGTTCTGGATCTTGTAGTCGACGGTGCAGGGGATCGCGGAGATCGCCGCCTGGGCGGCCGGGGCCGCGGCGACCGCCGGCCCCGAGACCCCGGCGACCAGCGCCAGGGCGGCGAACACCGCTGTTCTGGTACGACTCATGAGTGCGGGTTCCTTCTTCTTGAATGGGATTTCACTGGTGGGATTTCACTGGTGGGACTTCTTCGGTGGAGGTTCCTGGTGGGACTTCTCCGGCAGTGCGCCTACGGGTTGACGGCCTGGAGGTGGTCGCGCAGCCCGGCGCCGTACGCGGTCGGCGTGCCGTTGTAGTCGGAGATCAGGGACGGCCCGGAGGAGCAGTCCCAGGTGTTCCAGGTCCAGCCCAGGTAGGAGAGGCCGCGGTCGTCGAACCACTTCATGACCTGGTCGACGAAGGCGTGCGAGCAGGTGTCCTCACCGATCTCCCCGGCGACCAGCGGTACCTGGGCGGCGACCGGGGCGAGGGTGGAGTTCCAGCAGCTCTCGGTGGAGCAGGTGTTGAAGTTGTAGACGTGGTAGGCGGCGACGAGATTGCCGGCCGGGTCGGTGGGCCTGTACGTCAGCCACTGGCTGAGGTCGTTGGAGTAGGCGAGCCCGCCGATCATGATGACGTTCCCGGCCCCGGCGCCCCGGACCGCGTCCACCAGGTCCTGCATGCCGGCCACCTGGTAGCCGATCCCCGAGCAGGTGCCGCCGTCCCGCCAGCACTCCCAGGCCTGGGTGGCCGTCGAGGTCGCCCGGTCCGGGTACGGCTCGTTGAACAGGTCGAACACGGCCGCTGGGTCGTCCTTGAAGGTCCCGGCCACCGAGGACCAGAAGGACGGCGCGTACTGGGCGTCCGGCATCGGCTTCTGGCAGGTGGCGTGGACGTCGGAGCAGCCAGCCGAGTTGCCGGTGTACTGACCGTAGGACCAGTGCATCTCGAGGATCGGGGTCATGCCGTACGACTCGACGCGGGCCACCAGGTCCTTGACCGCGGCGATGTAGTTGGCGCCCGCGTACTCGGGCTTGATGTCGGACAGGCCCAGCCAGCACTCCTCGTTGAGCGGGATGCGGACCGCGTCGGCCTTCCAGTCGGCGATCGCCTTGATCGCCGCGTCGTCCACGGGCCCGTCCCATATCCCGTAGCCCTGCACGCACATGAACTCGCCGCCGGAGCGGTTCACGCCGAGGAGACGGTGGGCCGTGCCGGCGGCGTCCACGAGCCTGCTGCCGGAGACGTGCAGAGCCGGGGCCGACCCGGTGGCGGGCGGCTCGGTCGGGGTCGGAGTCGGGGTCGGTTCCGGATCCACGTTGCAGGTCGTGCCGTTGAGCTTGAAGGCCGTCGGTACGGCGTTGCTCCCCGACCAGGAGCCGAGGAAGCCGGCGCTGACGCTCGCGCCGGTGCCGAGGGAGCCGTTCCAGCTCTCGTTCGCGGCGGTGACCGTCGTACCGGCCTGGGACCACTTGGCGTTCCAGCCCTCGGTGACCTTCTGGCCGCCCGCGAAGTCGAAAGTCAGGCTCCAACTGCTGACGGCGGCATGGTTGTTGGTGATGGTCACGGAGCCCTGGAAGCCGGTGTCCCACTGGCCGGTGACCGCGTACTGCACGGTGCACGCGGGTGTCGCGCCGGACGCCGACACCACCGGCACCAGCGCGGACCCGACGAGGGCGGCCGCACCGGTGACGGTTAAAAGAACTGAACGCGGGGGGTGTCGCATGAGCGACTCCTTGCAGCTCGGGCGCGTCGTGACGGACGCGTCGACTGAACGGAATCGCTCCCACTGGTGCGAAGGAAGCTAGCGGCAAGTGACGGCGAAGAACAGAGAAGTTGCCTGACTTTTCGCCAACGTGGTCCGTCGAATCATTTCGACTCTTCAACCGCCTTGACCGAACCATGCCACGTCTCCACTATGGGAGCGCTCCCACTGGTTCAAGCCTTGACTTCTCCCCGAGCCGCAAGCGCAAGGAGGAACCAGCACATGCATCCCGCACACCCCTCAGGCCCCGCCCCCGGGAGGCGGCGCAGAGCCGTACGGCGGTTGTGGACCGCCGTCGCCGCGGCCCTCGCCCTCCCGCTGTCGATGCTCGCCACCGGGACGACCCCCGCGCACGCGGCGACCGTCCAGTGCAGCGTCGACTACAAGACCAACGACTGGGGCACCGGCTTCACCGCGGACCTCACGATCACCAACCGCGGTACGGACGCGATCAACGGCTGGACCCTGACGTACGCGTACACGGGCAACCAGAAGCTGTCGAACGGCTGGAACGGCACCTGGTCCCAGTCCGGCACCTCGGTCACCGTGCAGAACGCGTCGTACAACGGCACCATCGCGGCGGGCGCGGCGGTGTCGACCGGCGCCCAGTTCTCCTACACCGGCGGCAACGCGGCCCCGACGAGCTTCGCGATCAACGGCACCACCTGCGCCGGTGCGCACCAGCCGCCGGTCACCGTGCTGACCAGCCCCACCGCCGGCGCGGTGTACACGCAGGGCGACGCGGTCCCGCTGGCGGCGACCGCGGCGGCGGCCGACGGCGCGACGATCAGCAAGATCGAGTTCTATGACGACACCACGCTGCTGGGCACGGACACCTCGTCGCCCTACTCGCTCTCGGTCCCAAGTTTGACCGTGGGCAGTCATTCGCTGGTGGCGAAGGCGTACGACAGCCTCGGCGCGTCCGCCTCCTCCACGCCGGTCGGCATCACGGTCGCCTCGGGTCCCGCGGTGGTCGCCTCGCCCACCCAGCTGGGTGTCCAGCAGGGCGCGACCGGCACCTTCGGGGTCAGCCTGTCGAAGCAGCCGAGCACCAGCGTGACGGTCGCGGTGGCCCGCACGGCCGGCAACACCGGGCTGTCGGTGAGCGCCGGTTCCTCGCTGACGTTCACGCCGTCCAACTGGAGCACCGCGCAGAACGTGACCGTGGCCGCGGACTCCGCCGGCACCGGTACCGCGACCTTCACCGCGTCCGCGGCCGGCTACACCGGGGCCACGGTGACGGTGACGGAACTGGCCGCCTCGAAGGCGTACGACGCACGCTTCCTGGACCTGTACGGGAAGATCACCAACCCGGCGAACGGCTACTTCTCCCCCGAGGGCATCCCCTACCACTCGGTCGAGACGCTGATCGTCGAGGCACCGGACCAGGGGCACGAGACCACGTCCGAGGCGTACAGCTACCTTCTCTGGCTTCAGGCCATGTACGGCAAGGTCACCGGCGACTGGTCCAAGTTCAACGGCGCGTGGGCGCTCATGGAGAAGTACATGATCCCCACCCACGCCGACCAGCCGACGAACTCCTTCTACAACGCGTCCAAACCGGCCACCTACGCACCCGAGCTGGACACCCCGAACGAGTACCCGGCGAAGCTGGACACCACGGTGTCGGTGGGCTCGGACCCGATCGCCTCGGAGCTGAAGAGCGCGTACGGCACGGACGACGTGTACGGCATGCACTGGCTCCAGGACGTCGACAACGTCTACGGCTACGGTGACACCCCGGGCGGCGGGTGCGAGGCGGGTCCGGCCGCGGACGGCCCGTCGTACATCAACACCTTCCAGCGCGGGGCGCAGGAGTCGGTCTGGGAGACGGTTCCGCAGCCGACCTGCGACGCCTTCAAGTACGGCGGGACCAACGGCTACCTGGACCTGTTCACCGGTGACTCGTCCTACGCCAGGCAGTGGAAGTACACGGACGCCCCGGACGCCGACGCGCGTGCCGTGCAGGCCGCGTACTGGGCTGACGTGTGGGCGAAGGAGCAGGGCAAGGGCGGTGACGTCTCCGCCACCGTGGGCAAGGCGGCGAAGATGGGCGACTACCTGCGCTACGCCATGTACGACAAGTACTTCAAGAAGATCGGCAACTGTGTGGGGCCGACGACGTGCGCGGCCGGCACCGGCAAGGACGCCTCGGACTATCTGCTGTCCTGGTACTACGCGTGGGGCGGGGCGACCGACACCAGCGCGGGCTGGGCCTGGCGGATCGGGTCGAGCCATGTGCACGGGGGTTACCAGAACCCGCTGGCCGCGTACGCGCTGAGCTCGTACGCCGACCTGAAGCCCAAGTCGGCGACGGGAGCGGCGGACTGGGGTACGTCCCTGACCAGGCAGCTGGAGTTCTACCGCTGGCTGCAGTCGTCGGAGGGGGCCATCGCCGGTGGCGCGACCAACAGCTGGCAGGGGCGGTACGCGAGCCCGCCGTCGGGTACGCCGACGTTCTACGGCATGTACTACGACTGGGAGCCGGTCTACCACGACCCGCCGTCCAACCAGTGGTTCGGTTTCCAGGCCTGGTCGATGGAGCGGGTCGCCGAGTACTACCAGCAGACCGGCAACGCGAGCGCCAAGGCGGTCCTCGACAAGTGGGTGGCGTGGGCGCTGTCCAAGACCACGGTCAATCCGGACGGCACGTATCTCATCCCGTCGACGCTCCAGTGGTCGGGGCAGCCCGACACCTGGAACGCGTCGAGTCCCGGCTCCAACAGCGGACTCCACGTCACGGTCGCCGACTACACGAACGACGTGGGCGTGGCGGCCGCGTACGCCAAGACGTTGACGTACTACGCCGCCAGGTCCGGTGACGCGACGGCGAAGTCGACGGCCAAGGCGCTGCTCGACGGCATGTGGGGCAACTACCAGGACAGCCTGGGGATCGCGGTGCCGGAGACGCGGGCCGACTACAACCGGTTCGACGACACGGTGTACGTGCCGAGCGGGTGGACCGGGAAGATGCCGAACGGGGACGCGGTCAACTCTTCGTCCACGTTCGCGTCGCTGCGGAGCTTCTACAAGGACGACCCCGCGTGGTCGAAGATCCAGAGCTACTTGGCAGGCGGGGCCGCGCCTGTGTTCACGTACCACCGGTTCTGGGCCCAGGCGGACATCGCGCTGGCGATGGGGTCGTACGCGGAGCTGCTGGAGTAGTTCGGCTGCGGCTGTGGCTTCGGCTGCGGCCGCGTCGTGGCTGGTCGCGCAGTTCCCCGCGCCCCTGAAGGGGCGCTCCAGTGGGCGGCCCCTCCACGCCGGGGGCCGCCCTTCCCCTTTATGGAGAGGACTTCTCGCGTGCGAAGAACCCGCATCCTCACCGCTGTGCTCGCCCTCGCCGCCGGCTTACTCGTCGGCACCCCGCCCGCACTCGCCGCGCACGACACCTCGCAGGTCACCCTCGCGGCCGACAGCTACACCTGGCACAACGCCCGTATCGACGGCGGTGGTTTCGTGCCCGGGATCGTCTTCAACCGCACCGAGAAGAACCTCGCCTACGCCCGTACCGACATCGGCGGGGCCTACCGCTGGTCGGAGTCGACGAAGAGCTGGACCCCGTTGCTGGACTCGGTCGGCTGGAACGAGTGGGGGCACACCGGTGTGGTCAGTCTGGCCTCCGACTCCGTCGATCCGGACAGGGTGTACGCGGCCGTCGGGACGTACACCAACAGCTGGGACCCGACCGACGGCGCGGTGCTGCGCTCCTCCGACCGGGGTGCGAGCTGGCAGAAGACCGACCTGCCGTTCAAACTGGGCGGCAACATGCCCGGCCGGGGCATGGGCGAGCGGCTGGCGATCGACCCGAACAAGGACAGCGTGCTGTATCTGGGCGCGCCCAGCGGCAAGGGCCTGTGGCGGTCGACGGACTCGGGCGTGACCTGGTCGCAGGTGACGGACTTCCCCGATGTCGGCACCTACGTGCAGGACCCGACCGACACCACCGGGTACGCCTCCGACAACCAGGGCATCGTGTGGGTCACCTTCGACGAGTCGACGGGGACCGCCGGTTCGGCGACGAAGACGATCTACGTCGGGGTCGCCGACAAGGACAACGCGGTGTACCGCTCGACGGACGCGGGTGCGACCTGGACCCGGCTGGCCGGGCAGCCCACCGGATACCTCGCCCACAAGGGTGTCCTGGACGCGAAGAACAGCTACCTCTACGTCGCCTACAGCGACAAGGGCGGCCCCTACGACGGCGGCAAGGGTCGGCTCTGGCGGTACGCGACGGCGACCGGCACCTGGACGGACATCAGCCCGGTCGCGGAGGCGGACACCTACTACGGGTTCGGCGGCCTGACGGTCGACCGGCAGCACCCCGGCACCGTCATGGCGACCGCCTACAGCTCCTGGTGGCCGGACACCCAGATCTTCCGCTCCACGGACAGCGGGGCGACCTGGACCAGGGCGTGGGACTACACGTCGTACCCGAACCGCTCGAACCGCTACACCATCGACGTGTCGTCCTCCCCCTGGCTGACCTTCGGCGCGAACCCCTCGCCCCCCGAACAGAGCCCGAAACTCGGGTGGATGACGGAGTCGCTGGAGATCGACCCGTTCGACTCCGACCGGATGATGTACGGGACGGGCGCCACGCTCTACGGCACCGAGAATCTCACCCGGTGGGACAGCGGGGGCCAGTTCACCGTGAAGCCCATGGTGCAGGGGCTGGAGGAGACAGCCGTCGACGACCTCGCCGCTCCCCCGTCGGGCGGCGCCCAGCTCTTCAGCGCGCTCGGTGACATCGGCGGGTTCCGGCACACGGACCTCACCAAGGTCCCCTCGATGATGTACACGTCCCCGACGTTCACGACGACCACGAGCCTGGACTTCGCCGAGTCGAACCCGGACACGGTGGTCCGCGTGGGCGACCTGGACTCCGGTCCGCACATCGCGTTCTCGACGGACAACGGGGCGAACTGGTTCGCGGGGACGGACCCTTCGGGGGTGAGCGGCGGCGGCACGGTGGCGGCCGCCCCGGACGGCAGCCGGTTCGTCTGGAGTCCGGCCGGCACCGGCGTCCAGTACACGACGGGTTTCGGATCGTCCTGGTCGGCGTCGAGCGGCATCCCGGCGGGCGCGGCCGTGGAATCCGACCGCGTCGACCCGAAGACCTTCTACGGCTTCAAGTCCGGGAGGTTCTACGTCAGTACGGACGGCGGCGCGACCTTCACGGCGTCCGCCGCGACCGGGTTGCCGAGCGGGGACAGCGTGCGGTTCAAGGCGCTGCCGGGGACGAAGGGCGACGTGTGGCTGGCCGGGGGCGCGACGGACGGCGCGTACGGTCTGTGGCACTCGACGGACGGCGGCGCGGCCTTCACGAAGCTCTCGAACGTCGACCAGGCCGACACGATCGGCTTCGGGAAGGCGGCGACCGGAGCCTCGTACCAGACCCTCTACACCAGCGCGAAGATCGGCGGCGTCCGCGGCATCTTCCGCTCCACGGACCGGGGCGCGACCTGGACCCGTGTCAACGACGACGCCCACCAATGGGGTTGGACGGGTGCGGCCATCACCGGTGACCCGCGGGTCTACGGCCGGGTCTACGTCTCGACCAACGGCCGGGGTGTGATCTACGGCGACACCTCGGACACCGGCGGAGGCGGGGACGGCGGAGGCGGCACCGGCCCGACGCCGGCCGGCGCCTGCACGGTCACCTACAAGATCACCAACCAGTGGGCGGGCGGCTTCCAGGCGGACGTCCAGCTCACCAACACCGGTTCGGCGGCCTGGAGCGGCTGGTCCCTCGGCTGGTCCTTCCCGAACGGCCAGACCATAGGCCAGCTGTGGAACGCCGACTGGAGTCAGTCGGGAGCGGCCGTGACGGCCAGGAACGTCAGCTGGAACGGCACGGTGGCGGCGGGCTCGTCGGTGTCCTTCGGCTTCACGGGCACCTGGACCGGCTCCAACGAGGGACCCACGGCCTTCCGACTGGGCGAGCAGCCCTGCACGGCCGCCTGACCGACCGAGGGCGCGCGCCGCACCGGGCGCGCGCTCTCTTTGCTCAGGTCTTGTTCTCAGGGCGTGTACACCGACGGCCGGGGTGCCGTGGGCATTTTGTCGCCGATGAAGAAGCTCGGGTGCGGGGGTTGGTTGTACGCGGTGTTCTGCCAGGCCAGGGCCGAGCGGTACTGGGTGTCGTGGAGGAGGGTGGTGATGCGGGTGCTCGTCTCGTACGGGGTGGAGTAGATGCGCAGGGCCGTGTTGTCCGTCGTCGGCCAGACGACCTCCTCGCGCCAGTCGCCGAGGATGTCGCCGGAGAGCGACGGAGTGGCCTTGGTGGTGTTGTTCGAGTGGACACCGGCGCCGGTCAGGAGACGGGTGTCGGAGGACGTGCCGTACTTGTCGATGTGGGTGTCGTCGAGGAGTTCGCGCACCGGGTCGCCGTCCCACCAGGAGAGGAAGTTGGTGCTGGAGGGCTTGCGGGTGGCGACGATCGTGCCCTGCGGGTTGCGTACGCCGTCGGCGTGGGACGACCAGGACTCGGCGCCCGCGCTGCCCGCCCAGACGTCCCCGGAGACGCCCCGGCCGTTGTCCCCGTCGGGGTCGGTGGACCAGAGGATCTCGCCGGTCTTGGCGTCGGCCATCCAGGAGGAGGGCTTGGAGCCGTCCTCGTCCACCTTGAACTCCTCCAGACCGGGACGGGACGGGTCGAGGTCGCCGACGTGCAGGGCGTCGCCGTGGCCGTTCTTCGTGGTCCACAGGCCGTAGCCGTTGTCGTCGACGGCCATCGAGCCGTACACGATCTCGTCCTTGCCGTCCCCGTCGACGTCCGCGACGGACAGCTGGTGGTTGCCCTGGGCGTCGTAGCCCTTGCCGGAGTTGGTGGAGGAGTTGGTGTCGAAGGTCCAGCGGCGGGTGAAGGCGCCGTTCCGCCAGTCCCAGGCGGCGATCACCGTGCGGGTGTAGTAACCGCGCGCCTCGATCAGGGAAGGACGGGAGCCGTCCAGGTAGGCGGTGCCGGCGAGGAAGCGGTCGACCCGGTTGCCGTAGGAGTCGCCCCACGAGGAGACCGTGCCGCGGGCCGGGACGTAGTCGGCCGTGCCCATCGCCTTGCCGGTCTGCCCGTTGAACATGGTCAGGTACTCCGGGCCGGACAGCACGTAGCCGCTGGAGTTGCGGTAGTCGGCGGTGGCGCTGCCGATCACCGTACCGGTGCCGTCGACCGTGCCGTCCGCCGTCTTCACGGCGACCTCGGCCTTGCCGTCACCGTCGTAGTCGTACACCTGGAACTGGGTGTAGTGGGCGCCGGAGCGGATGTTCCTCCCCAGGTCGATGCGCCACAGGCGGGTGCCGTCGAGGGTGATGCCGTCCAGGATCGTGTCGCCGGTGTAGCCGGACTGGGAGTTGTCCTTGGCGTTCGTCGGCTGCCACTTGAGGACGAAGTCCAGCCGGCCGTCACCGTCGAGGTCGCCGACGGACGCGTCGTTCGCCTCGTAGGTGTAGGAGACGCCGTCGGGGGTGGTACCGCCGGCGGGCGGGGTGATCGGGACGTCCTGGTAGCCGGCGCGGAACTGGATCGCGTGCACCGAGTCGGCCTGTTCGACGCCGTTCACGACGGCGCGGACCGTGTAGTCGGCCTGGGCCGGGGCGCCGGAGTGGAAGTAGTTCGTGGAGCCGGTGACCGGGGCCGGGTTGACCTTCGTACCGGCGCGGTAGACGTTGAAGGAGACGTCGTCGGGGTCGGTGCCCAGCCAGCGCCAGCTGACCAGGTTGCCTGCGTCGGTGTGGACGCTGACCACACCCCGGTCGAGCGCTTCGACCTGACGGGCGGTGGCCGCCGCGGCCGGGGTGGGAGAGAGAGCGGTGAGACCGGCGGCGATCAGTGCCGCGGTGGCGGCGACCGCCGGGAGCAGGAAGCGGTGTCTGCGGTGCGGGCGCGGGTGCTGCACGGGACGAACCTCCGATGAGGACGGACGGGTTGCGTGGTCGCGCACCGTCAGTCGCCGTCGGCTGCCGTCTCGTTGCCGTTGCTTTGCGCCAACTTGGTGTGCCGGTCGGCCGGTTCAGGGCTTGCTGAACGCCAGGACGCCGAAGCGCGGGTCGGGGCGCGGGCGGTCCTGGTCGGGCAGGGCCGCCAGCCGGCCGCTTAACTCCTCGATCCGGGGGTCGCCGGCGCGCAGCAGGGTGAACCAGCCGCGGCGCAGGTCGGCGATGGTGGAGCGGGGACTGCGGCCCTGGCCGCGGCCGACGAAGGCGGCCTGTCCGGCGGGAGACAGCCCGCTGTCCCGGGCGTGCGCCGTGACGTCGGCGGCCGCGTCCGGGGCCGGGCGGCGCGGGCGGTCGGCGAGCACCGCGTCGATGTCGCTGCCGACGTCGTGCGCGGCGGCCTTGTCGACGGTGGTGACGTACACCCCGCCGGGGCGCAGCACCCGCGCGCACTCCGCGACGATCGCCCGGACCTCGGCGGGGCCCGGTGCGAGGTGGAGCAGCCAGACCGTGGTGACCGCGTCGAACGTGGCGTCCGGGAAGGGGAGGCGGCGGCTGTCGGCGAGCACGACCGCCCCCGGCAGCCGGGCCGCCGCCATCCGTGCCATGCCGGGTGCGCGGTCGGCGCCGGTGACGCGGAGCGCGGGACGGGCGGCGGCCAGCCGGCGGGTGACGATGCCGGTGCCGCAGGCGAGGTCGAGGAGCCGGCCGGGGCGGTCGGGTATCAGCCCGAGGACGGCACCGGCCGCCGCCTCGGCGCGGGGCTCGCCGCCGCGCGTCGCGTCGTAGACCCCGGCTTCCTTGTCGTAGTCCAGCACATCGCTCAGTGTGCGCCGTGACCGGGAGCGATGTCCTCCACCCTGCGGGCGAGTTCGAAGTCCTTGGCGGTGACCGCGCCGCCCACGCTGTGGGTGTTCACCGCGAGGGTGACCGTGTGGTAGCCGAGGGTCAGGTCGGAGTGGTGGTCGAGTTCGTCCTGGATGCGGGCGATGTGCACGACCAGCGCGGCGGCGGCGAAGTGCGAGTCGAGGCGGTAGGCGCGGACGAGCCGGTCGTCGTCCGCCGACCAGCCCGGCAGCTCCGTCAGCCGGTCCTCGATCTCCTGCTGGGACAGCGGTTCGACGGCCATGGTGGGGCTTCCTTCCCTGGGACTGCGGCGGCTTGCGCGGTTCCCGAGCGTACGGGCCGGCGGCACGGCCGGGGGGCGCGACGCGACCGTGATCGCCCCCGGGTTCCCGCTGCCGGACGGCCCGGCCGTCAACTGGCGCTGTCTGCCGACGGGTTGACGCACGGGCGGCTCCGCGCGTAGATACAGGAGTCTGCCTCGACAACATGTGCGAGAGCGGCATCGCGTGGCACACTGCACGCGTACTTGTGCACGTAGGGGAGGCGTGGCGTGAGTGAGCGGCGTGCTGCGCCCACGGTCGGTCAGGTCGTGCTCGGCAAACGGCTTCAGGAGCTGCGGGAGGCGGCGGGCCTGGGCCGGGACGAAGCGGCGCGGGTACTGCGGGTGGCGCAGGCCACCGTGCGGCGGATGGAGATGGCCGAGGTCTCGCTGAAGATCCCGTACGTCCAGGTGCTGCTGGAGACGTACGGGGTGCCCGAGGAGGAACAGGGCGCGTTCGTGCGGCTGGCCGAGGAGGCCAACCAGCCGGGCTGGTGGCAGCGGTTCCACGACGTGCTGCCGGACTGGTTCAGCCTGTACGTGAGCCTGGAGGGCGCCGCCCGGGTCATCCGCTCCTACGAACCGCACTTCTTCCCCGGCCTGTTGCAGACCGAGGCGTACGCGCGGGCCGTGATGGAGGCCGGGACGATCGGCCATGCCGACCCCGCGGCCGTGGAACGGCACGTGGCGCTGCGCATGACCAGGCAGCGGCTGCTGGAGCAGGACGATCCGCCCCACCTGTGGGTGATCATGGACGAGACCGTGCTGCGCCGCCCGGTGAGCTTCGACCGCGGGGTGATGCGCGAGCAGGTCGACAAGCTGCTGGCCCTCGTCGAACGGGACCGGATCACCCTTCAGCTCGCCGAGTTCGCCAGTGGCCCGCACCCGGGGACGTACGCGCCGTTCACGCTGTTCCGGTTCGCCGAGCCCGAACTGCCGGACATGGTGTTCACCGAGTACCTGACCGGCGCCCTGTACCTGGACTCACGGGACGAGGTCGGGGCGCACCTGGAGGTGCTGGACCACATGACGGCCCGGGCCGCCTCGGCGCAGCGGACCGAGGAACTGCTGCGCAAGTACCGCGACGAGATCTGAGCAGACCCGACGTACCGCGCACCACCCCCGGCGTGCCCACCGCGCACGACCCCGAGCGAAGCACCGCGCACCACCCCGAGCGAAGCACCGCGCACCACCCCGAGCGAAGCACCGCGCACCACCCCGAGCGAAGCACCGCGAAGAACTCCGAGGAGCAGACACCGTGACCGCATCCGAGCCCGCGCCCCCCGCCGTCGACACCAGCCGGCCGCATCCGGCGCGGGTGTACGACTGGTGGCTGGGCGGCAAGGACAACTACCCGGTGGACGAGGAACTCGCCCGGAAGATCCTGGCGGTGGACGGCACCGTGCTGCGCGGGGCGCGCGCCAACCGCCGGTTCATGCAGCGGGCGGTGCGGACCGTCGCCGAGTCGGGCACCCGCCAGTTCCTGGACATCGGCACGGGCATCCCCACCGAACCCAACCTGCACCAGGTCGCGCAGGGCGTCGCAGCCGAGTCGAGGGTGGTGTACGCCGACAACGACCCGATCGTGCTGCGCCACGCGGAGGCCCTGCTGCGCGGCACCCCCGAGGGTGCCACCGCCTACGTGCACGCCGACGTCCGCGACCCTGACACCCTGCTGGCCGAGGCCGCCGAGACCCTGGACTTCGGGCAGCCGATCGCGCTGTCGCTGGTGGCGCTGACCCACTACCTGGGCGACGACCCGGACGGCGACGACGTGCACGGTCTGCTGAAGCGGTACGTCGACGCGCTCGCCCCGGGCAGCCATCTGATCCTCTCCCAGGTCACCCCGGACCTCAGCCCGGCGGCCATCGAGCAGGCGGCGGCGAACTTCCGGCGCAGCGGGACGCCCTTCCACCCGCGTTCGCTGCCCGAGTTCTCGCGTTTCTTCGACGGCCTGGAGCTGCTCGGCCCCGGCGTGATCCCGGTCTCCGGCTGGCGCCCGGACCCCGAGGACGTGGCGCTCCAGGAGGAGGGCATCGTGCCGGTGTACGGCGGGGTCGCCCGCAAGGCCTGACCCGTCGGGGCGTCCTGCTCCGGTGACCCGTCCGGGCGCCCTGAACGGGTGCGTTCCCGTGCCTGCCCCTAGCGTCGGACCGGGGGGCCGGCAAGGGAGCGCAGGTGACCGACACGCAGACACCCCCGAAGGAGCCCGGCGCGGCGCTGCTGGGCGTCGCCCGGTTCTTCCGGCCCGGCACGCCCGCACCCGACCTGCACAGCGTGGCGCTGACGGGCGGCCGGGAGGCGGACGCCTTCTACCGGGACCGCTGGAGCCACGACAAGGTCGTGACCTCCACGCACGGCGTGAACTGCACGGGCTCCTGCCGCTGGAAGGTGTACGTCAAGGACGGCATCATCACCTGGGAGACCCAGGAGACGGACTACCCGTCGGCCGGTCCCGACCGCCCCGAGTACGAGCCGCGGAGCTGCCCGCGCGGGGCCGCGTTCTCCTGGTACACGTACTCGCCGACCCGGGTGCGGTACCCGTACGTCCGGGGCGTGCTCCTCGAGATGTACCGGGAGGCGAAGACCCGGCTCCCGGATCCGGTGGACGCCTGGGCGGACATCCAGAGCGACCCCGAGCGCCGCCGCCGCTACCAGCGGGCGCGCGGCAAGGGCGGTCTCGTCCGGGCGACCTGGGACGAGGCGGTGGAGATCGTCGCCGCCGCCCAGGTGCACACCATCAGGACGTACGGCCCGGACCGGATCGCCGGTTTCTCCCCCATCCCGGCGATGTCGATGGTGTCGCACGCGGCCGGCGCCCGGTACCACTCCCTCATCGGCGCCCCGATGCTCTCCTTCTACGACTGGTACGCCGACCTGCCGGTGGCCTCGCCGCAGGTCTTCGGCGACCAGAGGGACGTCCCGGAGTCGGGTGACTGGTGGGACGCGGCCTATCTGATGATGTGGGGTTCGAACGTCCCGGTGACCCGGACCCCGGACGCGCACTGGATGGCGGAGGCCCGCTACCGGGGTCAGAAGGTGGTGGTGGTCTCCCCCGACTACGCGGACAACGCGAAGTTCGCGGACGAGTGGCTGCATCCGCACCCCGGCACGGACGGCGCGCTGGCCCTGGCGATGGGCCACGTCATCCTGAAGGAGTTCTTCGTCGACCGCGAGACGCCGTTCTTCGTGGACTACGTACGGCGTTTCACCGACCTGCCGTTCCTGGTGACGCTCACCGAGCGGGACGGCGCGTACGTGCCGGGCAAGTTCCTGCGCGCCACCGACCTGGGGCAGGCGGGCGAGGGGGCCGAGTGGAAGACGGTCGTCCTGGACGCGGCGGCCGGCCGCGCGGTCGTCCCGAACGGTTCCCTCGGCTTCCGCTGGACCGAGTCGGGCGAAGGCCGCTGGAATCTCGAACTGGGCTCGATCGAACCCCAGTTGACCATGCACGGCAGTGAGGTGGCGGCCGGGGTCGAGGTGCTGCTGCCGCGTTTCGACACGGACGGCGGCGAGCACGGCCAGGGCCGCGGCGAAGTGCTGCGCCGCGGGGTGCCGGCGACCCGGCTGGGCGGTCCCGGCGGCCCCCTCGTGACCACCGTCTTCGATCTGCTGCTGGCGCAGTACGGGGTGTGGCGGACCGGTCTGCCCGGCAGCTGGCCCACCCACTACGAGGACGCCCGTACCCCGGGCACCCCGGCCTGGCAGGTGCGGCACACCTCGGTCCCGGCCGCCAAGTGCGTCAGGATCGCCCGGGAGTTCGCGCGGACAGCGGAGCGTTCCAAGGGCCGCTGCATGATCCTGATGGGCGCGGGCACCAACCACTGGTTCCACTCCGAGACCATCTACCGGGCCTTCCTGGCCCTGCTCCAGCTGACCGGCTGCCAGGGCCGCAACGGGGGCGGCTGGGCGCACTACGTCGGCCAGGAGAAGTGCCGTCCGGTGACCGGCTGGGCGTCGCCGGCCTCGGCCGACGACTGGTCCCGGCCGCCGCGCCAGATGATCGGCACCGCGTACTGGTTCCTCAACACCGACCAGTGGCGCTACGACCGGTTCGGCGCCGACGTGCTGGCCTCGCCGCTGGGTGAGGGCAGGTTCGCGGGCGTGACGGGCGCCGACTGCCTGGCGCTGTCGGCCCGTGTGGGCTGGATGCCGTCGTACCCGACCTTCGACCGCAATCCTCTGGAACTGGGCGGGGCGTCCGGCGATCCCGTGGCCGGAGCGGTGGCCGAACTCCGGTCGGGGACGCTGAAGTTCGCCTGCGAGGACCCGGACGCGCCGGAGAACTGGCCGCGGGTGCTGACCCTGTGGCGGGCCAATCTCCTCGGTTCGTCGGCGAAGGGCGCCGAGTACTTCACCAAGCACCTCCTCGGCACGCACTCCTCGCTGCGCGCCGAGGAGGCGGCCCCGGACCAGCGTCCCCGTGACGTGAGGTGGCGGGACGAGGCGCCCGAGGGCAAGCTCGACCTGCTGCTCTCCCTGGACTTCCGGCAGACCACCTCCACCCTGCTGTCGGACGTCGTGCTGCCCGCCGCCACCTGGTACGAGAAGCACGACCTGTCGTCCACGGACATGCATCCCTACGTGCACGCCTTCACCCCGGCCGTGGACCCGCCCTGGCAGGCGCGCACCGACTTCGACACCTTCAAGGCGCTGGCGGAGCGGCTGAGCGAGCTGGCGGTGGGACATCTCGGGGTGCGCCGGGACCTGGTGGCCGCACCGCTCCAGCACGACACGCCGGGCGAGACCGCCCAGCCCGGCGGGGTGGTGCGGGACTGGAAGCGCGGGGAGTGCGAGCCGGTTCCCGGGGAGACCATGCCGAGCCTGACGGTGGTGGAGCGGGACTACACGGCGATCGGCGCCAGGTTCGCGGCGCTCGGTCCCCTGGTGGAGGAACTGGGGCTGCCCGCCAAGGGGATCGTGCTGCGGCCGGGCCAAGAGGTGGACCGGCTGCGGGAGTCGAACGGCGTAGGACATCAGGGCCGTCCCTCGCTCGACACCGCGGTGAAGGCCGCGAACGCCATCCTGGCGCTGTCCGGCACCACCAACGGCCGTCTCGCCACCCAGGGTTTCCGCACCCTGGAGCAGCGCACCGGGGAGGAGATGGCGCACCTGGCCGCCGAGCACGAGGGCCGGCGGGTCACCTACGCGGACACCCAGGCGGCCCCGGTGCCGGTGATCACCTCGCCGGAGTGGTCCGGCAGCGAGTCCGGCGGCCGCAGGTACACGGCGTTTGTCCTGAACACCGAGCACCTCAAGCCCTGGCACACGCTCACCGGCCGCCAGCAGTTCTTCCTCGACCACGACTGGATGCACGAGCTGGGCGAGGCGCTGCCGGTGTACCGGCCGCCGCTCGACATGCACCGGCTCTTCGGCGAGCCACGGCTCGGCCCGGACGGGCAGCGGGAGGTGACGGTCCGTCACCTCACCCCGCACAACAAGTGGTCGATCCATTCCGAGTACCAGGACAACCTGTTCATGCTGGCGCTCTCCCGGGGCGGTCAGAACATCTGGATGTCCCCGCAGGACGCCGACGCCATCGGGGTCGCGGACGACGACTGGGTCGAGGCGGTCAACCGCAACGGCGTGGTGGTGGCCCGGGCGGTCGTCTCGCACCGGATGCCGGCCGGCACGGTCTACATGCACCACGCGCAGGAGCGCACGGTGGGCGTCCCGAAGTCGGAGACCACCGGCATGGGGGGCGGCGTCCACAACTCGCCGACCCGGCTGATCCTCAAGCCCTCGCACCTGATCGGCGGCTACGCCCAGCTGTCCTGGGCCTTCAACTACCTGGGCCCGACGGGCAACCAGCGTGACGAGGTGACGGTGATCCGGCGCCGCGCCCAGGAGGTCGAGTACTGATGCGTCCGATGGCCCAGATCGCGATGGTCATGAACCTCGACAAGTGCATCGGCTGTCACACCTGTTCGGTCACCTGCAAACAGGCGTGGACCAACCGGCGGGGCATGGAGTACGTCTGGTTCAACAACGTCGAGACGCGCCCGGGCCAGGGGTATCCGCGCCGGTACGAGGACCAGGAGACCTGGCGCGGTGGCTGGGAGCTGAACCGGCGCGGGGCGCTGCGGCTGAAGGCGGGCGGGCGGCTGCGCAAGCTCGCCGGGATCTTCTCCGACCCGAGGCTCCCGGAGATCAAGGACTACGACGAGCCCTGGACGTACGAGTACCGAAACCTCACCGACGCCCCGCTCGGCGACGACTACCCGGTGGCCCGCCCGGTCTCGCAGCTCGACGGCAGACCGATGAAGATCGAGTGGTCCTCGAACTGGGACGACGACCTGGCCGGGGCCCCTGCCCACGGCGACCTGGACCCGATGGTCGAACGCACCCGCCGGCAGGCCGCCGACAAGGTGCGGTTCGAGTTCGAGCAGACCTTCATGTTCTACCTGCCGCGGATCTGCGAGCACTGCCTCAACCCGTCGTGCGTGGCCTCCTGCCCGTCCGGGGCGATGTACAAGCGGGCCGAGGACGGCATCGTCCTGGTCGACCAGGACCACTGCCGGGGCTGGCGGATGTGCGTGACCGGATGCCCCTACAAGAAGGTCTACTTCAACCACGCCACCGGCAAGGCCGAGAAGTGCACGCTGTGCTGTCCGCGGATCGAGGCCGGTCTGCCGACGGTCTGCTCGGAGACCTGCGTGGGGCGGCTGCGCTATCTCGGGGTCGTCCTCTACGACGCGGACCGGGTGACGGCGGCCGCCGAGACCAGGGACGAGAAGGACCTGTACGAGGCCCAGTTGGGGGTGTTCCTCGACCCGCACGATCCCGGCGTGCAGCATGCCTGCGAGGCGGCGGGCATCCCGTACGACTGGATGGAGGCGGCCCGCCGCTCCCCCGTCCACGCGCTGATCAGCGAGTACCGGGTCGCCCTGCCCCTGCACCCGGAGTACCGCACCATGCCGATGGTCTGGTACATCCCGCCGCTGTCCCCCGTCGTGGACGCGCTGTCGGAGACCGGTCACGACGGCGAGGACGCCGGCAACCTGTTCGCCGCGATCGACACGCTGCGCATCCCCCTCGAGTACCTGGCCGAGATGTTCACGGCCGGTGACACCGGCCCGGTCCGGGCGTCGCTGGAGAGGCTCGCGGCGATGCGCTCCCACATGCGCTCGCTCAACCTCGGTGAGGAGCCCGACACGCGGATCCCCGCGGCCGTCGGGATGTCCCCGGAGGAGATCGAGACGATGTACCGGCTGCTGGCGATCGCCAAGTACGAGGACCGGTACGTGATCCCGACAGCGGCCGTCGGCGACGCCCGCCGCCTGGAGGAGTCCGCGCTGCCCCAGGGGTGCAGCCTCGACTACGACGGCGGCCCCGGCATGGGCGGCGACGGGCCCTTCGGCCAGGACTCGGGACGCAAACTGCTCCCTCTGGTGTCGGTGGAGAACTTCCACATCCTGCGCAGACGGCAGACCGCCGACACTCCCGACGAGGCGAAGGAGGACTGATGCCCTCGGACGCGGTGTTCTACCAGGCGGCGGCGCTCTGTCTGACCTACCCGGACGACGACTTCATCGCCCGGCTGCCGCTGCTGCGCGAAGCCGCCCCGCAGCTGCGGGAGTTCACCGACCACGCGACGGTGACCTCACGGCAGGAGCTGGCCGCGCACTACGTACAGGTCTTCGACTTCAAGAACCGGCACAGCCTCTACCTCAGCTGGTGGCAGGACGGCGACACCCGCCGCCGTGGCATGTCCCTGGTGCGGTTCAAGGACGTCTACAAGGCGTACGGCATGGAGTTCACGGGCGAGGAACTGCCGGACTTCCTGCCCGCGGTGCTGGAGTTCACGGCCCGCACCGGCAACACGGACCTGCTCACCGAGCACCGTGCCTGCCTGGACCAGCTCCGGTGCCGGCTCACCGACTTCGGCACGCCCTACGCGTGTGTCCTGGACGCGGTCTGCGCCGCGCTGCCGCCCACGCCCGCCGGAGCGCGCCGATGACCACGCTCCTGTGGGGCGCCCTGCCCTACGTCGCCTGCGCGCTCCTGGTGACGGGACTGGTCTGGCGGTACCGCTACGACAAGTACGGCTGGACGACCCGCTCGTCCCAGGTCTACGAGGCGAAGCTGCTGAACGTCGCCTCGCCCGCCTTCCACTACGGCATCCTGTGCGTCCTGGCCGGCCATGTCGTCGGCCTGTTCACCCATGCCTCCGGTGACGGCTACGACTACCGGCAGACGATCGCGCCCTGGGCCCGCAGCCTGTTCACGCTGCGTCCGAGGACGGACCTGATGACCGGGGTCCCGGTCCTCTACCAGGTCCACGCGGTCGTCGGCATGGTCCTGATCGCCCTGGTCCCCTGCACCCGCCTGGTCCACATGTTCAGCGCACCGCTCCAGTACCTCTTCCGCCCGTACGTGGTCTACCGCAGCAGGCCCCCAGAACAACTGGACCCCCGCCCGAACCACCGCGCTTGGGAATCGCCCCGCCACTGACCCCTCCCCGCCGCAACGACGATCACCCGCACCTCTTCCCGCCGCGGCGGTGATCGGCCACGATGGCGGATTTCGGCGGTGCCTAGCCGGCCGTGCCCCGCTCGTCGTCCACGATCTCCGCGTCCACCACACCCTCCTCGTCGTCGGCTTCCGGCGCCCGCCGCTCCTCGGCCGAACCGCCGGAGGCACCCGCGTACATGGCCTGCCCCACCCGCTGGCTGACCGTCGCCAGCTTCTCCACGCCCTGCCTCAGCTCCGCCGTGCCGGCGTCCCGCTCCAGCAGTGCCTTCAGCTCGGTGATCGCGGCCTCCACGTCGGCCTTCGTGTCGGCCGGCACCCGTTCCGCGTTCTCCCGCAGGAAGTTCTCGGTCTGGTAGACGAGTTGCTCCGCCTGGTTCCGGGTCTCCGCCGCCTCCCGGCGGCCGCGGTCCTCCTCGGCGTACTGCTCGGCCTCCCGCATCATCCGGTCGATGTCGTCCTTGGGAAGGGCCGATCCGCCGGTCACCGTCATCTTCTGCTCGCGCCCGGTGGCCAGGTCCTTCGCCGAGACGTGCATGATCCCGTTCGCGTCGATGTCGAACGCCACCTCGATCTGCGGCACACCCCGCGGCGCCGGTGGCAGACCCGTGAGGTCGAAGACGCCCAGCTTCTTGTTGTACGCGGCGATCTCCCGCTCACCCTGGTAGACCTGGATGCCGACGGAGGGCTGGTTGTCGGCGGCGGTGGTGAAGATCTCCGAACGGCGCGTCGGAATCGTCGTGTTGCGCTCGATGAGCCTGGTCATGATGCCGCCCTTGGTCTCGATGCCCAGGGACAGCGGGGTGACGTCGAGCAGCAGGACGTCCTTCACGTCACCGCGGATGACGCCCGCCTGGAGGGCCGCCCCGACCGCGACGACCTCGTCGGGGTTGACGCCCTTGTGCGGATCCTTGCCGGTGAGTTCCTTGACCAGGTCGGTGACGGCGGGCATCCGGGTCGAGCCGCCGACCAGGATGACGTGGTCGATCGCGGACAGCTGCACGCCCGCGTCCTTCACGGCCTGGTGGAACGGCTTCTTGCAGCGGTCAAGCAGGTCGGCCGTCAGCTCCTGGAACTGGGCTCGCGTGAGCTTCTCCTCCAGGTGCAGCGGGCCCTGCTCGGACGCGGTGACGTACGGCAGGTTGATCGAGGTCTCGGTGGCCGACGACAGCTCGATCTTCGCCTTCTCGGCGGCCTCCCGAAGCCGCTGCAACGCCATCTTGTCGTTGCCGAGGTCGATGCCCTGCTGCCCCTTGAACCGCTTCACGAGATGCTCGACGACCCGCTGGTCCCAGTCGTCGCCGCCGAGGTGCGTGTCGCCGTTGGTGGCCTTGACCTCGATCACGCCGTCGCCGATCTCCAGGAGCGACACGTCGAACGTGCCGCCCCCGAGGTCGAAGACGAGGACGGTCTGCTCCTCGCCGCGGTCGAGGCCGTAGGCGAGCGCGGCGGCGGTCGGCTCGTTGATGATCCTGAGCACCTTCAGGCCGGCGATCTCCCCGGCCTCCTTGGTGGCCTGCCGCTGCGAGTCGTCGAAGTAGGCGGGTACGGTGATCACCGCGTCGGTGACGTCCTCGCCGAGGTAGGCCTCGGTGTCCCGCTTGAGCTTCTGGAGCACCCGCGCGGACAGCTCCTGGGCCCGGTAGCGGGTGCCGTCCACGGACCCGCTCTCCGGGAACCGCCAGTCCGCGGCGCCCATGTGCCGCTTCACCGAGCGCGCGGTGCGGTCCACGTTGGTCACCGCCTGCCGCTTGGCCACCTCGCCGACCAGCACCTCGCCGTTCTTCGCGAAGGCCACGACCGACGGGGTGGTGCGCGCCCCCTCGGCGTTGGCGACGACGGTGGGTTCACCGCCCTCCAGCAGGGCCACCACCGAGTTCGTCGTACCGAGGTCGATCCCGACCGCACGTGCCATGTCCGTCCCCTTCCAACCGGGCGCTTCCCCGACTCCAGCACAAAACTTGAGCGGGCCGTTGTCAATGCCGGGTACCCCGGGAACACGGATGCCGCGCCCCGGAGCGGGACGCGGCATCCAGGGGAGGCGGAGATCAGGCGAGCTTCGCGTCCAGGGTGATCGTGGTGCCGGCGAGGGCCTGGCTGACCGGGCAGTTCTTCTTGGCGTCCTCGGCGGCGGCGGTGAAGCCGTCCGCGTCGAGCCCGGGGACGGTGCCCTCCACGGTCAGGTGGATGCCGGTGATGCCGGTGCCCGGCTGGAAGGTGACGTCGGCGTTGGTGACCAGCTTGGTGGGCGGGGTGCCGGCACCGGTCAGGGCGTGCGACAGGGCCATGGAGAAGCAGCTGGAGTGGGCGGCCGCGATCAGCTCCTCCGGGCTGGTCTTCCCGTTCGCCTCCTGCGAGCGGGCGGCCCACGTCACCGGCTGCTCGCCGATGTTGGAGGAGTCGAAGGTGATGACACCGCTGCCCTCGGTGAGGCTGCCTTCCCAGACGGTGTGTGCGGTACGCGTGGTAGCCACGGTTGTTCCTTTCGGGGGTGGACCGGTTTCGGGGACCCCATCCGATCACATCCCGGCTCAGCGCACGCGGAAGACCGGCCCCCTTGCATCGAAGGGCAGGCGGGCGCCCTGCGGGATCAGGTAGGCGTGCTCGCGGCGGACCCGCAGCACGTCGCACCAGCCGTCGGTGATGACGAGGACCGGGGCGGTGGGAGGGAAGTCCTCGGCGCGGTGCAGCAGGTCGATGCCGGGCTGGAGGACGGTGCCGCCGCGCCCGTGCACCCGGACCCGGCCCGCGATCTCGGTGACCGGGAGGTACCCGGCGTCATGGGGCACCACGTCGCAGAAGACGACCCGGGCGGCCGGGACGTCACGGGACTCGGCGTAGGAGGCGATAGCGCCGAGGGCCTTGCCGAGCAGGGTGCGGTCCATGGAACCGGAGGTGTCGAGGACCACGCCGAAGGTGCAGCGGGCCACCTCCTCAGGCGGGAAGTACCGGCCGGCGCGCGGGATGTCGGGGGTGGACGACTGCCGGCGCGAGGGCCGGGCGTACGACCGTACGGGCACCGGCCGTGGCACGAACTCGTCGAACCAGCGGGCGAGTCGGGCGTCCCAGGGCAGCGGCGGGTGGCTGAGCGCGCGGATCTCCTCGACCAGGCCGCCGGGCAGGAGGCCGCGGCCCTGCGCCCGGTGCAGGTCGAGGCCCTGGCCGAGGCCCCGGCGGTAGAACTCGTCGAGGTCGACACCGGGGCCGGGCGGCCCGAGGGGCGCGCCCAGCACGTCGCCGCGCCCCTTGCCGCGCAGGGTGGCCAGCCGGCGCAGCCGCCGCAGGTCGCCGGCGATCCGGTCGTACACCTCCTCCGCCGAGAGGTCCTTGAGCGCGGGGTCGTACAGCAGCCCCTCGGGCATGGTGCCGACCTGCATCTCGGCCAGCCAGCCGTTGATGACGTAGTCGCAGGCGACGTTGAAGAGGTACGGGTCGCGGCCGCCCTGGCGGTCGCCGTGGCGCAGGGCGGCGTGCAGCATCTCGTGGGCGAGGACGAACCGCCACTCCTCGTCGTCCATCGTGCGCAGCGGGTTCACGTAGATCTCGCCGGCCCCGGGGTCGACGGCGGCGACGGCGATGTCGTGGGCGCGGGCCAGTTCGGCGTCCGCGACCAGTCTGATCCCGGCCGCGATGCCGCCGAGCAGCGGATAGGAGGAGACGAACCAGCTCAGCGCCCGCTCCCAGGGGCGCAGCGGGGTCGGCGGGCCGGTCATGGTGGTGCGGCGGCCGCCGGCCAGGTCCATCGCACGGGACATCGTGCGGGTCAGCGCGTGCGCGAACCCGAGCTGCCAGTCCGGCACTTGGCCGGCCCACTGGTTCCAGGTGAGCAGCAGCTGGTCGGGTTCGCCGCCGTTGGTCCCGCCGCGCTCGTAGGCGGCCGGGACACCGCCCGCGCGACGCCAGCGGGCGGCCAGCTGCTCCTCGTCGCCGTCCGGGTACGACGGCGGCAGGTGGTCCGGCGCCTCGCCGACCGGGAAGGTCTCCAGGAAACGGTTGACGACGGTGCAGCGGGCGGCGAGGTCGTAGCGGTCGGGCTGGGTGCGCGGGCCGGTGGCGGCGGGCAGGTGGCCGAAGCCGAGGTGGATGGTGCAGTGTGCCAGCGCCCAGGCCCAGGCCTCGGGTTCGGCTCGCCGGGTGGCGTGCGCGTGCAGCACGCCGTCGGAGTCGGCCCGTACCAGCCCTTCGCGGGGGGCGAGTTCGCACTTCTCGTGCCGGCAGATGGTGAACTCCACCGCGCGCAGTGCGGGGTTGGCGCGCAGCAGCTCGACCCCGGCGGCGAAGTTCTCCGCCGCCGGGTCCTTCTTCTGTTGCTTCTGCTGCTCCTTGCGGGCGGTGGGCCGGCTCATCGCCGGGCCTCCACCAGCCGGGGCATGTCACGGGCCGCTTCGATCAGGAACCAGGCGGGCAGCACGGGGTTGCCGTCGGCGTCGGAGGCGATGACGGTCTGGGCGACCTCGACGGAGATCTCGGCGAGCTGCACCAGCAGCGACTTGGCGCGGTAGGCGGTCTGTCGGCCGTTCGCCGACATGTGCTCCTTGGCGGCGGGGAGTTCCTTCACCAGCCGGCCGCGGAAGGACTCGGCGAGGTAGTACAGCAGGTCGCGGTCCTCGACGCGGTGCGGCCAGCCGGCGTCGCCCTTGAGGATCGCCTCGATCCCGAACCGGCTGCGCACGATCTTGACGTAGCCGCAGAAGGCGGTCGCGTGCGCGGGGGTGAGCGTGCCGTGGGCGAGGATCCGCAGCGTGGTCTCGTCGAGGTCGCGGCCGAAGGAGTGCAGGGCGTCGGAGAGCATGTGCCAGGAGCGGGGGGTGGAGAACGGCTCCTCGGTCTTCGGCGGCTTGGACCACAGGTGGTCGGGCCGGTCGGTGAGGTGGTCCAGGATCCACGGGTGGATGCCGTTCCCGGCGGCCCAGGCCAGCCAGTCGTGCGCGGAGGCCTCCAGGTGGACGTGGGCCAGGCGGTTGACCAGGGCGGAGGCGATGGGCCGGGCGAGGGCGTTGTCGGTGGCCCGGTTGCCCGCGCCGATCACGATCGACCCCTTGGGCAGTTCGTAGTTCCCGATCCGGCGGTCCAGGATCAGCGAGTAGAACGCCTTCTGCACGTCGGGGGTGGCCGCGTTCAGCTCGTCCAGGAAGAGGCAGTACGGCTCGTCGCGGGCGATGGCCTCGGGCGGGCAGAAGACCGACCGGCCGTCGCGGATCTGCGGGACCCCGATCAGGTCCTCGGGGGCGAGCTGCGTACCCAGCAGGCTCACGCACTCCAGACCCAGCGATTCGGCGAACTCCCGTACCAGGGAGGACTTCCCGATGCCGGGCGCGCCCCAGAGGAAGACGGGCCGGACGGTGGCGAGACCGAGGAGGAGTTCGGGGACACGGGAGGGCGTGACGGTGACGGCTGCCTGCAAGAGGCTGCTCCTTGGGGTGCTTCGAGGGGTTCCGCGACTCGAACAGTGTGGTTCCGGAACAGTGTGGTTCGGGAGCGCGCCGGACGCAGCTGATTTATCGGCGGTCCGGCCGCGGTGGCGGCGGTGCCGCCGGCCGGTGCCCTGGCAGGATGGCGGCATGGAACGTGTGCTTGGCATCGGCGGGTACTTCCTGCGGGCCGCCGACCCGGCGGCCCTGAACGCGTGGTACCGCGACTGTCTCGGCCTGGACGCCGACGACCACGGACTGTGGCGGCAGGAGACCGGGCCGACGGTGTTCGCGACCTTCGAGTCCGGCACCGACTACTTCGGGTCCCCGTCCCAGCGGACCATGCTGAACTTCCGGGTCCGCGACCTGGACGCGATGCTCGCGCAGCTGCGCGCCAGGGGTGCGGACGTGGCCGAGGAGACGCAGGAGATGGCGGGCGTCGGCCGGTTCGGCTGGGTCACCGATCCCGAGGGCAACCGGATCGAACTGTGGCAGCCCGCCTGAGGATGTGCCCGGGCGGCCGGTGAACGCGGCGCGTCAGGCGGCCTTCTCCTGCTCCTCGGGCAGCGGCACCTGCGGTCCGTCCGCCTCCTGGAGCCAGCGCCGCAGCACCCGGTGCACGGACTCGGCGCCGACGAGTTCCTCGCCGTCGGCCACCGGCGCGGACACGGCGAGCGGTGACAGCAGGAACGGCCTGCCCTGCGCGCCGCCCAGTCCGCCGTGCGAGCCGATCTGCTCCTCGAACGCCAGGACCTCGCCGTCCTCCGGGTCGTACCAGGAGTTGACCATGATGTCGGCGGTGTGCGGGAAGGAGTGGGTCCGCCGGACGGCGTCCGCGGCGCCCGGCCCGAAGGCGGCCAGCGGTCCCGGCCGGGTGTCCAGCCGGTCCAGCGGAATCTCCGCGCCGTGGGCGCCGAGCACGACCCCGCCGTGTTCCTCGCTGCGGACCAGCAGGAACCCGATGCCGGGGTGGTTGGCGAGGGTGGTGAGCAGCGCCGGGTGGCGGGCGTCCAGTTCCTCCTTGGTCATCCGGTGCGGCACGTCCGGGAAGGAGACCAGGCCGAGGTTGCCGGAGGCGAGCACGACCGGTTCCGAGTGCCGGGTCGGCCGGTGCTTCTCGCCGCCCTCCTCGACCGGCCTGCGCAGGGCCGCGCGGACGGCGGCGCGGGCCTCGGTGCCGCTGTGGGTGCGCTCGGCGCGTCTCGGCACGGGCAGTCCGCAGCCGGCCCGGACCAGGTCGCCGAGGGTGAGCCCGTAGCGGGTGCGGAAGGTCTCACCTGGGCTCTGCCCGTGGTCGGAGAGGACGACGATCCGGTAGGGCCGCGGAGCGTGCTCGGCGGCCTTGCCGATCAGGGCGACGGCGCGGTCCAGGCGTTGCAGGACCTTCTCGGCGTCCCGGCTGTGCGGACCGGAGTGATGGGCGACCTCGTCGTAGGCGACCAGGTCGGCGTAGACGGCGCTGCGGCCGCCGAGCAGGTCGCCGATGACCGCGGCGACCACGACGTCCCGTTCGACGACCGTCGCGAAGGCGCGGACGAGGGGGTAGAGGCCGCCGCGCCCCACGCGCGGGCGCCGCCGGTGCAGCCGGGCCGTGACGGACTGGCCCACCTCCCGGCCGACCTCGGCGAAGAAGGAGAGCGCGGTGCGGACGGCGTTGGCCGGGTCGGCGAAGTACGCGAAGTATCCGGCGCGGGAGCGGTTCTTGCGGCCCCGGCGGCGGGTCGCTATGGACAGCACCAGGGCCTGTTCCTCGGCGCCGCCGCTGAAGAGGTTGCCGCGGCTGGCGCCGTCGACGGCGAGCAGTCCCCCGTCGGCGGTGCGCTCGACGGCGCGGCGCTGGAGCTCGGCGGCACTGGTCGGCCGGTTGCAGACCATCACCTCCCGGCTGTCCTTCTCGTACCAGCGGAAGGCGGGGATGTCGAAGTTCGAGCCGTGCAGGATGCCGAGCTGGCTGGCGCCGGTCTGGCTGGACCAGTCGGTGCGCCAGGGGGTGAGCCGGTGGCTGGTCCCCAGCCAGTCGGCCACCGTGGGCATCAGGCCCTTGGCGACGGCGGCGGTGAGGACGTCGTGGCCGACGCCGTCGAGCTGGAGGAAGACGGTGCCCGGGGCGGTCGCGCAGGGTGGGTGGGATCTGCGGCGGCGGGTGGCCAGCCGGGACAGCCGGTGCCGGTAGGCGTCGTCGTCGCGGACGGCGAGGGCACCGCCGGTGGCGGAGGCCACGGCGGACATCACGGCGGCCACGATCACGGCGGTCTCCGGGGCGGCCTCGCTCTGCCCGGAGGGGTTGATGCGCAGGGCGACGAGGAGCAGGGAGCCGTTCAGGAAGAAGACCAGCAGGCCGAGGACGAGGGCGGGCACCAGCAGCAGCAGTCGTACGAGCAGGGGCCACACGACGGCCGACAGCACACCGAAGGCGCCGGCGCCGAGGGCGGCGGTGACGGCGATCCGGGTGGCGCTGTCACCGTCCGCGGACTGCAGCTGGAAGTCGGGCAGGATCCCGGCGAGCACCAGCATGGTGACGGTGGAGACCGCCCACACCGCCACACTCCGTCCGAGCTGACTGACGACCCGCCGCCACCGCACGCCCCACCGACCTCGGCTCCGAGACCCGCGCCGGCCGCGGATCATTCTGCGGCCCAGACTGTCATACGGGCCGCGGTCCCCGGCCCTACCGCCCGTCGTACCCCGCCGTCGGCATCGAGAGCCGCCGGTGGACGTGCGCCTTCATCTGGGCGTCGTAGCAGGGCTCGGCGCGGCCCACCGTCTCCACCCGCACCCCGCGGCGCGCGCACTCCGCCGTGAAGGCCTCGACCGACGACAGCGCGCTCTCCAGGACCCGTCTGCTCGGGGCGACGAAGACGTCGAGGCCGGGACGGACGCCCGTCCACAGGGCGCTGTGGTCGTGCCGCAGACCGCGGACCAGGAGTTCGCGGGCGATGACGTACCCGTGTTCCACCGCCCAGCGCGCGCACATCGCGTGCTGGCTGCGGGAGTCGACCAGAAACGGGTCGATCTCCAGTTCCTCCAGGGGTGTCAGACTCGCGATGGCGGTCACCCGCACCCGTGCGAGCCCGCCGGAGGCACCCCGCACCTGTCCCATGGCGTCCCCCTCACCTCCGGGTTTCGCGGCCGACCCTACTCCTGCACGTAGGCTTCGGGGAGTCGCACGAAGGAGGCAAAGAGGGTGCCGGTGGAGATCACCTGGTGGGGCCACGCCACCTGCACGATCGAGGATTCGGGCGTACGACTGCTCACCGATCCTCTGTTCGCGCGCCGGCTCGCCCATCTGCGCCGGCGCCGGGGCGCCCCGCCCCCGCCCGAGGCCCGCCGCGCGGACCTCGCGCTCGTCTCCCACCTGCACGCCGACCATCTGCACGTCCCCTCGCTCGCCGGGCTCGCCCCGGGCACGCGCCTGCTTGTGCCCCGGGGCGCACGACGTGCGGTGCCCGCGCTCCGTCGGCTCCGGCAGCTGCGCGTCACCGAGGTCGGTGTCGGCGACGAGATACACGTCGGCCGGCTCGTGGTGCGGGCCGTGCCCGCGCTGCACGACGGCCGTCGGCTGCCGGTCGGCCCGCACCGCTCGCCGGCCCTCGGGTACGTCGTCGAGGGCGCGGCCCGGACGTACTTCGCCGGGGACACCGGGCTGTTCGACGAGATGGCCGAGACGGTGGGCCCGGTGGACGTGGCGCTGCTGCCGGTCGGCGGCTGGGGGCCGTACCTCGGGGAGGGGCACCTCGACGCCGGACGGGCGGCGCGCGCGCTGGCCCGGCTGGCGCCACGGAGCGCGGTGCCGGTGCACTACGGCACGTACTGGCCGATCGGCATGGACGCCGTGCGCCCCCATGAGTTCCATGCGCCCGGTGACGAGTTCGTGCGCCTCGCGGCCGAGTACGCGCCGGCGGTGGCGGTGCACAAGCTCGGCCACGGGGAAGGCGTGCGGCTGGAGGTCGCACGGTGAGACTGCTGCTGGTCGTGACGGCCGCGGCCGGGTCCACGGCGACCACCTCGTCCGTGGAGTCCGCACAGCAGGCGATCGGGTATCCGACGCTGTTCCTGCTGGTGCTGGTCGGGGCGCTGGTGCCGGTGGTGCCGACGGGGGCATTGGTGAGTTCGGCGGCGGTGGTGGCGTTCCACCAGACGGCACCGTTCGCGCTGGCGCTGGTGTTCGTGACGGCGTCGCTCGCGGCCTTCCTCGGGGACGCGGCACTGTACTGGCTGGGGCGGCGCGGGCTGCGGTCGAAGAACGGGTCGCGGTGGCTGGAGGCGATACGGTCGCGGGCGCCGGAGGAGCGGCTGGAGCAGGCGCAGTCGAAGCTGGCCGAGCACGGGGTGGCGGTCCTGGTGCTGTCCCGGCTGGTGCCGGCCGGGCGAATACCGGTGATGCTGGCGTGTCTGCTGGCCGAGTGGCCGCTGAGGCGGTTCGCGCGGGGCAACGCGCCCGCCTGCCTGGCGTGGGCGGCGACGTATCAGGTGATCGGGATTCTGGGCGGGTCGTTGTTCCCGGAGCCGTGGGAGGGAGTCGTGGTGGCGGTCGCGCTGACGGTGGTGCTCAGTGTGGCGCCGGGGGTGTGGCGGCGGGTCCGATCCGGGGTGTGACGGTGCGCCGCGGGGCGCGGGCGCGTCGTGGTCGCTCGCGCGGTTCCTCCCCCAGCCTTCGGCCGGGGATGCCCCCAAGACGCCCTAGTCGACGGTGCTCCGGAGTGAGGTCGGTTCCAGAATCCTCGATCCGCCCACCGGCAGGTCCCACAGGTTCTCCCGGGCCAGTTCGGCCTTCTCCCAGGCCGCCCGTACCCGGGTCAGTGGCTCCAGGACCGGTTCTGCCGACAGGATGAACGTGCCCCAGTGCATGGGGGCCATCCGTCGCGCCCCTACGTCCTGCGTGGCCTGGACCGCCTCCTCCGGGTCGAGGTGGACGTCACTGAGCCACCAGCGGGGGTCGTAGGCGCCGATCGGCATCAGGGCGAGGTCGATGCCGGGGTAACGGCGGCCGATGCGCTCGAACCAGTGGCCGTAACCGGTGTCGCCGGCGAAGTAGACGCGCTGCCCGTCGGGGCCGGTGAGGACCCAGCCGCCCCAGAGGCTGTGACAGGCGTCGGTGAGGGTGCGCTTGGACCAGTGGTGGGCCGGCACGAAGTCGAAGCGGACACCGGACAGTTGGGCCGCCTCCCACCAGTCCAGCTCGGTGACGGTGGTGAATCGGCGGCGGCGGAACCAGCCGCCGAGGCCCGCGGGCACGAAGACGGGGGTGTCGCGCGGCAGCCGGCGCAGGGTGGGGGCGTCCAGGTGGTCGTAGTGGTTGTGGCTGATGACGACCGCGTCGACCGGCGGCAGCGTCTCCCAGGGGACGCCGACCGGGGTCACCCGGGCCGGGGTACCGAGGATCCGGCGGGACCAGACGGGGTCGGTGAGGACGGTGAGGCCGCCGATCCGGACGACCCAACTGGCGTGTCCCGCCCAGGTGACGGCGACCGTGCCGACGTCGGCCCGGGGCAGCGGGCCGGGTTCGTAGGGCAGCCGGGGGATGTCGGCGAGCCCTTGGCGGCCGGGGCGGACCGAGCCCTCGCGGGCGAACCGGGCCATGGCCTTGAGGCCGGGCAGCGGGGCGGTCAGGCGGTCGTGGAACGTCCGCGGCCAGACCCGGAGTTCACCCAGCGCACGGGGTTCGGCGAGCGGCGGGAACGGAGGCGTGACGGGCGTCGGGGCCGTAGGGCCGGCGGAGCTCCGGGTCGGCACGGCGGCCGGTGCGGCGGTGATCGGTGTGACGGCGCTGGTCGCTGTGACGGCGGTCGTCGATGTGGCGGTGAGCGGGCCGGCAGGCGGCGTGTCGGCGGTCGTCGTGGCGGCGGTTGTCGTGGCAGCGGTCGTCGTGGCGGACCCTGACTCTTGCGTCTGCTGCGTCATCGAGGAGGCTCCCATCGCTGAGCGTCGTCGCGGAGATCGTCGAGTACCGACCTCAAGGACATCAACGCGCGTTGCACGTGTGACAGTTCCAACGGCGCGGGGGACGTGAGGCATTCCAGGCGTTCCGCGTCCGTCCCGCCCAGCAGCGGGCCGGTCGCCAACCGCACGCGCAGCGCGCCGAGATCGTCGCCGAAGCGGTGGCCGCCGGGGGCCGGCATGCCGAGCCGCGCGGTGAGGAAGTCCTCCAACTCCTGTGCGTCCCCCACTCCTTGGCCGGCGAGCCCGGCGCGCAGCGGCTCCAGGTCGGCGTACAGGTGCCGGCCGGCCTGCGGGGGCCTGGCCAGGGCTCCGCAGGCGACGACCGCGGTGTGCGCGGCGGCGGCCAGGCGCGCGTGCAGTCGTACGGCGGCCGCCCGGCGTACGACCACGGCCTCGGGTTCGTCCAGCGCGTGCCCCGCGGCGAACGCGACCGGGCGGGCGAGGCGGGCGCCCATCGCGGTGAGGACGTCGAGCACGCGCGCGTGCAGGGCGGCCCCGGTGTCGCCCGCCGGGAACCGGGCGACGGCGGCGGGCCAGCCCGCCGGCAGCAGCGCGCCCGCCAGGTCCGTCACGACGGTGACCCGGTCCGGGAGCATCTCGGCGGGGCTGAGCAGCACGGTGGCGTCCGGGGCGTGCACGGTGTCGCGCCAGGTCTCGTCGCTGACCAGGTGCAGCCCTTCGGCGGCCGCCGCCTCGACGGTCTCGTGCAGCAGCTCGGGCGGGGCGACGGTGGCGGTCGGGTCGTCGGCGACGGAGAGGACGAGCAGCCGCGGGTCGCCGCCCTCGTCGCGGACCCGGCGCACGGTCTCCAGCAGCGCGTAGGGGTCGGGCGCGCCCCCGGACTCGGCCGGGGTCGCCACGTGGAAGACGGGCCGGCCGAGCAGCCGGGCGTACGGCGCCCACCAGGCGGCGCAGGGGCGCGGCACCAGGACGTCGCCGCCCAGGGCTGCGGTGAGCGCGAGCAGCAGGGCGGGGGCACCCGGCCCGGCGGTGACCCGGCCGGCCGTCACGGGCAGCCCGCGCCGCTCCCAGTATCCGCGGGCCGCGTCCAGCAGCGCCGGTCCGCCGCCGACGGGTTCCTCCGCGCCCCGGCTCGCGGCGGCGGCCAGCACGGCGGACAGGTCGGGCAGGACGGGCAGCCCGTCGTCGGGCAGGGGCGGACCGTAACGGACCGGACCGTGTCCCACGGCCGACGACGGCAGGTCCTCCCCGGCGGCCGGCTCGTGCGCCCGCGCCCGGCTCCCGGCGGCCGTGCCGTGCGCCGGTCCCTGGCCCTCGGGGTCCGTCCGCCGCATGTCCGCCTCCGCGCAGTCCGTGGTGCCGTGTGCTGTCCGGTCCGGGCCGTGCCCCGCCCATCGGGGCGGGGCGTACGGTGCCGGAGTGGTCGCTCCGGGGTACCCGGCTCCGGCCGTGTCACCCGTCCGCGCCGGACCGTCCACCCCACAGCCGACCGGACCGTGCGCCCCACAGCCGACCGGGCCCGTCGCCCCACACCCGGTACACCGCGCCGCAGCAGGCGGCCGCGATCAGCAGCGCGCCCGCGGCCAGGGCGGGCACGGAACCGTTGTAGGCGCCGCCGTCCCCGGCCTGCACACCGTGCTGCACGCCGGCCGGGGCACAGGCCGTGTCATCTCCCCGAGCGCCACCGCACTCCTGCCCGTCGCCTCCGCACGGCTGCCGCGTACCACCGGAACAGGGCCGCTCCCCGCCCTGCTCCCAGCCGCCCGTGCCGCCGTCACCGTGCACGGCCGTCCCGCCGTCGCCGTGCCCATCCGTACCGCCGTCACCGTGCACGGCCGTTCCGCCGTCGCCGCCGGGGTCCGCGGCGCCGCCGTCCCCGTGAGGGGCCGGGGCCTCCTTCCCGGGCGGGACCCGGCCCCCGCCGCCCTGGGGATCCGTGGCGTCGGCTCCGGGCGGGACCAGGGCCTCGCCGCCCTGCGGATCCATGGTGTCGTCCCCGGGCGGGACCAGGCCCGCGGCGCTTCCCGGTCCCGTGCCGTCGTCGGCCGGTGGGATACCGGGGACGCCCGGGTCGGCTGCGGCCGGTGGGGTCCAGGACGGCTGCCGGCCGACGCCGGCCGCCGGGCAGGCCCCGTCGGCGGTACGGGCGCCGTCGCCGCCGGTGCCCGCCGGGCCGGCGCCCTCCGTATAGCTCTGGCAGCTCACGGGGCTCGCCCCGGCGGCGGAGGACACGGCTGCGGCCGTACCGGCGACGCCGAACGCGGCACCCGCCAGGACGGCGACGGACAGGGCCCGAGCGGTGCGGCGCATGGGTGTGACTCCTCGCACGTGCGACTCCGGGGGCACGGGGCCCGTACCCCCGCAGCCATCACAGCCCGCCCCGCCCGGCGCCGCGCGCGGCCGGACCCCATTCGCGGGACACCCGCACTCTTTCGGGTGACCTGACCGCCCGGAACCGGCAGGTCACCAGCCGGCGGCCGAATCCCCGTGTCGGTGCCCTGTCCTCGGGTACGCGTGCGGCACCCCCATGTGGAAGGTAGTGAGCATCATGCGGATCGCGTTTCTGGCCGCGCCCGAGGGCGTCGAGCAGGTGGAGCTGACCGAGCCGTGGAAGGCGGCGTCCGACGCCGGGCACGAGCCGGTGCTGGTCTCGACGGCACCGGGGACGATCCAGGGCTTCGAGCATCTCGACAAGGGCGACACGTTCCCGGTGGACGAGGTGGTCGGTGAGACGTCGGCGGAGTCGTTCGGGGCGCTCGTGCTGCCGGGCGGGGTCGCCAACCCGGACTTCCTGCGGACGGACGAGAAGGCCGTCGCGTTCGTGAAGGGCTTCTTCGACGCGGGCCGGCCGGTCGCCGCCATCTGCCACGCGCCGTGGACGCTCATCGAGGCCGACGTGGTGCGCGGCCGGACCCTGACGTCCTGGCCGAGCCTGCGGACCGACATCCGCAACGCGGGCGGCACCTGGGTGGACGAGCAGGTCAAGGTCTGCGACGGCGGCCCGAACAAGCTGGTCACCAGCCGTAAGCCGGACGACCTCAAGGCGTTCTGCGAGGCCTTCCTCGACGTGTTCGCCGAGACCGGCCAGGCCGGCGGCTGAGCCGGGGACCCGGCGGCGCGGCGGGGCTCAGCTCGCCGGGGTCCGTGGCGACGCGGCCTCGGCGCAGCTGCGCTCCCGGGCGCCTTCCCGGGTGCGGCCCGCGGCGACGGGGCGGCGCGGATTGCGGCGCAGGTACTCGCCCTCCAGCTGGGCCATGCGCTCGTTGTGGGCGCGCAGCGCGTCGTTGGAGCCGTACAGCAGGGTGTCGTGGCGCGTCCGGTGGATGGTCTCCAGCTCCTTCATGAGCTGCTGGTCGTCCAGCCGGCTGGGGTCGACTCCGGTCATGGTGGTACCCCGCTCGTCGTGTGGGTCCCGGCGGTCCGGATTCCTGCCTCCACTGTACGAACATCCGGGCCCGCGGGCCTCCTACCGCACGCGCTCCACCCGGCGCTCGTCCCACACCGGCTCGGTGGCCTCCCGGACCCGGCCGTCGCTGCCGAAGACCAGGTAGCGGTCGAAGGAGCGGGCGAACCAGCGGTCGTGGGTGACGGCGAGGACCGTGCCGTCGAAGGCCTCGAGCCCTTCCTGGAGGGCTTCGGCGGACTCCAGGTCGAGGTTGTCGGTCGGCTCGTCGAGGAGCAGCGCGGTCACGCCCTGAAGTTCCAGCAGCAGGATCTGGAACCGGGCCTGCTGGCCGCCCGACAGGCGCTCGAAGGTCTGCTCGGCCTGCTGGGTGAGCTCGTAGCGGCGCAGCCGGGACATGGCGGCACCGCGGTCCTGGGAGTGTTCCGTCCACAGGATGTCCAGGAGGGTGCGGCCCTCCAGCTCGGGATGGGCGTGGGTCTGGGCGAAGTGACCGGGCACCACCCTGGCGCCCAGCTTCCACTGTCCCGTGTGCGCCACGTCCTCGCCGGCCAGCAGCCGCAGGAAGTGCGACTTGCCGGAGCCGTTGGAACCGAGCACGGCGACCCGTTCGCCGTAGAAGACCTCCAGGTCGAACGGCTTCATCAGGCCGGTGAGTTCGAGCTGTTCACAGGTGACGGCGCGGACGCCGGTACGGCCGCCCTTGATGCGCATCCTGATGTCCTGCTCGCGCGGCGGCTCCGGGGGCGGTCCGGCCTCTTCGAACTTGCGGAGCCGGGTCTGCGCCGCCGCGTACCGGGACGCCATCTCGTGGGAGACCGCGGCCGCCTGACGGAGGGTCAGGACCAGCTTCTTCAGCTGGGCGTGCTTCTCGTCCCAGCGGCGGCGCAACTCCTCGAAACGGGCGAAGCGTTCGCGGCGCGCCTCGTGGTAGGTGGCGAACCCGGCGCCGTGCACCCAGGCGTCGGCTCCGGTGGGCGAGGGCTCCACGGAGACGATCTTCTCGGCGGCCAGGGAGAGGAGTTCGCGGTCGTGGGAGACGAACAGGACCGTCTTGCGGGTCTCCTTCAGCTGCTGCTCCAGCCAGCGCTTGCCGGGGACGTCCAGGTAGTTGTCCGGTTCGTCGAGGAGCAGCACCTCGTCGGCGCCCCGGAACAGCGCCTCCAGCACCAGCCGCTTCTGCTCGCCGCCGGAGAGCGTACGGACCTGCCGCCACTGCGCCTTCTCGTACGGCACCCCGAGCGCGGCCGTGGTGCACATGTCCCACAGCGTCTCGTGCTCGTAGCCGCGTACCTCGGCCCAGTCGGCGAGGGCCTGCGCGTAGTGCAGCTGGGCGGCCTCGTCGTCGACGGTCATGATGGCGTGCTCGGCCTTGTCGACGGCCCGCGCAGCCTGCTGGATGCCGAGCGGCGCGACCGACACGAGGAGGTCGCGCACAGTCGTCTCGTCGCGTACGGAGCCCACGAACTGGCGCATCACGCCGAGGCCGCCGCTCACGGTGACCGTGCCGGCGTGCGGCTTCAGCTCGCCGGAGATCAGCCGGAGCAGGGTGGTCTTGCCGGCGCCGTTGGGGCCGACCAGGGCGACGGCGGTGCCCTCACCGACCCGGAAGGAGACGTCGCCGAGCAGCGCCCTCCCGTCGGGGAGGTAGTACTCGAGGTGCGCGGCTTCCAGATGTCCCATGGTCAGGGATTCTGCGGGGCCCACCGGGGGCGGGGCAAACCGTTATCCGGGCGGTTCTTCGAGTGCGGGTGCGCGGTGGTTGCCCGCGCAGTTCCCCGCGCCCCTTTCAGGGGCGTCCACTCGGCGCCCCTTCAGGGGCGCGGGGAACTGCGCGACCAGCCCCCACCGGGCCGCACCCTGGGTCACTCGGCGACGCCCCCCACCACCTCGCCCGTCGGCCCGCTCGCCCCTGTCGGTTCCACCACGGCCCCCTCCCAGGACAGCGCCTTCCAGCCGTCCGCCGGGGAGCCCTCCAGGATCACCACGCCGGTGTTGTCGAGGGGCCGGGACGCGGCGTAGGGGACGTCGACGTTGACCGCGCGGGCCGCCGTCCACAGGCGGATCGCGGCGCCGTGGCTGATCATCGCGACCGTACCGGCCCCGCTCGCGAACGCCTCCGCGACCACCGCGTCGTAGCGGCCCAGCGCCTCCGTGCCGGTCTCGCCGCCCGGCATGCGCAGCCCCGTGTCGCCGGCCGCCCACGCGAACACGGTCCGCATGTACTCCTCGCCAGCCCCGGAGTGGCCGGGCAGCATCTCCAGGTCACCGGCGGACACCTCGCGGATCCCGTCGCGGACGATCGGTTCGAGACCGCGGGCGGCGGCCAGCGGGGCCGCGGTGAGCCGGGTGCGGGTCAGGGTGGAGACGTAGAGCGCCTCGATGTCCTCGTCGGCGAGGGCCGCGGGAAGGGCCGCCGCCTGCCGTTCGCCGAGGGCGGTCAGACCGGGCCCCGGAACCGCGGTGTCGAGCAGGTAGTCGACGTTGGCCGGGGTCTGCCCGTGGCGTATGAGGAGCAGGCGCATCCGGGGTTTCCTCTCACTTCTCACTCGACCGCACCGCGTGCGGGCAGGAAACAGCCACTTCAGGGTAACCGGACCCCCATGAGCCCAGATGTCGACCTGACCGTCCCGAAGCCCGGCCGGCACGCGCTGCGTGACCGGCTGCTCGCCCTCGACTCCCGGCTGTTCGAGGTGGCCGCCGAGCGGAACTGGCCGTTCGCCGAGCCGGTGCTCCCCCGGCTGAGCCGCAGCGCCAACCACGGGGTGCTGTGGTTCGCGGCGGCCGCCGCGGTGGCCGCGTCCCGCACTCCGCGGGCCCGCCGGGCGGCCGCCCGCGGCCTGGCCTCGCTCTCCCTGGCCTCGCTCACCATCAACACGCTGGGCAAGCGCTCGGTGCGCCGGCCGCGGCCGCGGCTCGACCCGGTCCCGGCGGCCCGGCAGCTGAAGCGGCAGCCCATCACCACCTCGTTCCCGTCCGGGCACGCCGCGTCGGCGGCGGCCTTCGCGGCCGGTGTGGCCCTGGAGTCCCCGGGCTGGGGCGCGGTGGTGGCGCCGGTGGCGTTCTCCGTCGCCATGTCCCGGGTGTACACGGGCGTGCACTTCCCGAGCGATGTGCTCGCGGGCGCCGCGCTCGGTGTGGGTGCCGCGTTCGCCGTCCGTGCGCTGGTGCCGACCCGGGCGCAGACCGGCCCGCCGCCCCGGCCGCTCGCGAAGGCCCCGGCGCTGCCCGGCGGGGAGGGTCTGGTGGTCGTCGCCAACCGGGCCTCGGGCAGCTCCGACCGGGTGCAGGCACTGCGCGACGAGCTGCCGGACGCGGAGCTGGTGGAGTGCGAACCCGCCGATGTGAAGGCCGAGTTGGAGAAGGCAGCGGTACGGGCCAGCGCGCTCGGGGTGTGCGGAGGCGACGGTACGGTGAACGCGGCCGCCGCCACCGCCCTGCGCCACGGACTGCCGCTCGCGGTGCTGCCCGGCGGCACCCTCAACCACTTCGCCTACGACCTGAGCGTGGAGGACGGCCGGGGTCTCGCCCGGGCGGTGCGCGAGGGCGCGGCGGTCCGGGTGGACGTGGGCCGTTTCACCGCCGGTGAGCGTCGGGGCATCTTCCTGAACACCCTGAGCCTGGGCGTCTATCCGGAGCTGGTCCGGGAGCGGGAGCTGTGGGCGCACCGGATCGGCAGCTGGCCCGCCGAGGTGCTGGCCGCGGTGCGGGTGCTGCGCACGGACCGGCATCCGCTGAAGGTCGAACTGCGCGGCGAGACACATCCGTTGTGGCTGCTGTTCGTCGGCAACTGTCACTACCGCCGGATGGGGCTGGCCCCGGGCCGCCGCACCGACCTGGCCGACGGGCAGCTCGACGTGCGGGTGGTGCACGGCGGCCGGCACCCCGCGCTGCGGCTGCTCTCCGCCGCCCTCGCCGGCCCGCTGACCCGCTCCCCCGCGCATGCCGAGGCCCGGGTCAGGCGGCTGAGCCTGACCGGCATCGCGGCCGGTACCCCGCTCGCCTACGACGGCGAGGTGATCGACGTGTCCGGCGAGATGACCGTGGAGAAGCTGCCGGAGGCGCTGACCGTGTACCGGCCCCTGCCCTGATCCGCGAGCAGTCCTGATGGACCGTCAGTCCACATAGTAAAACGCGGGTCTCATCATTCGGCATGCGGGCGTAGCGTCATGAACACCGCGGGACGGGGTCGTCCGGCCCCGTCCGCCGGTGTGACGCGAAGGGGTTGGGCCATGTCGAAGCCGCAGGAGACCGCTGTCTACACGCACGGGCACCACGAGTCGGTGCTGCGTTCCCACACCTGGCGCACCGCCGCCAACTCCGCCGGCTACCTGCTCGGCTCACTGAAGCCGCACATGCGGATCCTGGACATCGGCTGCGGTCCCGGGACGATCACCGCCGACCTGGCGGAGCTGGTCCCGGACGGGCAGGTCACCGGTGTCGACCGGGCGCCGGACATCCTGGAGCAGGCCCGGGCGACCGCCGCCGCGCGCGGCCTGGCGAACGTGGACTTCGCGGTAGCCGACGTGCACGCGCTGGACTACCCGGACGACACCTTCTGCGTGGTCCACGCCCACCAGGTGCTCCAGCACGTGGGTGACCCGGTGCAGGCGCTGCGCGAGATGCGCCGGGTCACCAAGCCGGGCGGTCTCATCGCCGTACGCGACTCGGACTACGCGGCGATGACCTGGTACCCGCCGGTACCCGGCCTGGACGACTGGCTGGCCCTGTACCGGCGGGTGGCGCGGGCCAACGGGGGCGAGCCGGACGCCGGGCGGCGGCTGAAGTCGTGGGCGCTGGCGGCGGGACTCACCGGCATCACGGCCACCTCCGGCACCTGGACGTACAGCACGACGGAGGAACGGCAGTGGTGGGGCGGGCTGTGGGCGGACCGTACGGTCGCCTCGGCCTATGCGGAGCGGGCCACGGAGGGCGGTCACGCGACCACCGCGGAACTGCGGGCGATCTCGGCGGCCTGGCGGGAGTGGGCGGAACAGGAGGACGGCTGGTTCGCCGTCCTGCACGGAGAGATTCTCTGCCGTAAGTGAGCCTGATTCCGGCATTTCCGGAAACCCGGGTCGCAGGAGGTTCAGACTATGGTTCCCATTCTGCTGGTCCTGCTTCTGGTGCTGATTCTCTTCGGCGCCGGATTCGCGGTGAAAGTGCTCTGGTGGATCGCGCTGGCCGTCCTGGTGGTGTGGCTGCTCGGATTCCTGGTACGTGGCACCACCGGCGCCGGCGGCAGGGGCCGCTGGTACAGGTGGTGATGCCGCCGACGGCGGCCGGGTCACCGGCGCGGCAGTAGTGGTCCCAGCGGCCCGAGGTCCAGATTCAGGTCCTCGGGCCGCAGCCCGTACCGGTCCCGCAGCTCGGCCATGCGGTCCTCCAGGAGCATCAGGGTGAGACCGATCCGCTCCTCCTGCTGCTCGGTGAGGTCCCCGGTGTCGAAGCGGCGCAGCGCCTGCCGTTCCATCAGCTGGCGCAGCAGTTCCACGACCGTCAGCACGAGTTTCACCAGATCGCGCTCGACCGTGTCCGGGTCGAGGTCCATCCGGTTGCGCTGCTCGCTCACGTCGGCTCCCCCCAGGGTGCGGGCACTTGGGCGTTGACCGAGCTGATCAGCGCGTTGAGGTCGATGCGGACGAGGTCGACGTCCGCGATGCGCAGGGTGATGTCGCCGGTGATGACGACCCCGCCGGCCAGCAGCCGGTCGAGCAGGTCGACCAGGGCGACCTCACGGCGTTCGACGACGGTCACCGGGACTCCTCCCGCCGCGTCGCCTCCACGGGTTCGGTGAAGGAGTAGGCGGCCCAGGGCCCGGTGAGTTCCACGCGCATTCCCGGCGCCTCGTCCTTCGTACGGTCGACCAGTTCCACGAATTCCTCGGAATCCGCGCGCCGCACCAGATAAGCGGCGTTGAGCAGGTTCTGCCCGGAGACCCCGGACAGCGTGGCGTTCTGCGGCGGATGCAGCCGGGAGTCCTCGGCACGCTCGGAGAGACGCTCGTGCAGCGAACGGGCGAATTCCTCGGCGGCCTGCCATTTCTCCTCGTGCTCACGGGTCCGTGACCGCCGCTGCCGCAGGTAGTCACGACCGCTGGCGGGCCGCCCGGCGGGCGTCGGCGGCCGCTCGGGCTCCGACGCCTCGGCGTACAGCTTCACACCCCACTCGACGCGGCCTTCGAGCCGGTCGAGGGTATGCAGGAAGTCCTCCTCGCGGCTCTCCATCATGGTCCGTACGCCGCTGTCGTCCCGGAAGACGGTGGCGAGCCGGAGCGGCAGCGGGGTGGTCACCGTGGTGAGCGCGTCGATCACGCCCTGGTGGGCCCGGGCGGTCGCGGCGAGCCAGTCCAGGTCCTCCAGATGGTCGCGCAGCGACGCCTCGGAGAAGTCCCGTTCGGGGACCGTACTGACGACGGCGACCAGGCCGTGGTGCCTGAGCAGCCCCGGCGGGGTGCCGCCCACGCCGGTGAGCTGGGCCTGAAGGGCCGCCTCGAAGGGCCGGCAGACGGCGTAGACGTAGCGGAGTCCGCCCTGAGCGGTCATCCGTCCTCCTTCTGGTGCTGTCCGCGGCCCGCCTCCAGCGCCTCCAGGGCCGCGAGCCGCTCCCGCAGCTCGTGGTTCTCCCTGGTGAGCTGGTCGCTCCGGGCCCGGGTGGACAGCTCCGGGTCGTGCTCCCACCAGTCGATGCCCATCTCCTTCGCCCGGTCGACGGAGGCGACGACCAGGCGAAGCTTGATGGTGAGCAGTTCGATGTCGAGCAGGTTGATCCTGATGTCGCCGGCGATCACGATGCCCTTGTCGAGGACGCGCTCCAGGATGTCGGCGAGGTTCGCCCCGCCGCCGTCACGTCCGTACGGCTCGGGCAGCCGACCGGCCATCGTCATCGACGGCTCCCGGACTCGGCGTACTCCTCCTCGTCCTCCAGCTCGTCCTCGGGTTCCTCCTCGCCCTCCTCGTCCTCCTCGTAGTCCTCGTCGTCCTCGGCCTCGTACTCCTCGGGCTCCCCGGACTCGTCGGACTCTTCGGTCTCCTCCTCATCGTCCTCCTCCGGGCCCTCCTCCGCCTCGTCGTAGGGTTCCTCGCCCTCGTAGGACTCCTCGTCCTGCCCCTCGGCGTTCTCGTCCTCGGCGTTCTCCTCCTCGGCCAGGGCGTCCTCGTGGCTCACGACGACCTCGCCGTCGCGGATCTCGCCGCGCCAGCCGTCGTCCACCTCTCCCTTCATGGAGATGTGGCGGGCGTAGTGCTTGAGGTCGAGCCGGGCTCGGCGGCCGGAGGCGCGCCAGATGTTGGCGGTCTTCTCGAAGAAGCCGCTGGGGTAGTACTCGATCACCAGCAGGATGCGGGTGAGGTTGTCGTCGAGCCGGTGGAAGGTCACGACGCCCTTGTGGGTGCCCTTGGCGCCCTCCGACGACCACTGGATGCGGTAGTCGGGGACCTGCTCGAGCGTCTTCCCCTTCCAGCTGCGGCTGGACCACCAGATCTTCCCCTGCCAGTCCGACGTGGTGTCGTCGGCCCGGCCGGCGCTCTTGACGCCCTTGGCGAAGGTGCTGAAGTCCTGGTAGCGGGTCCACTGGTCGTAGGCCGTGCGCACCGGGACGCCGACGTCGACGGATTCGATGATGACGGTCGGCTTCTGCCCCGAGCCCTTGCCCTTCCCCTTGCCCTTACCGCCCCCCAGGTTCTTCACCTTGTCCATGACGGTGTCCTTGGCGTGGGAGAGGCCGAGTTCCAGGGCGGAACGCACCGGCCCCTTGCCCTCGGCGACCTTGCGGCCTGCGTCGAGGGCGAGCTTGCCGAAGCCGGGGCTGTTGCCCTCGGCGATGTCGGTGAGCTTGCCCGTGGCCTCGCCGAGCTTGGTCCCCGCGCCCACCAGCAGGCGCTGGGCCTGGGCGGCGAGGTACTCCTGCACTTCCGCCTTCAGGCGTTCGACGGCCTCGGAGCGGGCCGTGTCGCCGATCGGTCCGGTGTTCATCGGTCACCGCCTCCCTTCGGCCGGGCACGGCCGGCCGTCTTCTTGGCGGCGGCGCGGCCCTGTGCGGCCTTCTTGGCGGGCGCCTTCCTGGCCGGAGCCTTCTTGGCGGGCGCCTTCTTGGCGGGCGCCTTCTTCGCCGCGGCCTGCTTGGCCGGAGCCTTCTTCGCCGCCTTCTTCGCGGGCGCCTTGTCCTGGCGGCCGCGCCCGTCCCCGGCGTCGTCCTCGGACCCGTCGTCCTCGGACTCGTCGTCCTCGGACCTGCCGTTCTCCGCCTCGGTGTCCTCGTCCGAGGTGTCCTCGTCCGTGGCGTCCGTGGCGTCCTCGTCCGTGGTGTCCTCGGCGTCCTCGGCGTCCTTGTCGGACCGGCCGCCGCCGAGGCCGACGTCACCGGCGTCCGGTACGACGCCGGCCAGCTGGTCGCGCACCTGTTCCGTACGGCCGTGCAGCCGGTTGGTGAAGGCGTCCAGCTGGCGTTCGACCATGGCGCCGGAGGCGGCCTTGCCGACCCCGCGCAGGTCCTGGCGCAACTGGTCGCCTATCTCCTTGAACTGCGGGTTGGCCCGCAGTTGCTGGTTGGCGAGGTCCAGCAGGGCCTTCGGGCCCAGGTTCAGCCGCTTGCCCGCCACCACCGAACCCACGGCGACGGCCATTTTGAGCTTCTTGGTCCTGCCCAGGAGATATCCGGCCCCGATCGCGAGGCCCAGTCCCATGCGATTCATATATGCGTCCCATTGCCGTGCCCCGCGTCAGTGCGCAGGGCGGTCTCCAGCCGGTCGAGGAGTTCGTCCTCGGCCCGGTCGAACTCCTCCTCGTCGATCTCGCCGGCCTCCAGCCGCTCTTCCAGCCGGCCCAGTTCGGCCCGGACGGTTGCGGGGTCGTAGTAGATCCGCTCCGCCTCGTTCACCACCTGCTCGATGACCCAGGCGCTGCCCCGCACCGGCGCGAACGGCAGGAGCAGCAGCTCCGTGACGAGTCCCATGAGCCTTACTCCTGACCGCCCTCCGCACCGCCGGCGATGGTGCCCGCGGGCTCGGAGGGCCCGGGTTCGACAAAGCTGTACGGCGGCAGCGGGCCGTTGATCCGCACGTCGAGGTGCGGATGGCTGCTGCGCAGCCGGTCGACCTCGGCGATGAACTTCTCGGCCTCGTCCCGGTCCACCAGGAACGACAGGTTGGCGAGCCAGCCCGTCGACTCGGGGCCCACGCTCACGGCCGCGGCCTTGGGCGCCAGTGCCCGCTCCAGCTCCCCCGCGTCCTCGGCCTCCCGGGCCTGGACGGCGGCCGCCACCATCTCGCCGAGCTGGAGCCGGCTCTCGTAGCTTCCGCCGCCGGACCGCCGGTTGGACTCGGCGAGGGCGCGCAGGTCCGCGTTCTCGGACATCACGCGATGCAGCACGGCGTCCTCGATGTGGCTGGCCTTGACGTTGTACTCGACCCTGCCGTCGAGCGTGCGCAGCCGTTCCAGATAGTGGTCGGCGCGTTCGGCGAGCACGCCCGCGACGGTCTGGTCGTCCGGGGCGACGCTGCCGAACCGCATCGGCAGCACGCAGCCCCCGCCACCCGCCTCGGCCAGCACGTTCTGATGGGCGAGGAGGTCCCGGCGCTTGGGCCGCAGCCCTTCGGGGGCCTCACTGACCACCGCGGACAGCTCACCCTCGGTGATCACTCGGACCGGGCACGGCGGGTCGCCCACCCCGCCCATGCCCTCGGGCAGGGAGGGGTGTGCCGCGGCCGTGATGCCGTAGACGTACGTACTCACTCCTGCTCCTCCTTCCGGCGGGACGCGGTCGACTTGCGCGCACGCGGCCGGGACTCGGTCTCACCCGAGTGCTCGTCGCGGGCCTGCTGGAAGGCGTCGGAGATGGTCTGCGCGGCGCCGGACAGCGCGCCCTTGGACTTTCCGCGGGCGCCGGACTCGGTGACCTCACCGACGATCTCGGGCAGCCCGGGGCTCTTGTTGGGGCCCGACTCCAGGTCGAGCCGGTTGCAGGCCTCGGCGAAGCGCAGATAGGTGTCCACGCTGGCGACGACGACCCGCACGTCGATCTTCAGGATCTCGATGCCGACGAGAGAGACCCGCACGAACGCGTCGATGACCAGTCCTCGGTCGAGAACGAGTTCGAGCACGTCGTAGAGGCCGCTGGAGCCGCCTCCGCCGGTCTGCTGTGCGGGTACTACGGTCATGCCTGTCCGACCTCCTTGTCGTGGGAACCGTCCGTGGTCGCGGGTGAAGCGGCCTAACGGCCGCCCGGCCTGGCGTCGGCACGTCCGCGCTCGTAGCGGCGGACCCGCCGGTACCCGGTGAGCTGCCCCTGCGGGTCGAGTTCGACCTGGTAGCTCGCCATCAGGCTCATCGTGTCGGGCACCCTCTGGAGCTCGAGCACCTCGACCTCCAACGCCCAGCCGTCCTCCGTCTGTTCGAAGGACGACACCGACTCGGCGACCATGCCGGTGAGTTCGGTGAGCTGGGAGCGTGCCTGACGCAGTACGTCCATGGGGCCCGGCCGGTTCTGCGCGGCCGCGTGGGGTTCCTTGTCGTGGTTGCGTTCCTGGCGTGAATCGTGTGTCTCTGACGTGTCGTGTGTGTTCGTCATGGCCACCTCTCTGTCCGAGTGGCCGGAGGTACCCCGCTCAAACCTTCACATTCACCCGGACACGCTGCGCGGTCGGACGGCCTCTTTCCGTAGCGCGTCCAGCCTGCGCCGGGCCGGACCCAGCGCCCTGCCCCGGCCGGGCACCTCGGCCCAGGGGCCGGTCCGGGCCTGGTCGGCGGCGTCGGCGATCGTCCAGCGGCGGGCGTCGACGGCGGGATCGGCGAGCTGGTCCCAGGTGAGGGGTACGGCGACGGGGGCTCCGGGCCTGGCCCGCACCGTGTAGGGGGCCACGGCGGTCTGCGCGTAGGCGTTGCGCCCCATGTCCAGGAAGAGCCGGTCACCGCGTTCCTCCTTGCGGACGGCGGTGGTGAGCCGGTCGGGGTGCTCGGCGGCGAGCAGTTCGGCGAGGTCGCGGGCGAAGGCGCGGACCTCGTCGAAGTGGTGCCGGCCGTTCAGCGGCACGACGAGGTGGACCCCGCGGGAGCCGGTGGTCATCGGTGCCGACGGCAGCCCCAGCCGGTCCAGCAGGTCGCGGGCCCAGCCGGCGGTCTCCCGTACCGCGGCGAAGTCCTCGCCGGCCGGGTCCAGGTCCAGCACCAGGCGGTCGGGGCGGTCGGGTGCCGTGGCCCGCGACAGCCAGCGGTGCAGGGTGAGACAGGCCTGGTCGGCGAGGTAGACGAGGGTGGCGGTGTCGTCGCAGACCACATGGGTGACCGTGCCGCCCTCCTTGGCGACCTCGGCCCGCTCGATCCACTCCGGGTAGTGGTCCGGGGTGTTCTTCTGCATGAACCGGGGCCCGTCCAGGCCGTCCGGGTACCGCTCCAGCATCAGCGGGCGGCCGCGCAGCTGCGGCAGCAGGAAGGGCGCGACCGACCTGTAGTACTCCACCAGGTCGGCCTTCGTGTACTCGGGCGCCCCGTCACCGCCGGGGAACAGGACCTTGCCGGGGCGGTGCACCTCCACGGTGCGGCGGCCGGCCCGTACCGGCCGCCGCTCGCCGCCGGTCACCGCACGACCGCCTCCTCGACGAGCAGCCGCCCGGCCGCCGCGATCGCCTCGGCGTCGATGCCGGCGGCGTGCAGCTGCTGGTCGGGCGCGGCCGACCCCGGCATGGTCCGTACGGCGAGCCGGACCAGGCGCGGCACCGGCCTGCCGTCCCCGAACGCCTCCGCGACCGCGTCGCCGAGCCCGCCCTCCTCGTGGTGGTCCTCGACGGTGAGCAGACAGCCGGTCTCCTCGGCCGCGCGGTACAGGGTGCGCCGGTCGACGGGCTTGACGGAGTACAGGTCGACGACCCGGATCCGGATGCCGTCCTCGGCGAGCGCGTCGGCGGCCTTCAGTGCCTCGTGCAGGGTGACCCCGGCGGCGACCACGGTCAGCCGGTCCTCGTCGGAGGAGCGCAGCACCTTGCTGCCGCCGACCGGGAACTCCTCGTCCGGGCCGTAGATCACCGGGGCGGCGCCGCGCGAGGTGCGCAGGTAGCGGATGCCGTCGAGATCCGCCATGGTCGCGACGAGCTTGGCGGTCTGGTTGGCGTCGCACGGGTACAGCACGGTCGAGCCGTACACCGAGCGGAACATCGCCAGGTCCTCCAGGCCCATCTGCGAGGGCCCGTCCTGCCCGATCGCCGAGCCCGCGTGCGAGCCGACCAGGTTGATGCCGCTGCCGCTGATCGAGGCCATCCGCACGAAGTCGTGGGCGCGGGTGAGGAAGGCGGCGAAGGTCGAGGCGTACGGCACCCAGCCGCGGGTGGCCATGCCGACGGCGCCTGCGACGAGTTGCTGTTCGGCGATGTAGAACTCGAAGTAGCGGTCGGGGTGTTCCTTGCCGAAGAGCTCGGTCCTGGTGGAGTCGCCGACCTCGCCGTCCAGTGCGACGACGTCGGCGCGGGCGCGGCCGAGCGCGACGAGTGCCTTGCCGAAGGCGTCACGGGTGGGGACCTCGTCCCCCTTGTCGTAGCGCGGCAGTTCCAGCGGTCCGGTGGACGCGGAGTGCGGCGCGCGGGCCGCCGGGGGCTCCTTCACGTGGACGCGCAGGTCACGCTGACCGCCCAGTTCGGCGATGGCCTCCTCGGCGTCCGGCAGCGGCTTGCCGTGCATGCCCTCGCGGTCCTCGACGGCGGCGACCCCCCGGCCCTTGCGGGTGCGGGCGAGGATCACGGTGGGCTGGCCCGCGGTGGACGCGGCCTCGCCGCAGGCGCGGTCGACGGCGTCCACGTCGTGGCCGTCGATCTCCACGGTGTGCCAGCCGAAGGCCTGGAAGCGGCGCGCGTAGGCGTCGAGGTCGTGGCCGTGCCGGGTGGGGCCGCGCTGGCCGAGCCGGTTGACGTCCACGATCACGGTGAGGTTGTCGAGATGCTCGTACCCGGCGTGCTCGGCGGCCTCCCAGACGGAGCCCTCCGCCAGCTCGCTGTCCCCGCACAGCACCCAGACCCGGTAGCGGCCGTGTTCCAGCCGCTTCCCGGAGAGGGCGATGCCGACGCCGACGGGCAGGCCCTGGCCGAGGGAGCCGGTGGCCGTCTCGACCCAGGGCAGCCGGCGCGGTGTGGGGTGCCCCTCCAGGTGGCTGCCGAGCTTGCGGAAGGTGAGCAGTTCGGCGTCGTCGATGGCGCCGGCCGCCTTGTACGCGGCGTAGAGCAGTGGGGAGGCGTGTCCCTTGGAGAGGATGAAGCGGTCGTTGCCGGGGTGGGTGGGCTGGTCGAAGTCGTAGCGCAGATGGCGGGCGAGCAGGACCGCCATCACATCGGCGGCGGACATCGACGAGGTCGGATGCCCGGACTCGGCAGCGGCGGCCGCCCGTACGCTGTCCACGCGCAACTGCTGGGCGAGTTCTACGAGTTCGGCGGTGTTCATGGGGCTCCTTCCGGGGGTGTCCGGCACGGACCCGGGTACCCGTCCCCCGCGGGTCCGCACTCCCCGCGCGGAACCGGCCCGGCGGTCACCGTCCGGTGCCGGCCGCTCACGGCGCGCAGCCCGGGGTGCGGGCCGGGTCCGAGGCCTCCCACGTAACCGTAGGCGGGGCGGTCGTACCGCGCCCGCCGAACGGCCCGCGGCCCCCTGTCTCACTGGGTCAGGGCGGGCTCACTGTGTCAGGGCGGGTCGGGCGCGGGTCAGACGCGCCGCGGCGGTGTGCCGCCGTCCGTGCCGGGTGTGGCCGGCGGCTCGGTCGGCATCGGCGGGTACGGCAGTCCGGTGCCGCTCCGCGGGTCCCCGGGTGTCGTGGCGCCCGCCATCGGGTGCGGGGCCCGCGGGCCCTTGGGGCGGCCCGCCTCCCGCAGCAGAGCGGCGACCGCGCCGAGGAGCACCGCGGTGACCAGCGCCGCGGCCCAGCCGGGCAGCACGATCGCCAGTGCCAGCCCCACGGCCAGCGCGACCGCGGCCCCCGCGTACAGGGCGACCGCGCCGGAGGCCGCGTACAGGGCCGCCGTGCGCCGCCGCTTGCGGCCCTGTTCGCGCAGTTCGTCGCGGACGGTCTCGCGTGCGACCTGCGCCAGTTCGTCGACGAGCTCCTTGTCCAGATGGTCCAGATGGTCGATGTGGTCCATGGGGGGCGGGTACCCGGACCCGAATCGCAGTAACAGGGGACCACCGGAGGTGGCACCATCGCGCCCGACGCCAACTAGGCTCGTCGCATGGAGATTCTGGGCGCCTCCCTGCGCATCTGCGTCGACGACCTCGATACCGCGATCCCGTTCTACGAACGTCTCTCCGGCGGCAGGGCCAGCCGGTTCGAACGCGGCGGCGTCCAGGTCGCCGCGGTCGGCTCGTTCCTTCTGATGAGCGGCCCGGAGGCGGAGCTGGAGGTGCTGCGCAAGGTGTCCGCGACCATCGCGGTCAAGGACGTCACGGAGGCGCACCGGCTGCTCAGCGGCCTCGGCGCGCAGATCATCGCGGGACCGGTGCCGACACCGGCCGGCCGCAACCTGCTCGCGATGCACCCGGACGGCTCGATCTTCGAGTACGTCGACCAGCACCAGGCCTGATCAGGGGCCGGGCGGCCGCAGGCGGAAGTCGTACCGGCCGGGCAGCGGCTCGTCGCCGAGCCGCGCCCACAACCGGTCGACGACGTCCGCGCCCTCCCGCAGGTCGGCGACCTCGAAGCCGCTGTCGAACACGGCCCGGGCGGCCCGCGGCCGTCCCTCCGCGAGCAGCAGCTCCGCCTCCAGGAGCCGGAACCGGCCCCGCTCCCGGGTCGCGGGCAGCAGCGCCTCCCACACGGCGCGGGCGTCCGCGACCCGCCGTACCCGCAGCAGCGCTTCCAGGGCCTCGCGGCCGAGCGCCGCGCAGGCCGCCGTCCAGGTCTCGCCGTCGTCACGGCGTTCCCGGCACAGGTCGTCGAAGGCGTCGGCGTACCGCTCGGCGGCCCGCTCGTGATGCCCGTACTCCTGGTCCGCGACGGCGAGACAGCGCAGCAACGGCCACAGGGACGGCGCGAGCTGGAGGCCGCGTTCCCAGCTGCGGACGGCCTGGGCGCGGTCCCCGGCGTGCCACTGGGCCACGCCGAGGTGGTACTCGGTGTGCGGGGTGGCGGGGGCCGTCTCCAGCATGTCCCGCCAGTGCGGGGCGACCAGCGTCGGCCCCGGCGGCCGTACCCGGCGGGGTTCGGGCAGCGTGCCGGTGCGCAACAGCTCGTGCCAGGGCTCCTGTTCCTCGCCCAGCGTCGACTCGGCGAACGGCGTGCCGGGCAGCTTCCGGTCCGCGCGCAGCACTTCGAGGGCGCCCCAGCCGGAGCCGGTGGCGAGGAGTTCGCCGGGTTCGGCGTCGGCGTACGGCTGCCAGGCGGCACGGGCGGCGTCGAGTGCGGCGCGCGGCAGGACGGCCTCCAGCGCCTCCCCGGCTTTCTCGGGGCGGGCCGTCAGCGGCCCGTAGGCCTCCAGCCAGGACACCTCGTCGCCCGCGTCGAGCCGGACGTGTTCCAGCTGGGTGCGGGCGAGCCCGGCCTGGATCTCCTGGTAGCCGCCGGTGCCGGACGCGCCGAGCCACTCCTGCCAGCGCCGGCCGCCGGGCCCGGAGCCCCACACGAACTGTTTCCGGCCGCGCAGTTCGTCGGTGGAGGTCTGCACCAGTCCGTGTCCGTCCGCGTCCAGCGCGGCGATCCAGCGGCGCCGCTCCTGCGGGATGTCGTAGAACCAGTCGGTGGCCCAGGGGTGCCGGGCGTCGTACGACGGGACGGGCACCCGGCGCAGCCGCCGCTCGGGTCCGAACTCCCAGGCCTCCTTGGCCGGTACGGCGATCCGGCGGTCCTCGGGGACGGCCGTGCTGGACCACCAGTAGAGCGGCACGGGGTGCTCGTGCGGGTTGCGCACGCGGACCCCGGCGTACAGGAAGTCGGAGCCGTCCGGCAGCCAGAGGTCGACCTGGAAGGGCAGGTCACGCAGCCGCTCCCATTCCCACAGACGCAGCATCTCACCGCCGTCGGGGGCTGGGACACGGGCCGCGTGCAGGGGCGCGCAGGAGAGGGTGGTGTGGCCGGTGGCGCCGATGTTCCACTCGATCCCGCCGGCGTACCAGGCGCCGTTGAGGGCCAGGTTGGCGGGCTGGAACACCGGGTTGCGGTAGAGGAGTTCGCGGCCCGTGGGGAGGTGGACGAGGGAGCCGACCCGGCCGCCGAGACCGGGCAGGACGGTGGCGCGCAGCCGGTCGTTCTCGATCACGAGGGCGTCCAGGGCACGGGGCTCGCGGGTCCTGCCGTAGCCGTCGCGGATCCGGACCGGCAGGAGGCTGCGCAGCTGTCCGTAGCCGATCCCCCGGGCCATCTCCCTTGGCAGGCCGTCGGGTTCGCGCTCGTCGACGCCGAGGTCCCCCACCGCCTGAAGGGCGTGGGCGGTGCCCCCGTCTTCGAGGAGGCGGAGCGGGGGCAGCGGGTTGTCCGGGCCCAGCTCCGCCGCCGGCAGGGTCAGTACCTCACGTCGGATCCTCGTCACGATCACCATGGAACCCGGCCCGCGGTGAGTCGGCCAGGGGAGCTACGGGTCAGGATTGCGCAAAGGCCGTCAGCCGTCCGTGCGCATCTCCGCCGTGATCGCCCACCGTTCGTGGTCGCGCCAGGCGCCGTCGATGTAGATCATGTTCGGGGAGAAGCCCTCCAGGCGGAAGCCGGCACCGCGCGCGAGCGCGATGGACGCGGCGTTGCCGGGCTGGGCGTTGATCTCGAGGCGGTGCAGGCGCATCGCCCCGAAGGCGTGGTCGACGACCAGCCCCATGGCCTCCCGCATCAGTCCGCGCCCGGCCGCGTGCGCGAACACGCCGTAGCCGAGGGCACCGCACTGGAATCCGCCCTCGACGATGTTGTTGATGTTGATGAACCCGGCGATGGCACCGTCGGCGTCCTTCTCGCACACCAGGAAACCGGCCTTGGTGCGGTCCTCGATCAGCCGCCCCGCGTAACCGGCGTAGGCGGCGTCCGTGGTGGGCGGGAACAGCCAGGGCTGGTGCAGATCCTTGCTCTCCCGGGCCCGGGCGATGAACTCGGCGCCGTCCTCGTAGCTGAAGTGGCGGATGCCCACGCGGGGGCCCTCGGCGAGATAGCGGGAAGCGGTGTGCGGCATCCCGTCACCCTACGCGCCGCCCCGGCCGTCCGGTGGGCGGTCAGCACAGCGCCGGCCCGGCCAGGGTCAGGGTGCCCGCGTCGGCGTCGAGTTCCGCGGTCACCCCCAGCGGGACCGTCAGGGCGGCCGCGCAGTGCCCGAACCCGAACTCCTCCGCCACCGGCACCCCGAGCCCGCCGAGCCGGTCGGCGAGTGTCGCCCGTACCCTCTCGTACGGCCCGCAGCGGTCCCAGGACCCGAGCAGGATCCCGGCGACGCCGTCGAGCCAGCCGGACCGCAGCAGCTGGGTGAGGCTGCGGTCGAGGCTGTACGGCTGCTCGCCCACGTCCTCCAGGAGGAGCAGCCCGCCGCGCACGCCGGGGTGGGTGCCCGGGGTGCCGAGACCGGTGGCGAGCATCCGCAGGCAGCCGCCGACGGTGACGCCCGTGGCCCGGCCGGGGACCAGCGTGGTGCCCCGGGAGGTGATCGTGCGGACCGTCTCCGGGGCGAACAGGGTGGCCCGCAGATGCTCCTGGGCCCCGGTGCTCTTGACGAAGTCCACGCCCGCGGCCACCGGCCCGTACAGGGTGGCGAGCCCCAGCCGGGTGGCGAACGCATCGTGCAGGACCGTCCCGTCGCTGAAGCCGACGAACACCTTCGGCCCGGCGGCCCGCATCGCCTCCCAGTCGAGCAGGTCGACGACGCGCTGGGCGCCGTAGCCGCCGCGTGCCGAGAGCACGGCGGAGACGGACGGGTCGCACCAGGCCCGCTGGAGGTCGGCCGCGCGGTCGGCGTCCGTGCCCGCCAGGTACCCCAACTCCCCGTCCTTCGCCAGGACATGGGGGGCCACCACCGGGTCGAGGTCCCAGCCGCGCAGGATGTCGAGCCCGGCCTGGAGCCGCTCCTCCACGACCGGCCCGCTGGGCGCCACGACCGCGACCCGTGAACCGGCGGTCAGCCGCGGCGGCCTGGTCAAGGCGCTCACCGAGGCCGCTCCGGCCGCTGACCTCGATGCGGTTGCCGCGATCACGTCGCTCACTTCACCAGCTCCAGTGCGGGGATCCCCGACACGTCGAGGCCGAACACCTGCGCGTAGAGGGCGAGTTCGGCCTCCAGGGCGCGGACCAGGGTTTCGGCGCGGCGGAAGCCGTGGCCCTCGCCCGCGAAGGTGAGGTAGGCGTGCGGCACCGCCCGGCCGTCCAGCCGGGCCAGGAAGCGTTCGCACTGCGCGGGCGGGCAGATCACGTCGTCCAGGCCCTGGAGCAGCAGGAAGGGCGCGGTGAGCCGGTCCACCTGCTCGCTGGGCGACCGTTCGGCGTAGCGCTCGGGCACCTCGGCCCGCGGCCCGATCAGGGACTCCAGGTACTGGGACTCGAAGTCGTGGGTCTCCCCCGCGCCCCAGCCGACGAGGTCGAGGACCGGGTAGGCGATGGTGCCGCAGGCATAGACGCCGGTGCCGGTCAGGGAGGCGGCGGTGGTCCAGCCGCCCGCGCTGCCGCCGCGGATCGCGAGCCGGGCGCGGTCGGCGCTGCCCTCCTCGGCGAGGGCGAGCGCGACGGCCGCGCAGTCCTCGACGTCGACCACGCCCCACTGTTCGCGCAGCCGCTCCCGGTACTCCCGCCCGTACCCGGTGGAGCCGCCGTAGTCGACCTCGGCGACCCCGATGCCCCGGGAGGTGAAGTAGGCGATCGCGAGGTCGAGGACGAGGGGCGCCCTGCTGGTCGGCCCGCCGTGCGCCCAGATGACGTACGGGGGCAGCTCGCCCTCGGGTGCGGTGTGGCCGGGGTTGCGGGGCGGGTGGACGTAGGCGTGCACCTCGCGGCCGCCCGGTCCGGCGAAGGTGCGGACCTGTGGCTCGGAGTAGTAGGCCGGGTCGACGGGGTCGTGGTGCGGGGTGCCGACGACCCGGGCGCGGCCGGAGGCGGTGTCGAGTTCGACGACCTCGGGCGCGGTGCGCGGCCCGGCGCCGACCGCGACGACCCGGGTGCCGTGCACGGCGAGGGTGGGCGCGAACTCGGCCCAGGGTCCCGCGGTGTCGGCCACCTCGCCGGTCTCCGGGTCCAGCACGCCGAGCACGGTCGGTCCGCGGCCGTGCACGACGGCGATCAGCCCGTCGGCCAGCGGCGCGAACCAGCGGGATCCGAGCCTCCAGAGCGGTCCGGCGAACTCCTCCGCACGCGGGCAGAGCGAAGCGAGTCGGGGGTCCTCCCGCCCGGAGGGCCGGGGAGAGACGCCGTCCCGGTAGAGGTTCCACCAGCCGTCGCGGTCGCTCGCGTACAGCAGCCGGCCGTCCGCCGCCCACTCCACCTGGGCGACGGACTCCCGCGGTCCGCCCGCGACCGTGCGGACCGCGTGCAGCCGGCCGTCGTCGCCGACCTCGCCGACCAGCAGTTCGGTGCCGTCCCAGGGCATCCGCGGGTGGTCCCAGGCCAGCCAGGCGGCCCGCCGCCCGTCGGGCGAGAGCCGCGGCCCGGTCACGAACCGGTGCCGTTCGACGGTGAGTTCGCGTACCGCGGCCCGGTCGTCGGCGGCCGAGCCGTCCAGGGGTACGGCGGCGGGCACCCGCCGTACGTCGGAGGGGCCGTCGCCGGTGGACTCCTCCAGCACGCACCACACCTCACCCCGGTCCAGGAGCAGCCGCGGTTCGGCCCAGCGGGGCCCCGGCGGGGTCAGCGGGCGGGGCTCGCCGCCGGGCTCGTAGCGGTACAGGCGCTGGTCGTCGAAGTGCACGAAGACCAGCAGCGGCCCGCCGCCGTCGACGGGTACGGCACCGTCCCAGGGGTGTCCGCCGTACTCGATGACCCGGCTGCGCACGTTCCACGGCGCGGGCAGCACGGACTCCCGGGTGTCGCCACGGACCAGGGTCCGGCGGCCGCCCTCGGCCGGCCGGGGTTCGGTCCACCAGGGTTCGCCGCCGACGAACCCGACCCAGTCGGGGGTGCCGTCGTGCGCCGCGGCCAGGGCCGCGTCGACCGGCGAGCTCCATGAGCCGTACGCCTTCGTCTCCACGCTGTCTCCTCCGCGGTCAGGCCGTGCGCAGGAAGCGGTCCAGGACCTGGACGCCGAAGTGCAGGGCCTCGACGGGCACGCGTTCGTCGACGCCGTGGAAGAGGGCCTGGTAGTCGAGGCCCTCGGGCAGCCTGAGCGGGGCGAAGCCGTAGCCGGCGATGCCCAGCCGGGAGAACTGCTTCGCGTCGGTGCCGCCGGACATGCAGTACGGCACCACGTGCCCCTCGGGCGCGAACTCCTCGACGGCGGCCCGCATCCGGGCGTAGACCGGCGCGTCCAGCGGCGCCTGGAGGGCGACCTCGCGGTGCTCGAACTCCCAGTCGACGTCGGGTCCCGTGAGCCTGTCGAGGGTGGCGCGGAACTCGTCCTCGGTGCCGTACAGATAGCGTCCGTCGACGAAGGCGACGGCCTCCCCGGGGATGACGTTGACCTTGTAACCGGCGTTCAGCATGGTCGGGTTGGCGCTGTTGCGGACGGTGGCCTCGACCAGCTTGGCGGCGGGGCCGAGCTTGTCGAGGAGCAGGTCGACCTCGTGCAGGTCGGGCTCGATGCCGTAGAGCGCGGCGATCTCGGTGAGGGCCGCGCTGACCGTGGGGGTGAGCCGGGGCGGCCAGGTGTGCTCGCCGATGCGGGCGATGGCGGCGGCGAGCCGGGTGACCGCGTTCTCCTTGTTCACCTTGGAACCGTGTCCGGCCCGGCCGCGCGCGGTGAGCTTGAGCCAGGCGGTGCCGCGCTCCCCGGCGGCGACGGGGTAGAGCTGCCGCCCGCCGCCGTCGTGGAAGGTGAAGGCACCGGACTCGCCGACGCCCTCGGTGCAGCCCTCGAACAGTTCGGGGTGGTGGTCGGCGAGGAACCCGGAGCCGTCGACGGCGCTGGCCTCCTCGTCGGCGGTGAAGGCGACCACGATGTCCCGGCGGGGCCGTACGCCCTCGCGGGCCCAGCCGCGCACCACCGCCAGGATCATCGCGTCCATGTTCTTCATGTCGACGGCGCCCCGCCCCCACACCACCCCGTCGCGGACCTCTCCGGAGAAGGGGTCGACGCTCCAGTCGGCGGCCTGCGCGGGCACCACGTCGAGGTGGCCGTGGACGAGCAGCGCGTCGGCGGCCGGGTCGCTGCCCTCGACCCGGGCGACGACGTTGGTACGGCCCTCGGTGCGCTCCAGGAGGATCGGCTCCAGGCCCGCTCCGGCGAGCTGCTCGGCCGCGTACTCGGCGGCGGGCCGCTCCCGGCAGTCGCCGCCGCCGAAGTTGCTGGTGTCGATCCGGATCAGCTCGGAGGTGAACCGGACGACCTCGTCCAGTGCCTGCTGGTCAGCCATACTGCTCCTCCACCGCGGCCGAGACGATCGTGGTGACCGCCTTGAAGGTACGGATGCCGTCGTACATGGTCCCTTCGGTGTACGCCACCTTGCGCTCGCCGATCCGCTCGACGCCGGGGACGACGGTGGCGGACAGGGCGAGGTGTTCCGCGTCGAACTCCAGGGCGATCGTGAACGGTCCGCCGGTCACCGGTCCGTGCCGCACCGCGAGGCGGGTCGCGTCCTTGGCGGCGGCCCGGATGTCGGCGGCGGTCCTGGCCGGGGTCCGGCACACCGCCGCGTACCGGGACACGTGGTCCTTGACGGCGACCTTGCGGGCCTCCGGCGCGTAGCCGAGGGCGTCCTCGCAGGCCAGGTCGTCGCCGGTGACGAGGATGACGGGGACGCCGTACTCGGCGACCACGTGTGCGTTGAGCAGGCCCTCGCTGGCGCGGACGTCGTTCAGCCAGACGCCGGTGATGGAGTTGGCGAGGTAGGTGTGGGCGAGGACGCCCTCCATGCCGGCGCCGGTGTGGTAGCCGACGAAGGCGACGCCGTCGACGTCGCCGTGCTGGACGCCCTCGACCATGGAGAGCGTCTTGTGACGGCCGGTGATCATCTCGGCGCGTTCGTCCAGCTGCTCAAGCAGCAGGTTGCGCATGCTCCAGTGGGCCTCGTTGATGAGGACCTCGTCGGCACCGCCGTCGTGGAACCCGAGGACGGCGGCGTTGACGTCGGAGGTGAACAACGACCGGCACCGCTCCCACTGCGGGGTCCCGGGCAGCACGTCCCCGGGCCAGGTCACCCCGGTGGCGCCCTCCATGTCGGCGCTGATGAGGATCTTCATGGTCCGTCACGTTACGCGCCGCGAGGGGGCCGGGCCAGGAGGCGGGGGGTTGCCGCCCGCCTCGCGCCGTGTGTGGTCCGCCGCGTGGTCCGTCAGCCCTCCCGCCCGGCCACCAGCCACTTCGACGGCAGCACTATCCGCTCGCCCTCGGGGGTGAACTCGGTCGTCGTCAGCGGAAGTTCACCGCTCGCCAGGACGGTGAGGCCGGCGCTGCGCAGGTATCCGGGGACCGCGGCGTCGGCGACCTCCCCGGGGGCGATCCCGTGCCGGAAGATCGGGGCGAGCTTGGGCGGCGGCCCCGCCGGGCTCTGGGCGAGGCCGCCGAGGACGGGGCGGGCGGCCTCGGAGAGTTCCACGACGAAGGCCCGGCCGCGGCTGCCGACGAGGGTGGCGATGGTGTCGGCCAGCGGCTGCCGGTCGTCCGGTTCGCACTGGTGCAGGACACCCCTCATGTAGACGTTGGCGTCGCTCAGCTCGTGGTGCAGGGCCTGTGCCTCGGTCTTCTCGACCGCGTCGAGGAGCCGGTAGGCGGCCTGTCCCGCGGGGTCGGCGTGCCGGGCGTGGTCCAGGGCGGCCTCGGATATGTCGGTGCCCAGGACGCGCGGGAAGCGCTGGGCGAGGAAACGGGTCTGGGTGCCGTTGCCGCAGCCGAGGTCGACCAGGGGCAGCCCCGGGTCGGTGAGGTGCGGTTCGAGGAGGGCGACGTGGACCGCGGCGGTCACGTCCGGTTCGGCGTCCCAGAACACCGCCCCGGGTTCGTCGGATGCCTCTCGCCAGAAACCTTCCCAGGCATGCCGGTACCGACTCGTCACGCTCATGGTCAACTCCCCAGGGTGAAACCACAGATGACCGCCGTCACCGACGGGCCAGTACGGTTTACCCTGCGCGGGTTTCAGCCACAAGCGCCCGGCGCGTTCCTTCACCACACGTTCGGCGAACGTGCGCCCCCTGGGTCAGCGGCGCCGCGAGGTGAGTTCGAACCAGACGGTCTTCCCGGCGGCGGTACGGCTGGTGCCCCACTCCCGGGCCAGGGTGCTGACCACCCGCAGTCCGCGTCCGGCGTCGGCGTCGGGGCGCGCGTTGAGCAGGGTCGGCAGGGTGTGGTCGTCGTCCTCGATCTCGCACAGCAGGGTCTCGCCGCGCACCAGCCGGAGCAGCACCGGGCGGCTGTGGGAGTGCCGTACGGCGTTGGTCACGAGTTCGCTGACCATGAGTTCGGCCTGGTCGGCGAGGCGTCCGAGGCCCCAGTCGTGGAGTTGTTCGCGGACGGCGGCGCGGGCCCGGGGGACCTCGGCGGGGTCCAGGGCGAACCGCCATTCGGCGACGTCGTCGGGCTCGATGCCGTTGAGGCGGGCCATCAGCAGGGCGACGTCGTCCTTGCGGCCGCCGCGGGTGTTGAGGGCACGGATGATGGTGTCGCAGGCGTCGTCCATCGAGGCGGCCGGGTGGGCGGCGGACTCGCACAGGGTGGCGAGGCCGACGCCGATGTCCTCGCCGCGCATCTCGACGAGCCCGTCGGTGCACATCACCAGCCGGTCGCCGGGCTCCACGCGCACCCGCAGCGACTCGAAGGCGACCCCGCCGACGCCTATGGGCGCGCCGGTGGGCAGGTCGAGGAGTTCACTGCGGCCGTCGACGGCGCGGACCAGCACCGGCGGGATGTGGCCCGCGTTGGCGAGGTGCAGTTCGCCCTCGATCGGGTCGTAGACGGCGTAGAGGCAGGTCGCGAGGTAGCTGTCGCCGAGGCGTTGCGCCAGGTCGTCGAGGTTGCGCAGGAGTTGGGCGGGCGGCAGGTCGAGCGCCGCCATCGTCTGCACCGCGGTGCGCAACTGACCCATCATCGCGGCCGAGTTGAGACCGTGGCCCATGACGTCGCCGACGACCAGGGCGGTGCGGGCGCCGGGGAGCTTCACGGAGTCGAACCAGTCGCCGCCGACCCGTCCGAGCAGGGTGCCGGGCAGGTAGCGGGTGGCGATGTCGCAGCCCGCCATCCGCGGCGGGATGTGCGGCAGCATGCTGTCCTGGAGGGTCTCCGCGACGCTCTCCTGGAAGGTGTACATGCGGGCGTTGTCGAGCACGAGGCCCGCGCGGGCGGCGAGTTCGGCGCCGGTGACCCGGTCCATGTCGTTGAAGATCTCGCGCTCGGGGTGGCGCAGCAGGATCATGAAGCCGAGCACCACGTTGCGTGCCTTCAGCGGGACCACCAGCATCGAACGGCCGGTGATCAGCGGCCGGATGTCGCGCTTCTCGAACTGGGAGGCGATGGCGTGGCCCATCTCCTCGCTGATCCGCGGCACGAGGACCGGTTCGCCGCTGGTCATGCACTGGAAGAACGGGGTGTGCGCCGGGAACGGCATGGCCTCGCCGACGGGTACGACGTCGTCCCAGCGGCCGGGTTCGTCGGTGTGTTCGAGGGCGACCCGGTGCCACATGGTGGTGGTGTCGGGCACGCCGTCCGGGAACCCCTCGCCGGCGACGACCTGTTCGCGCAGATAGGTGCCGGCGACGTCGGTGAAGCGCGGTACGACGGCTCTGCTGACCTCGACGATGGTGCGGGACAGGTCGAGTGAGGTGCCGATCCTGCCGCTGACCTCGTTGAGGAACTCGAGGCGTTCCCGGACGGCCGCGTACTCGAGGTCATCGCCGTCGTCGTCGGCGAGTTCAGCGGGCACGGGCAGGCCCTGGGCCGCCACGTGTGCGGCGCGCTCCCGACGGGCCTGGCGCTCGGTGCGCCGGGCGACACCCCAGTCAGGGGTCACCGGCACCCGGTCGTTCTGACTGAACTCGAGTATGGGATAGCCGAGTTCGAGGACCTGGGCGACGATGCGGGCGCTCTCGTCGACGCTCATGCTGGGCAGGATGTCGGGGAGCCTGCGGGCGAGTTCCTCCGCGCCGGGGAAGTCGGTGTGCAGGGCGAAGCCGGGTGCGATCCGCTCGAAGGCGATGCCCTCGTCCCGCTCGGCCCGGCGCAGCCCCTCGGCGTCGGCGGCCAGGACGAGCAGTCGCTCCTCGCCGGGGCCGACCAGCGGATACGCCCACCAGAGCACGTCGGCGCGGTCGGGCCGCCACCCGGCGGGCGGGGGCTCCCCGGTCTCGCCGCGCCCGGACACGGTGATGCGGGCGCGGCCCGCCGCCGGGAAGTTCAGCCGTCCGTCGAGGGACGACTCCAGGTCGGGGCCGAGTCCGTCGTACGCCGCGTAGGCGCCGTACGGGGTGAGCTCGTCGTCCTCGGGGAGGGCGCCGGAGACCGGCAGCAGGTCGAGGGCGGAGCGGCCGATCGCGTCCTCCCGGGCGGCGCCGAAGAGCCGCCGGGCACCGGAGCTCCAGTGGGAGACCCGGCCGGCGCGGTCGACGACGACCACGGCCAGCGGGACGCGGCCCGCCACCGGGTCCCCGGCACCGAGGCCGGCAGGTGCGTCCCGCTCGCTGCCACGGTCCATGAACCAGGCCCTCTCTCCCCACGGCTCCGCAAAAGATCTGTGCCGCCCGCCACTACCGTACGGTGGCGGGCGGTTGCGATGTGTGGCAATCCTGGAATTGGTTCCACCTGATCGCACCGGCGCGCAGGTCCGCGCCCCCGTGCGGTGCGCGAACCGCTTTCACCGCGCCGCTCGCCGGGCCCGCGGCCGGGCCGCCGCTCAGTCCTCGTGGCCGAGCTGGAGGTCGCGTTCGGTGCGGCCACCGCCCGCGACCTGGAGGACCGTGGCGACCGGCGGGTAGCCGGCGGCGATGACGGTGTACTCGCCCGAGGACAGGTCGACGAACCGGAACGTGCCGTCGGCTCCGGTGGTGAGGGTGTCGACGACGTTCCCCGCGGCGTCGAGCAGGGTCACCCGCGCGTCCTCCACCGGCCGCCCGCCCCCGGCGCGGACCGTGCCCCGCAGGACGGCGCCGCCGGCGAGTTCGACGTCCTGCCGGGTCTCCCGGGCGGCCTGCACGGTGACCGGGAGGGCGGCCGGGCGGAAGGCGGGGGCGCTGCCGGCGAGGGTGTACTCGCCGGCCACCAGCTCGGTGATGACGTAGCCGCCCTCACGGCCGCTGCGGACGCTGGCGACCACCTCGCCGTGCACGTTGGTGAGGGTGACGGTGGCGTCCCGTACGGGGGTGCCGTCGGCGGTGAGGACGCTGCCCGCGAGGCGCCCGGCGCCGCCGAGGACCACGTCGAGTTCGACGGGCCGCTCGCCGACGGTCACGGTGACGGCCTGCGGCTGGTGTCCGCCGGCGGCGGCGATCAGGACGTACGACCCGGAGCCGGGGGTGGCCAGCGCGTACCGGCCGTCCGCGCCGCTGGCGCCGCGGCCGACCTGCCGGCCGACGGCGTCGATGAGGGTCAGGGCCGCGCGGGGCACCACGGTCCCGTCGGGGTGCTGGACCGTGCCGCAGACCGGGATCCCGGCTCCGGTGTGCGGCGGGCGGAGCGGGGTGGGGGTCTCTCCGGCCGGGGGCTGGGGGCGTGCCTGCGGGATCGAGGTGGTCACGGTCAGGGGGTCCGTTTCGGCGGTGGGGTGGGACACCAGCGGTTTCTCCTTGAGGAAGCAGGCGATGAGCAGGCCCAGAGCGAGCACCGGGACCAGATACAGGAAGATCCGGGGCATCGCGTCGGCGTACGCGCGGACGTAGGCGTCGCGCAGCGCCGGGGGCAGCGCGTGGACGAGCTGCGGGGTGAGTCCCTCGGGGTCGGGGAGCCGGGCGCCCGCGCGGGCCGGCAGGCGGTGCCGCAGGGCGTCGGTGAGCCGGTCGGCGAAGAGGGTGCCGAAGACGGCGGCGCCGACGCTGCCGCCGATCTGCCGGAAGTAGTTGTTGGCGCTGGTGGCGGTGCCCAGGTCGGTGGGGCGCACCGAGTTCTGCACGGCGAGCACGAGGACCGGCATCACCATGCCGATGCCCGCGCCGAGTACGGCCATCCAGATGCTGTACTGCCAGCGCGGGGTGCCGACCTCGAGCCGGGAGAGCAGCCACATCCCGAGGACCGACAGGCCGCCGCCCAGGACCGGGTGGATCCGGTAGCGCCCGGTGTGGCTGATGAGCTGTCCTGTGATGATCGAGGCGCCGACGATCCCGCCCATCATGGGCAGCATCAGCAGTCCGGACTCGGTCGCCGAGGCGCCGTCGACCATCTGCAGGAAGGTCGGCAGGTAGCTGGCGGCACCGAACAGGGCGACGCCGACGACGAGCCCCACCAGCCCGGACACGTTGAAGACGGAGTCGCGGAACAGCCGCAGCGGGATGAGGGGTTCGACGGCGTGGTGCTCGACGACGAGGAACAGCACGGTGGCGGCCACCGCACCGGCGCCCAGCCCGAGGATGACGCGCGAGCCCCACGCGTACTCGGTCCCGCCCCAACTGGTCAGCAGGACGAGGCAGGTGGAGGCGGCGGCGAGCAACAGGGCGCCCAGCACGTCGAAACGGGCCCGGGCGCGGGGCTTCGGCAGTTTCAGGACGGCGGTGACGACGGCCAGGGTGACCAGCCCGAAGGGGACGTTGACGTAGAAGCACCAGCGCCAGGAGAGGTGGTCGGTGAAGTAGCCGCCGAGCAACGGCCCCGCGACGGAGGCGAGTCCGAAGGCGGCGCCGATCAGGCCCATGAACCGGCCGCGCTGCCGGGGTGGCACGATGTCCGCGATGATCGCCTGTACGCCGATCATCAACCCGCCCGCGCCGACGCCCTGTACGGCCCGGAAGGCGATCAACTGGTCCATGCTCTGGGCCCGTCCGGCGAGCGCGGAGCCGACGGCGAAGACGAGGATCGCGAACTGGAAGACGCCCTTGCGGCCGATGAGGTCGCCGAGCTTGCCGTAGACGGGCAGTCCGATGGTGGCGGTGAGCAGATAGGCGGTGATCGCCCAGGACATCCGGTCGAGGCCGTGCAGTTCGCCGACGATCTTCGGCAGCGCGGTGGCGACGATCATCTGGTCCAGCGCGGCGAGGAGCAGGGCGAGCATCAGCCCGCAGAACACCAGCCAGGTGCGGCGCGGCCCGAGTCCGGGTGCCGGAGCGGGTTCCGGCGCGGGGGCGTCCGAAGGCGCCATGGCCGGTTCCTCGTACTGCACCAGTGTCGTTCCGCCCACGTACCGCTCCCCTCGTCGCACCTGCGTGCAATTCCCGCCGTAAGGCGACAACTACGAACAAGCGCGACGAGTTACGGTACGGAGCGGGTGGACACGGAGATCCACTCGAACCGGTGAGGGGGGCCAACGCCCCCCGTCCGCCGGGAGGTTACTTCTCGACCTGGGCGGCGAGCCGGTCGAGGACCCCGTCGTAGATCCGGCCGAGGCCCTTGGGGGCGAAGGTCTTCTCGAAGAACCCGCCGATGCCGCCGGCGCCCTGCCAGGTGGTGTGGACGACGACCCTGGACTTCCCCTCCCCGGCGGGGGTGACGCGCCAGGTGGTGACCATGGAGGAGTTGCGGTCCTTCTCGACGAGCTCGCCGTCGGTGGGCTCGGTGACCTCCAGGAGGCAGTCGCGGACGCGCTTGCTGGTCGCCTGGAGCTTCCAGTGGACGAGGGTGCCCTCGCCGTCGCCGCCCTCGCGCACCTCGTACTCGCTGTAGTGCTCCGTCAGCAGGTTCGCGCGCGTGCCGCTGTAGTCGGCGAGGGTGTCGAACACCGTCTCCGGGTCCGCGGCGACGATCCGCTCCGTGGTGGCCTCGACCTGCGCCATTGCGTTCCTCCAGCACCTGGGTTCTCGGGGTCGCGCCAAGCCAACCACCCCGGCGCCCGGCCGCCCAAATCGGGGGGCCGTAAGCGGTCGGAAACGGCACCCGCACGGTCTTCACGGATCGTCCGCACGATCATGGGAACAGATGTTCTATTCTGTGCCCAGTGCTACCGAGGAGGCGTCATGCGCTGGGAGAACCTCACCGAGGAGGCCGGACACGACCGGGCCGGCACCGCGCTGTTCGGCGCGGACGCGGTCACGACGCGCACGTTCGACACACCCGAGTTCAGAGGGATCACGTTCCACGAGGTACGGGCGCGGTCGATCATCAACCGGGTGCCGGGCGCCTCGCGAATGCCGTTCGAATGGACGGTGAACCCCTACCGGGGCTGCTCGCACGCGTGCGTGTACTGCTTCGCCCGCAAGACCCACAGCTACCTGGACCTCGACACCGGGATCGGCTTCGACACCCAGATCGTGGTCAAGGTGAACGCGCCCGACCTGCTCCGCCGCCAGCTGGGCTCGCGCCGCTGGCTCGGCGACCACATCGCCATGGGCACCAATGTCGACTGCTACCAGCGCGCCGAGGGCCGCTACCGGCTGATGCCGGGGATCATCTCGGCCCTCACCGAGCACGCGAACCCGTTCTCGATCCTCACCAAGGGCACCCTCATCCTGCGCGACCTCGACCTGCTGCGCCGGGCGGCGGACGTCACCGACGTCGGCATATCGGTGTCCGTCGGCTTCGTCGACCCCGAGCTGTGGCGGACCGTGGAACCGGGCACCCCGGCACCCGAGCGACGCCTGGACGTCGTACGCGCCCTGGCCGGGGCGGGCATCGGCTGCGGGGTCCTCATGGCGCCGGTGATCCCCTTCCTCGGCGACCACCCGGCCCAGCTGCGGGCCACCGTAGGGGCCATCGCCGCCGCCGGGGCCACCTCCGTGACCCCCCTGGTGCTGCATCTGCGCCCGGGGGCCCGCGAGTGGTTCATGAGCTGGCTGGCCGTCCACCACCCGCACCTGGTGCGGCGCTACGAGCGGCTGTACGCGGAGGGCGCCTACGCCCCCAAGTGGTACCAGCGTCGGATCACCCGTCAGGTGCACGAACTGGCCCGGGAGTACGGCATCGGCCCGGCCCGCGCGGGCGCGCCCCGCCGGCTGCCGGTACCGGCGGCCGGCCCCACGGGCGCGGCCGAGCCGTCCGAGCCGACCCAACTGACCCTGCTGTGAACACCCGTCCGACCCTGTCGTGAGCACCCGTCAAGCCCCAGGGCGTTCGAGCGCAACCCTCGGCCCAATCGGGTCATTACTCATCTGAACAGGTTCTTCCGGGCCCCGGCCCCGGGACGATGCGGCGAGGGCCGTGACACGCGCGGTCCGCGATCCCTCCGTCCTGGGAGGCTCCATGCGAACACGCGCAGCCGTGCTGTGCGCCGCCGCCGTCGTGGCCGGGTCGTTCACCGCCCCGCCCGCGAGCGCCACCACCCGGGCCGCCGTCCAGACGTCCCCGGTGACCTGGAAGAAGTGCGGCACCACCGACTACCCCACCCTGGAGTGCGGCACGGTCGAGGTGCCGCTCGACCACCGGAACCCCGGTGGGAAGAAGATCACGCTCGCCCTCTCCCGGGTCCCGCACACCGCGTCCGCCCCGCTCGGCCCGCTGCTGGTCAACCCCGGCGGCCCCGGCGGCAGCGGGCTGGCCCTGGCGGGTTTCGTGGCGTCCGCACTGCCGAAGAAGGTGGCGGCCCGGTACGACGTCATCGGCTTCGACCCGCGCGGGGTCGGCAGGAGCGGCCCGGCGGTCGACTGCGCGCCCGGCTACTTCAAGCCGGTGCGCCCCGACTCGGTCCCGGCCACCCCGGCGCTGGAGCGGGCGAACCTCGACCGGGTGCGGTCGTTCGCGGCGGCCTGCGGCAGGAAGTACGCGAGCGTGCTGCCGTACCTGGACACGGTCAGCGCCGCGCAGGACCTGGACCTGGTCCGGCAGGCCCTGGGCGCCCGTCAGGTCAGCTACTTCGGCTACTCGTACGGCACGTACCTCGGCGCGGTCTACGCCAAGCTGCACCCGGACCGGATCCGCCGCCTGGTCCTGGACTCGATCGTCGACCCCACCGGCGTCTGGTACGACGACAACCTCGGCCAGGACCGGGCGTTCGACGACCGGCACCGCGCCCTGATGGCGTGGATCGCGAAGTACGACCAGGTCTACCGGCTCGGCACCGACCCGAAGCGGGTCGAGGCCAAGTGGTACGCCATGCGGGCGGCGCTGGCGAAGAAGCCGGCGGCCGGCAGGGTGGGCGCCTCCGAACTGGAGGACACCTTCATCCCCGGCGGCTACTACAACGGCTACTGGCCCTACCTGGCCGAGGCGTTCTCGGCGTACGTCAACGGGAAGAAGACGGCCGCGCTGGTCGAGGCGTACGACGACTTCGGCGCGGTCGACGCGTCCGGCGACAACGGCTACAGCGTCTACGCGGCCGTCCAGTGCCGGGACTCGTCCTGGCCGCGGGACTGGAACCAGTGGCGCAAGGACAACTGGGCGGCCTACGAGAAGGCGCCGTTCATGGTCTGGAACAACGCCTGGTACAACGCGACGTGCGCCTACTGGCCGACGAAGACGCTGAAGCCGGCGGACATCGCCAACACCGGGCTCCCGCCGGCGCTCCTCTTCCAGGCCACGGACGACGCGGCCACCCCCTACCAGGGCGGTGTCACCGCCCACCGGCTCCTCGCCGGCTCCAGCCTGGTGGTCGAAGAGGGCGGCGGCAACCACGGCATCAGCCTCAGCGGCAACGCCTGCCTGGACGAGCACCTCGCCGCCTACCTGACGGACGGCACGGTCCCGCGCGGCGCCGGGACGGCCGACGCGGTCTGCCGCAGGAGTCCCGACCCGAAGCCGCTCACCACCAAGACGGCCTCCACGACCTCCCGCGGCTCGACCCTGCACGGCCTGCTGGGCTTCCGCCGCTGAGCCGGCCGAGCCGAACGCACCGGTCCGGCGGGGCTGTTGTCACACCCGTGGTCCACCATGGACGCATGAGTGATCTGACCCGCATCCCCGCCCCCGCCGGAGTCGCCCCCGCCGCCCAGTACACGCACGTGGTGGCGGGCACCGGCCGGTTCGTGGCCGTCTCCGGGCAGCTCCCGCTGGACGAGCACGGCGAGCTGGTCGGCGAGGGCGACCCGGCCGCCCAGGCGAGGCAGGTCTTCGAGAACCTGCGCCGGTGCCTGGCCGCGGCCGGCGCCGGCTTCGACGACGTCGTCAAACTCACCTACTTCGTCACGGACATGGCCCACCTGCCGGCCCTCCGCGCGGCCCGCGCCGCCCACATACCGGAGGACCGCCTCCCGGCGTCCTCCGCCGTACAGGTGGCCGCCCTGGTCGCGCCGCAGTTCCTGATGGAGGTCGAGGCGCTGGCGGTGGTCGCCGGCTGACCGGCGGAGGCCGTCATCTCGGCCGCGGGATGTGGGCCAGGGCCCGGACCGCCGCCTCGGCGAGGGTGGGATGGGCCAGGGCCTCCTTGAGGACCCGGCCGGCCCGGGGGTCGGCGAGGGTGCCGAGGCCGTCCACGCAGGCGAGGGCGATCTTGCGGTAGGGGTCGTGGGGGCGCAGCCGGCGCTCCAGGGTGGTGATGAGAGCGGGGACCGACTCCGGGGCGCGCAGTTCGACCAGGAGGCGGACCGGGTGCAGGGCGTAGGCCACGCGCAGTTCGTTGGTGGCGAGGGCGGCGGCCGCGCGGGCGGTGCGCGGGTCCTGGAGGCGGGCGAGGGCGTGCGCGGCGGAGGCGCAGCGGGGCGGGTCGCGGTGGTTGAGGAGGAGGACCAGGGTCTCGAAGGCTCGCCGGTCCCCGGCCACCCCGAGCCGGTACGCCGCCAGCTCCCTGGCCCACAGGGGCTGTCCGACGGCGGTCAGCACCTCCGCCAGATCGTCGTGGTCCTCGGTGGCAACGAGCCGGTCGTAGGCGGCCGTTCCCTGCGACTCCCGCCGCAGACGCTCCGTGAGTGATCGCAACTCTTCGTCCACGAAGCCCAGCGTAGAGGGGTTGCCGCGGCAAGGGGACGTACATCACAAAGTCGGGGGGCTGGCGCGCTCGTTACCCGCCGGTTAAGCTCAATCGAGCGAGTCACCCACTCGCAGCAACGCTCACATCGGTTTGGTGACGCAGCCGTCGTGAGCATCAAAAGTCGGTTCGGTACCTCGTACCGCAGTACGGCTCGGCTCCGGGACAGGGCCGGTCGGAATCCGCCGCCGCCGGGCGTGTGCGCGCCCGTGGCGGCCGCACCGGGCGTGTGCGCTCGCAGCCCGGCGACACCCGCATTCACGCAGCTCTTCTCGCACCCGGTGCGCCCCCTCGGCGCACCCGGGCGCGTTTCCAGTCGTCACCCTCATTCCTGGAGTCCCGCGATGGCCACTCCCCAGTCCGACCCTTCCCTGTCCCCGCTCCGCACGGTCGCCGTCGTCGGCCTCGGCACCATGGGCACCGGTATCACCGAGGTCCTCGCGAGGGCCGGCCGCCAGGTGATCGGCATCGACATCAGCGAGGCCCAGGCCGCGCGGTCCGTGGCCGCGCTGGAGACCTCCACCGCCCGTGCCGTGGCGCGCGGCAGGCTCACCGAGCAGGAGCGCGCCGACGTCCTCGCCCGGGTCCGCACCGGCACCGACCTCACGGCCGCGGCCGACGCCGACCTCGTCATCGAGGTGGTCCCGGAGTCGTACGACATCAAGCACCAGATCTTCCGCGAACTGGACGGCGTCGTCCGCCCGGACACCGTCCTCGCGACCGGCACCAACGCGCTCTCCGTGACCCGCCTGGCCGCCGCCTCGGCCCGCCCCGAGCGCGTCCTCGGGCTGCACTTCTTCAACCCGGCCCCGGCGATGAAGCTGGTCGAGGTCGTCTCCTCGGTCCTCACCGCGCCGGGCGCCGTCGCCGCCGTCACCGACCTCGCGATCGAGCTGGGCAAGGAGCCGGTCGCGGTCGGCGACCGTCCCGGGTTCGTCGCCGACGGGCTGCTGTTCGGCTACCTCAACCAGGCCGCCGCCATGTACGAGGCCAAGTACGCCTCCCGTGAGGACATCGACGCGGCCATGCGGCTCGGCTGCGGCCTGCCCATGGGTCCCCTGGCCCTGCTGGACCTGATCGGTGTCGACACCGCCCGCACGGTCCTGGACGCCATGTACGCGGAGTCCCGGGACCGGCTGCACGCCCCCGCCCCGATCCTCAAGCAGCTCAGCGAGGCCGGTCTGACCGGCCGCAAGTCCGGGCGCGGCTTCTACACCTACGAGGCGCCGGGCAGCGCCACGGTCGTCCGGGACGCGGGGACCCCGCTGGACGGCGCCGCGCTCACCCAGGGCCGTACGGTCCGCTCGGTCGGCGTGGCCGGGTCCGGCACCATGGCCTCCGGCATCGCCGAGGTCTTCGCCAAGGCCGGCTACGAGGTGGTCCTGGCCGCCCGCAGCGAGGAGAAGGCCCAGGCGGCGAAGGCCCGGATCGGCAAGTCCCTGGACCGTTCGGTCGGCAAGGGCCGGATGACCGCGGAGGCCGCCGCGGGGACCCTGGACCTGATCACCCCGGCGGGTTCGTACGACGCCTTCTCCGACGTCGACCTGGCCGTGGAGGCGGTCGCCGAGGACCTGGAGGTCAAGCGGCAGCTGTTCCAGACCCTGGACAAGGTCTGCAAGCCGGGCGCGGTCCTGGCCACCACGACCTCCTCGCTGCCGGTGGTCGCCTGCGCCCGCGCCACCTCGCGTCCGCAGGACGTGATCGGCATGCACTTCTTCAACCCGGCCCCGGCGATGAAGCTGGTCGAGGTCGTCCGGACCGTGCTGACCGCCGAGGACGTGCACGCCACGGTCCGCGAGGTCTGCGCGAAGATCCGCAAGCACCCGGTCGACTGCGGCGACCGGGCCGGGTTCATCGTGAACGCGCTGCTGTTCCCGTACCTGAACAACGCGATCAAGATGGTCGAGGAGCACTACGCCTCGCTGGACGACATCGACGCGGCGATGAAGCTCGGCGGCGGCTATCCGATGGGCCCGTTCGAACTGCTCGACGTGGTCGGCCTGGACGTCTCGCTCGCGATCGAGAAGGTGCTGCACCGGGAGTTCCGGGACCCGGGCCTCGCGCCCGCGCCACTCCTCGAGCACCTGGTGGCCGCGGGCTGCCTCGGCCGCAAGACCGGCCGCGGCTTCCGCGAATATGCCCGCCGCTGACAGCGTCGGCGACTGGTTCCGGGACGAGGACGGCTGGGGCGGGCTGCTCGGCCCCGGCAGCCCTCCCCCGCCCGCCCGGCTCGGCCGTCTCCAGCCCGCCCGGCCCGGCGGCCCCCCGTCCCCCGCGGACGGGGGAAACCCCGGGCCTGCGCATCGAGCTGCGCACATGCAGTACGTTCGGGTCATGTCCCAGCCCGCCAAGTCCTCACGTACCCCCGCCACGCCCGACGCGCCGGAGAGTGCCGCGGGCAGCCGCGCGGCGGCCCAGCGGCTCAAGATGCGCCGAGAACTGGCGGCCGCCGCGATGGAGCTCTTCGCGACCAAGGGGTACGAGGCGACCACCGTCGACGAGATCGCGGCCGCGGCCGGGGTCGCCCGCCGCACCTTCTTCCGCCACTTCCGCTCCAAGGAAGAGGCGATCTTCCCCGACCACGACGACACGCTGGTCCGCGCGGAGGCGGTGCTCAACGCGGCCCCGGCGCACGAGCACCCGCTCGACACCGTGTGCCGTGGCATCAAGGAAGTCATGAAGATGTACGCGGGCCGGCCGGAGATCTCGGTGGCCCGGTACAAGCTGACCCGTGAGGTGCCCACCCTCCGCGAGGCCGAGATCGCCTCGGTGGCCCGCTACGAGCGCCTCTTCACCCGCTACCTCCTCGGCCACTTCGACGAGCACGCCCACGCCGACGACGCCAACGACGACCCGTTGCTCGCCGAGGTCGCCGCGTCGGCGGTGGTCACCGCCCACAACCACGTGCTGCGGCGCTGGCTGCGGGCGGGGGGACAGGGCGACGTGGAGGCGCAGCTGGACCACGCCTTCGCGATCGTGCGGAAGACGTTCGGCAACGGGATCGGGGCGGGCCGCGAGTCCGCGCCCCGGCCGGCCGCGGCGAGCACGGTCGCCTCGCAGGGCGAGGTGCTGGTGACGGTGGCCCGGACCGACGCCCCGCTGGACGAGGTCATGCGGACCATCGAACAGGCACTCAAGGAGCGCTGAGCCACCCTCCGGGAGTGTCCTCGGACACTCCGCCGCTGTGATGACGGCCACCCGCCCGGGTGGCCGTTTTGGCATGTCAGAGCACCTTTTCAGGCGCCTTTCAGCGGCCGTTCGATCGATCATCGCTCATTTGTTACGTAAAGATTTCATCTGAGGCGAAGTCATGGCACTCAGTGCCTTGCGGCCTGACACGCGGTGTCATACGTTGATGGTGTCCGGCCTGTCCCGGAGAGCCCACCAGCTCCCCCGTCGGACGCCTGCGTCACAGGCAACCTCCCGCGCCACAAAGCGCTGCCGAAGCACCACCCCCGCCGAACCGACGGCATCTTTCCCGAAACCCTCAGCAGCACCGCCGTAACCCTCAGCGCCCCTCCCCCCGGGAGGGGCGCACACCGCCGGAGGCAACACCGTGACCACTCAGGCCATTCTGGACGCGATCCAGTCACCGGACTCGACGCCGGCCGACTTCGCCGCCCTGCCGCTCCCCGAGTCGTACCGCGCGATCACCGTGCACAAGGACGAGACGGACATGTTCGCGGGCCTGGAGACCCGCGACAAGGACCCCCGCAAGTCCATCCACCTCGACGAGGTGCCCCTGCCCGAGCTGGGCCCGGGCGAGGCACTGGTCGCCGTCATGGCGTCGAGCGTCAACTACAACTCGGTGTGGACCTCGATCTTCGAGCCGCTGTCGACCTTCGGCTTCCTGGAGCGCTACGGCCGCCTCAGCGAGCTGACCAAGCGGCACGACCTGCCGTACCACATCATCGGCTCCGACCTCGCGGGCGTGGTCCTGCGCACCGGTCCCGGCGTCAACGCCTGGAAGCCCGGTGACGAGGTCGTCGCGCACTGCCTCAGCGTGGAGCTGGAGTCCAGCGACGGGCACAACGACACGATGCTCGACCCCGAGCAGCGCATCTGGGGTTTCGAGACCAACTTCGGCGGTCTCGCCGAGGTCGCGCTCGTCAAGTCCAACCAGCTGATGCCCAAGCCGGACCACCTCAGCTGGGAGGAGGCCGCCGCTCCCGGTCTGGTCAACTCCACCGCCTACCGCCAGCTGGTCTCCCGCAACGGCGCCGGCATGAAGCAGGGCGACAACGTGCTCATCTGGGGCGCGAGCGGCGGCCTCGGCTCGTACGCCACGCAGTTCGCGCTGGCCGGCGGCGCCAACCCCATCTGCGTCGTGTCCTCGCCGCAGAAGGCGGACATCTGCCGCGCGATGGGCGCCGAGGCGATCATCGACCGCAACGCCGAGGACTACAAGTTCTGGAAGAACGAGCAGGAGCAGGACCCGCGCGAGTGGAAGCGCTTCGGCAAGCGCATCCGCGAGTTCACCGGTGGCGAGGACATCGACATCGTCTTCGAGCACCCCGGCCGCGAGACCTTCGGCGCGAGCGTGTTCGTCACCCGCAAGGGCGGCACCATCACCACCTGCGCCTCCACCTCGGGCTACATGCACGAGTACGACAACCGCTACCTGTGGATGTCCCTGAAGCGGATCATCGGCTCGCACTTCGCCAACTACCGCGAGGCCTGGGAGGCCAACCGGCTGATCGCGAAGGGCAAGATCCACCCGACGCTGTCGAAGACCTACTCCCTGGAGGAGACCGGGCAGGCCGCGTACGACGTGCACCGCAACCTCCACCAGGGCAAGGTCGGCGTGCTGTGCCTCGCCCCCGAGGAGGGCCTCGGCGTGCGCGACGAGGAGATGCGCGCCAAGCACCTCGACGCCATCAACCGCTTCCGCAACATCTGAGACACCCGAGGTCATAGATGACTGAGCGTCAGATCGCCGACGGGGCACGTGTGAAGGACCGGCCGTGGCTCATGCGCACGTACGCCGGCCACTCCACGGCCGAGGCGTCCAACGAGCTGTACCGGCGCAACCTCGCCAAGGGCCAGACCGGTCTTTCGGTGGCGTTCGACCTGCCGACGCAGACCGGCTACGACCCCGACCACATCCTCGCCCGCGGCGAGGTCGGCCGGGTGGGCGTGCCCGTCTCGCACCTCGGCGACATGCGCCGGCTGTTCCAGGACATCCCCCTGGAGCAGATGAACACCTCGATGACGATCAACGCCACCGCCATGTGGCTGCTGGCGCTCTACCAGGTCGTCGCCGAGGAGCAGGGCGCGGACGTCACCAAGCTCCAGGGCACGACCCAGAACGACATCGTCAAGGAGTACCTGTCCCGCGGGACCCATGTCTTCCCGCCGGGACCGAGCCTCCGCCTGACGACGGACATGATCGCGTACACGGTCTCCCACATCCCGAAGTGGAACCCGATCAACATCTGCAGCTACCACCTGCAGGAGGCGGGCGCCACCCCGGTCCAGGAGATCGCGTACGCGATGTCCACCGCCATCGCGGTGCTGGACGCGGTGCGCGACAGCGGCCAGGTCCCGCAGGAGCGCATGGGCGACGTCGTCGCCCGTATCTCCTTCTTCGTGAACGCGGGCGTCCGGTTCGTCGAGGAGATGTGCAAGATGCGGGCGTTCGGCCGCATCTGGGACAAGATCACCAGCGAGCGGTACGGCATCGAGGACCCGAAGCAGCGCCGGTTCCGGTACGGCGTCCAGGTCAACTCCCTCGGGCTGACCGAGGCGCAGCCGGAGAACAACGTCCAGCGGATCGTCCTGGAGATGCTGGCCGTCACGCTGTCGAAGGACGCCCGCGCGCGTGCCGTGCAGCTCCCGGCCTGGAACGAGGCGCTCGGCCTGCCGACGCCCTGGGACCAGCAGTGGTCGCTGCGGATCCAGCAGGTGCTGGCGCACGAGAGCGACCTGCTGGAGTACGAGGACATCTTCGAGGGCTCGCACGTCATCGAGAAGAAGGTCGCCCAGCTGGTCGAGGACTCCCTCGCGGAGATCGACCGGATCCAGGAGATGGGCGGTGCGATGGCCGCCGTCGAGTCCGGCTACCTGAAGTCGCAGCTGGTCTCCTCGCACGCCGAGCGGCGCGCCCGGATCGAGTCCGGGCAGGAGAAGATCGTCGGCGTCAACATCTTCGAGACGACCGAGCCGAACCCGCTGACCGCGGACCTGGACACGGCCATCCAGACGGTCGACCCGGCCGTCGAGGCGAGGGTCGTGGCGGCGATCGGCCACTGGCGCGACACGCGGTACCAGCCGCCGTTCAACCACCCGCGGCCCTGCAAGGCGCTGGAGCGGCTGAAGGAGGCCGCCAAGGGCACCGACAACCTCATGGAGGCCACCCTTGAGTGCGCCCGTGCGGGCGTGACGACCGGCGAATGGGCGGGGGCCCTGCGCGAGGTGTTCGGCGAGTTCCGGGCGCCCACCGGGGTCTCCTCGGCTCCGATCGCGGTCCCCGTCGAGCCGGGCTCGGCGCTGGCCGAGGTGCGGGCCAAGGTGGACGCCACCGCCCGTGACCTGGGCAGCGGCAAGCTCCGCTTCCTGGTCGGCAAGCCCGGTCTCGACGGGCACTCCAACGGCGCCGAGCAGATCGCGGTGCGCGCCCGGGACGCCGGCTTCGAGGTGGTCTACCAGGGCATCCGGCTCACCCCGGAGCAGATCGTGGACGCGGCCCTCGCCGAGGACGTGCACGCGGTCGGCCTGTCGATCCTCTCCGGGTCGCACGCCCAGCTGGTCCCGGACGTCCTGGAACGACTCCGTGTGGCCGGTGCCACAGATATACCGGTGATCGCCGGTGGCATCATCCCGAACGGTGATGCCGAGCAGCTCAGGGAAGCCGGAGTGGCCGCGGTCTTCACCCCGAAGGACTTCGACATCACCGGAATCATCGGCCGCATCGTCGACGAGATCCGGAAAGCGAACAAGCTCGACCCCCTGGAGGTCCCCGCATGACCACGCCTGTCAACCGGCTCCGCCCGCGGCGCTCCTGCCTGGCCGTGCCCGGCTCGAACCCGCGCTTCCTGGAGAAGGCGCAGGGTCTCCCGGCGGACCAGGTCTTCCTGGACCTGGAGGACGCGTGCGCGCCGCTCGCCAAGCCCGGGGCGCGGCACACCATCGTGAAGTTCCTCAACGAGGGCGACTGGACCGGCAAGACGCGCGTGGTGCGCGTCAACGACTGGACGACCGAGTGGACGTACCGTGACGTCGTGACCGTGGTCGAGGGCGCCGGGCAGAACCTCGACTGCATCATGCTGCCGAAGGTGCAGACAGCCCAGCAAGTGGTCGCCCTGGACCTGCTGCTGACCCAGATCGAGAAGACCATGGGCTTCGAGGTCGGCAAGATCGGCATCGAGGCGCAGATCGAGAACGCGCAGGGCCTGAACAACGTCAACGAGATCGCGACGGCCTCCCAGCGCGTCGAGACGATCATCTTCGGCCCGGCCGACTTCATGGCGTCCATCAACATGAAGTCGCTGGTCGTGGGCGAGCAGCCGCCCGGCTACCCGGCGGACGCCTACCACTACATCCTGATGAAGATCCTGATGGCCGCCCGCGCCAACAACCTCCAGGCGATCGACGGCCCCTACCTCCAGATCCGCAACATCGACGGCTACCGCGAGGTCGCGCAGCGTGCCGCCGCGCTCGGTTTCGACGGCAAGTGGGTGCTGCACCCGGGCCAGGTCGAGGCGTCCAACGAGATCTTCTCGCCCTCCCAGGAGGACTACGACCACGCCGAGCTGATCCTGGACGCGTACGACTACTACACGTCCGAGGCCGGCGGCAAGAAGGGCTCCGCGATGCTCGGCGACGAGATGATCGACGAGGCCAGCCGCAAGATGGCCCTGGTCATCTCCGGCAAGGGCCGGGCGGCCGGCATGCAGCGCACGTCCAAGTTCGAGATCCCGGAGGCGTGAGCGCGATGCAGTTCGGACGCACGTACGAGGAGTTCGAGGTCGGGGCGACGTACAAGCACTGGCCCGGGAAGACGGTCACGGAGTACGACGACCACCTGTTCTGTCTCCTCACGATGAACCACCACCCGCTCCACATGGACACGAACTACGCCGAGAAGACGACGGACTTCGGCAAGAACGTGGTGGTCGGCAACTACATCTACTCCCTCCTGCTCGGCATGTCCGTGCCGGACGTCTCGGGCAAGGCGATCGCCAACCTGGAGATCGAGTCGCTGAAGCACGTGGCGCCGACCTTCCACGGCGACACGATCTACGGTCAGACGACCGTGCTCGACAAGTGGCCGTCCAAGTCGAAGGACGACCGCGGGATCGTCCACGTCGAGACCAAGGGCTACAAGCAGGACGGCACGCTGGTGTGCGTGTTCCGCCGCAAGGTGATGGTGCCGACCGAGACGTACATCAAGGAGCGCGGCGGCGAGCAGCCGGGCCGCCCCGAGCTGAAGGAACAGGGGAAGTAAGCGATGGCCCGTCTCGCCCAGACCGCCGGTCTGACCGACGTCCAGCAGGAGATCCTCTCCACGGTCCGCGACTTCGTGGACAAGGAGATCATCCCCGTCGCCACCGAGCTGGAGCACCGCGACGAGTACCCGCAAGCGATCGTCGACGGTCTCAAGGAGCTCGGCCTGTTCGGCCTGATGATCCCCGAGGAGTACGGCGGCCTGGGCGAGTCCCTCCTGACGTACGCGCTGTGCGTCGAGGAGATCGCCCGCGGCTGGATGTCCGTCTCCGGGATCATCAACACGCACTTCATCGTGGCGTACATGCTCAAGCAGCACGGCACGCAGGAGCAGAAGGAGCACTTCCTGCCGCGGATGGCGGCCGGCGACATCCGGGGCGCGTTCTCGATGTCGGAGCCGGGTCTCGGCTCGGACGTCTCCGCCATCACCTCGAAGGCGGTGAAGGACGGCGAGGAGTACGTCCTGAACGGCCAGAAGATGTGGCTGACCAACGGCGGAACGTCCTCGCTGGTGGCGGTTCTCGTCCGGAGTGACGAAGGACACCCCGAGGGCACGGCGCCCCACAAGTCGATGACGACCTTCCTGGTCGAGAAGAAGCCCGGCTTCGGCGAGGTCCGCCCCGGCCTCACCATCCCGGGCAAGATCGACAAGATGGGCTACAAGGGCGTCGACACCACCGAGCTGATCATGGACGGACTGCGGATTCCGGCCGATCGGGTGCTCGGCGGGGTCACCGGCCGAGGTTTTTACCAAATGATGGACGGAGTCGAGGTCGGCCGGGTCAACGTGGCGGCTCGTGGCTGCGGTGTCGCCCAGCGCGCTTTCGAGCTCGGCGTGCAGTATGCCCAGCAGCGTCACACTTTCGGCAAGGCGATCGCCCAGCACCAGGCCATCCAGTTCAAGCTGGCGGAGATGGCTACCAAGGTCGAGGCCGCGCATGCCATGATGGTCAACGCCGCACGCAAAAAGGACTCCGGGGAACGAAACGACCTTGAGGCGGGAATGGCGAAGTACCTCGCCTCCGAGTACTGCAAGGAGGTCGTGGAAGATGCCTTCCGGATCCACGGCGGCTACGGCTTCTCCAAGGAGTACGAGATCGAACGTCTCTACCGCGAGGCGCCGATGCTGCTGATCGGCGAAGGCACCGCCGAGATCCAGAAAATGATCATCGGGCGGAGGTTGCTCGAAGAGTATCGATTCCAGGGCTGATTGTCCCGGTACGGGGTGTTTTCTTCGAGAAGAAGATCACACCCCGTCAACGGTCTTCGGCCGCCGACTCGGCTTCCTGGCTTGCCCAGTTGTGGCCCCCGACCGGTACGATCCCGGAAAGCCGCCGTCCCCGATCCCCGCGCGGCATCATCCGCTACGAAGGTCATCCATGCCCCACAGCCAAACCTCTGCACATCGAGACAGCCTGGCCGGCGTACGCCTCGCGCGCGGAGCATCGCCGTGGCTTCTCCCGACCGTCGCCACCGCAGCCGTCAGCCTCCTCCGCGCCCGTCGCTCCGGTGCCGCGAAGGCCGTCGCCGTGCCCGCCACCGCACTCGCGGCGGGCATGCTGTGGTTCTTCCGCGACCCCGAGCGTGAGATCGCCCAGGGCCGCGTCATCTCGCCCGCCGACGGTGTGGTGCAGAGCATCATGCCGTGGAAGGACGGCCGCACCCGCGTCGCGATCTTCATGAGCCCGCTCAACGTCCACGTCAACCGCGCGCCCCTGTCGGGCGAGGTGACGTCGGTCGAGCACATCCCCGGTGGCTTCGTTCCCGCCTTCAACAAGGAGAGCGAGAACAACGAGCGCGTAGTCTGGCATTTCGACACCGAACTCGGCGACATCGAGATGATCCAGATCGCCGGCGCGGTGGCCCGCCGTATCGTGCCCTACATCCCGCAGGGCACGAAGGTCGAGCAGGGCGACCGCATCGGTCTGATCCGCTTCGGCTCGCGCGTCGACATCTACCTGCCCGAGGGCGTGGAGGTCGCGGTCGAGGTCGGCCAGAAGACCGTGGCTGGGGTGACTCGCATTGACCGTGATTGATCCTGAGACCCAGGCGGGCTGGGTGCCCGAGGCCGACGAGATCGGCGACGACGAGGAGGAGATGCCACTCTCTCTCCGCCTCTCGATAGCGGACACCCTCACCCTGGGCAACGCCACGTGCGGCTTCATGGCGGTGTACTTCACCACCACCGGCATCCTGATCCCGCACCTCACCGGGGACGACCAGTCGGCGGGCATGGCGCGGCACAGCGCCGCCACCGCGGTCATCCTGATGCTCTGCGCGGCGATCTTCGACCTGTTCGACGGCCTGGTGGCGCGCAAGCTGCGGTCCTCCCCCATGGGCGCCGAGCTGGACAACCTCTCGGACCTGATCAGCTTCGGCCTGGCCCCGGCGTACTTCGTCCTCGTCTACGGCATGGTGGCGGACGACGCGTACCAGAAGGTGGCCGCGGTCGGAGCGGTCGTGGTGCTGCTGGCCGTGGTGCTGAGACTCGCGCGCTTCTCGTGCGTGACACCGCCGAACGGCATGTTCCAGGGCATGCCGTCGCCGTTCGGCGCGCTGACGGTCGTCTCGATCGTGCTCCTGGAGCTGCCGTTCTTCGCGACGCTGCTCGCGATCCTCGGCACGGCGTGGCTGATGGTGAGCCGGGTCGAGTACCCGAAGCCGCGGGGCCGCCTCGCGGTCGCGATGCTGTCCTGGATCGTGCTCGGCGTGGGCCTCCTGGCGGCCTGGGCGTTCGACGCCCCGGGCGGCCAGCTGCTCCTCCAGACCGGCTGCGCGCTGCAGCTGGTGACGGGTGCGGTGATCCCGCTGTTCGCCACGGCCCGCCGGGTGAACAACTTCCGCGACAACCGGCGCGAGGCACGGGCGACCCAGCTGCCCTGACGCCCCCGCACCACCGACGGGTGTGGCCCGAGCCGTACGGCTCGGGCCACACCCGTTTCCCGTTCAAGGGCGTACACCGTCGGCCCTTGACGACTCAACCACCGCTGTCCGGGGCCGAGTTGCGCGGGGCGCAACGGAGGAGGACGGTGGAATCGGGGTGAATTTTACGGGGATTTGTCCCCATTGGGGGATGGGGATTACTCCCTCTTTCCGATAGGAGGACAGCCATGGTTGCGCTCACGGTCAAAGACCACGCCGTCCCGCACCTCTCGACGATCCCGGTGAACGCCGGCGAGACGGTACAACTGTTCGTGCGCGAGTACCGGAAGAACGGCGGGCCCCAGCCCCCGCCCATCCTGATGCTCCATGGCCGCAGCGTGCCCGCGGTCGCGGGCTTCGACCTCGTGATCCCCGGTCCCGGCGGCTCCGACATCCGGTACAGCTGGGCGCAGCAACTGGCCCAGCACGGCTTCGACGTCTTCTTGATGGACCTGCAGGGCAGCGGGCGGACACCGCGGCCGGTGCCGATGGACCAACCCTGCAATGCCAACCCTGCCCAGCAGGAGTCGGTCCTCGTGCCCAACCCGCTCTCCGCCAAGTGCGCCCCGCCGTACGGGTCCCAGCTGGGGAACTCGGAGAGCGAGCAGGCGGAGGTCGACACGGTGGTCAAGTTCATCAAGGCCCAGACCGGCACGACCGGCCCGATCGACTTCGTCGGCTGGTCCGCCGGAGCGCTCGTGATGGGCCCCTACACCCTCCAGCACCCCGACAACGTCAAGAGCCTCTTCCTGCTGGCCCCGATCTTCCCGCCCGACGGCCGGTGGTCCGGCAACGCCGCGAACCCCTTCGGACGCCCGGCGGAGGCCGCCACACTGCCCATGTCCACGCCCGCCGTCCTGTTCGGCTTCCCGATGCACGTCGCCAGCAAGACCGGCTTCAAGATCGGCTGGGACAAGGAGCAGGCCAGCCCGCTCCAGCGGGAACCCGACATGGGTGACATCGTGTGGGACGCGATGATGGCCAACGACAGCCTGGGCAGCACCTGGGGGCCCGTCTCGTCGGGCGTCGCCGAAGGCGTCCTCCGGTACCGGAACACCTACTGGTGGGGCTGGAACAACCACACCGTCCCGCTCAAGGACGCCACGGGCAAGTACATCCTCGGCGACCGGGTGCCCGTGATGATCGTCTACGGCGACATGGACCGGACGGCCAACACCCCGCCGAGCCCACCGCTCCCGGCGATTCTGACCTTCTCCGTCCCGGCCCTGTACAAGGCGATCCCGGGACCCAAGAAGCTGATGTTCGAGCTGGCCGACGCGGGACACTCCATGGTCTGGGAACGTCCCGCCAGGGTCGTCCACCACATGTCCATGCAGTGGTTCGACAAGCACCGGGTGGAGGACCAGACCAGCGGCAGCTTCTACCGGGACGACGACGGGCTGCTGACCCCGCTGGACTGACCCGCCGGACTCAGGTCAGAAAGTCCCGTGCGATCTGTTCCGCCACGCGTTCCAGGATCGGGCCGGCGTCGGCGATGCACTTCACCACGTCCGGCTCGACCTCGGTCAGCGGGTAGGCGCGGCGGATCCCGGCCCGGCCGAGTGCCTGCGGGGGCAGCGTGAGGCGGCCGCACACCGCGACGACCTCCTTGTCGGCGGCGCGGGCGGCGGCCGCCACTCCGGCCGGCGCCTTCCCGTGCAGCGTCTGCTCGTCCAGCGAGCCCTCGCCGGTGATGACGAGCGTCGCTCCCGCGAGCGCCGGCGCGAAGCCCAGCACGTCGAGCATGACCTCGATGCCGGCCCGGAACCGCGCGCCGAGCAGCAGCGCGCCGTAGCCGATGCCGCCGGCCGCACCGGCACCCGGCGCGACCGCGTACTCGGCGGCACGCGGGCCGACCTCGGTCTCCAGGACCTTCGCGTAGTTGGCCAGCGCGGCGTCGAGCAGCTCCACGTCGTCCGGCGAGGCACCCTTCTGCGGCCCGTACACCGCGGGTGCGCCCTTCGGGCCGGTCAGCGGGTTGTCGACGTCGCTGGCGAGGACCAGGTCGACGGCGGCGAGCCGCGGGTCCAGCCCGGACAGGTCCGCGCGGGCCAGCCCGGCGAGGGCACCGCCGCCCGGCGGCACCGGTTCGCCGTCCTCGTCCAAGAAGCGCGCGCCGAGCGCGGACAGCATCCCGGCGCCGCCGTCCGTCGTGGCACTGCCGCCGACGCCGAAGACGATCGTGCGGGCACCCGCGTCCAGCGCGGCCCGCAGCAGCTCGCCGGAGCCGTAGGTGGAGGCGGTGAGGGGCGCGAAGACCCCGCGGGGCAGCCGCTGCAGTCCGCTGGCCTCCGCCATCTCCACGACCGCGGTGTCGCCGCGCAGCGCGAACGCGGCGGTGACCTCCTGCCCCAGCGGCCCGGCGACCAGCCGCTCGTGCCGTTCGAAACCGGCCGCGACGGCCGCGGCCACGGTGCCGTCCCCGCCGTCGGCGACGGGCAGTGCCGCCACGTCGAGGCCGGGCACGACCCGCCGCAGTCCCGCCGTGACCCGCTCGGCGACCTGTACGGCCGTCAGCGAGCCCTTGAACTTGTCCGCGGCGATGAGCACGCGCTGTGTCACCTGTATCCCCTTGCTCTCCGGGCCTCGCGCACGTCAAGGCCAGTCGCGCCGCTGCGACCTTAACCGGAGGACGCCCTCCCCGTCATGCCCCGTCCGAAGCCTGGGAGGCGGCTGGGAGCCGTCTGGGAAAGCACGGGGAGTGCACGCCGGGAAGTCCCGCGGCCCGGCGGGCGACGGACCGGATCGGCGGCCTGCCGGCGGGTCCGCCCTGGTTACCCTTCCTGGGTGACCACCACCGACTCGTACGCCGCGTACATCGCGAGCCTCCCCCGGGTCCTCGCCGGGGCCGCCGCGCTCTTCCGGGACACCGAGGGCCGGGTGCTGCTCGTGGAGCCCAACTACCGGGAGGGCTGGGCGCTGCCGGGCGGCACCGTCGAGTCCGACGACGGCGAGACCCCGCGCCAGGGTGCCCGCCGGGAGACGCTGGAGGAGATCGGCCTGGACCGGCCGATGGGCAGGCTGCTGACGGTGGACTGGGTGCACGGCACGGACCGGCCGCCGGTCGTGGCGTACGTGTACGACGGCGGCGTCCTCACCGAAGCCGACCTGGCGGCGATCACCCTCCAGGAGGAGGAACTGCTGTCCTGGCGGCTGGTCCCCCGCGAGCGGATCCCCGACCATCTGGCCGGCGCCCTCGGCCGCCGGGTGCTGATCGCACTGGACGCCGTCACGGACGGCTCAGGGCCGGTGGAGCTGGAGAACGGTCACCCGGTCGGGTGAATTCCGGCCCCGGGGCCGGCGGTCGTCCCCGCGGATATCCGCTCGCAGCCGCCGGCCACCCCGCCCTACCCTCGACCACATGACCAAGCCCCTCGTCGCCGTCCTCAGCGGCGCCGGCGTCTCGACCGATTCCGGGATCCCCGACTACCGCGGTCCGAACGGGCTGTGGCGGAAAGATCCCGGGCCGAGAAGCTCGTGACGTACGAGTACTACATGGGGGATCCCGAGATCCGGCGCCGGTCCTGGGAGATGCGGCTCAGGACCGGGGCGCTGCGGGCCGAGCCGAACGCGGCGCATCTGGCCGTCGCCGAGCTGGAGAGGTCGGGGACGCCGGTACGGGTCATCACGCAGAACGTGGACGGGCTGCACCAGCTCGCGGGGATGCCCGCCCGCAAGGTCCTCGAACTGCACGGTTCGGCGCGCGCGGTGGTGTGCACGGAGTGTAGTGCCCGGGGTCCGATGGCGGACGCGCTCGCCCGGGTCGAGGCCGGTGAGGCGGACCCGCCGTGCCTGGAGTGCGGGGGCGTCCTGAAGCCGGCGACCGTGATGTTCGGCGAACGCCTCGACCCGGTCGTCCTCGGTGACGCGCTCGCCGTCAGCAAGGCCTGCACGGTGTTCGTCGCGGTGGGCAGCAGCCTCCAGGTGCAGCCGGCCGCCGGGCTCGCGGGCGTCGCCGCCGACCACGGCGCCCGGCTGGTCATCGTCAACGCCGAACCGACGCCGTACGACGACCGGGCCGACGAGATCGTGCGGGAGCCGATCGGCGCGGCGCTGCCGAAGCTGCTCGCGGAGTTGCGGGGCGGCTAGAAGAGACCCGCGCCCCGTTCGAAGTCCAGCAGGCGCTGCTTGCGGGGCAGGCCGCCGCCGTAGCCGGTGAGGTTGCCGTTGGCGCCGATCACGCGGTGGCAGGGGACGATGATGCCGACGGGGTTGCGGCCGTTGGCGAGGCCGACCGCACGGGAGGCCCGGGGGCTGCCGAGGGCGTCGGCGAGTTCGCCGTAGCTGCGGGTCTCGCCGTACGGGATCCGGGTCAGCTGGTCCCAGACGCTCCGCTGGAACGGGGTTCCGTTCAGCCGGAGTTCGAGGGTGAACTCCTTCAACTCGCCCGCGAAGTAGGCCGTGAGCTGTTCCTCGGCCTCGGCGAAGAGGTCGTCGTCGCGGTCGCCGAAGGTCTCCTCGGGCGGGCGGTGGCGCTGGTCCTCCATGTAGAGGCCGCACAGGGCGCCGTCCTCGGCGACCAGGGTGAGAGGGCCGTAGGGGCTGTCGGTGACGGTGTGGTTCTTCACGGCAGGGTCCTTACACGGGAAGGAAGTTGATGGGGTGGCTGTCGGTCGCCCACAGGTACTGGACGGCGTAGGCCCGCCAGGGGCGCCAGGCCGCGGCGCGGGCAGTGAGGGCAGCCGGGGTGCCGGGCAGGCCGAGCTCCTGGGCGGCACGGCGGATGCCGAGGTCGGTGGGGAGGAAGGCGTCGGGGTCGCCGAGGGCCCGCATGGCGATGACGTCGACGGTCCAGGGGCCGAAGCCGGGGAGGGAGAGGAGCCTGGCGCGGGCCTCCGCCCAGTCGCTCTCCACCCCCAGGTGGAGGGAGCCGTCGGCCAGCTGGGCGACGAGCGTGGTGAAGGTGGTGCGGCGGGTGCGCGGCATCGCCAGTGACTCGGGGGGCACCTCGGCGAGGGCCTCGGGGGACGGGAAGAGGTGGGTCAGACCGCCCTCGGGGTCGTCGACGGGAGTGCCGTGGGCCGTCACCAGACGGGCCGCGTGGGTGCGGGCGGCGGCGGTGGAGACCTGTTGGCCGAGCACGGCCCGGACCGCGAACTCGGCCTCGTCGACCGTGCGCGGCACCCGCCGTCCCGGCGCCTTGTCCACCAGCGGGGCCAGGACCGGGTCCGAGCGCAACTGGTCGTCCACGGCGACCGGGTCGGCGTCCAGGTCGAGCAGCCGACGGCAGCGGCTGATGGCGACGGGCAGGTCCCGCAGGTCGCTGAGGGTGAGCCGGCAGGCGATGTGGTCGGGTCCCGGAGTGAGGGCGGCGATGCCGTGGCCGTAGGGCAGCCGCAGGGTCCGCCGGTAGGCGCCGTCCCGCCACTCCTCGACGCCGGGCACCGCGGTGGCCGCGAGGTGGCCGAAGAGGTTGTCGGGGTTGAGGGGGGCGCGGAACGGGAGGCGGAGGGTGAGCGTGCCGGGGGCCAGCTGGGCCGACTTGGGGCGGCGGTCGCGCAGTTCGGTCGGGGAGAGCGCGAAGACCTCGCGGACGGTGTCGTTGAAGGTGCGGATCGAGGAGAAGCCGGCCGCGAAGGCGATCTCCGCCATCGGCAGGGCGGTCGTCTCGATCAACAAACGTGCGGTCTGGGCGCGTTGGGCGCGGGCCAGGGCCAGCGGGCCGGCGCCGAGTTCGGCGAGCAGCTGGCGTTCCACCTGCCGGGGGCTGTAGCCGAGGCGGGTGGCGAGGCCGGGCACGCCCTCGCGGTCGACGACCCCGTCGGCGATCAGCCGCATGGCACGGGCGACCAGGTCGGCGCGCTGGTTCCACTCCGGGGAGCCGGGGCTGGTGTCGGGGCGGCAGCGCTTGCAGGCCCGGAAACCGGCCTGCTGGCAGGCCGCGGCGCTCGGGTAGAACGTCATGTTCGCGGGCTTGGGCGGTACCACCGGACAGCTGGGCCGGCAGTAGATCCGGGTGGTCAGGACTGCGGTGAAGAACCAGCCGTCGAACCGCGCGTCCTTCGACTGCACGGCCCGTACGCAGTGCTCACGGTCGAGGTGCATCCCTTTCTGCATGCGTCCAGCATCGACCACGGCGGTGGCCGATGCTGGCGGGAATCCGACACGAAGGTGGGCTGACCTCGGACCGCGGGAGACTCAGAAGTAGTGGTCCTGGTCGAGGTCGGCGAGGAGTCCCGGCTGCTCGGGGTGCCAGTCGTAGCGCTGCCTGGTGGCGGCGGCGGACGTCGGGTTGTCGTTGCCGACGAAGCGCCCGAGCCACCCGAAGTGGCCGGCCGCTTCCGCCCGCGGCAGGGACACCACCGGCACCGCGAGGCGGCGCCCGATGACCTCGGCGATGTCACGGAGCCGTACGCCCTCCTCGGCGACCGCGTGCAGCACGGCACCGGCCGGGGCCGCCTCCAGGGCCCGGCGGTAGAGCGCGGCGGCGTCGAGGCGGTGCACGGAGGACCAGCGGTCGGCCCCCTCGTCGAGGTAGGCGGCGACGCCCTTGTCCCGGGCGATGCCGATGAGCGCCGGAAGGAACGCGTGGTCGCCCGCCCCGTGTACCGAGGGCAGCCGGACCGCGCTCACCCGGACCCCGCGGCCGGCCAGGGCCAGGGCGGCCCGCTCCGGCTCGGCGCGGTGCGCGCCGGGCGCGGCGGGGTCGGGTCCGTCGGTCTCGGTGCCGACGCGGCCGGGGGTGAGCAGGCCGGTCACGGAGCTGATGACGAGGGGGCGGCCGGAGCCGGCGAGGGCGTCGCCGAAGGCGGCCAGGGCGGCGAGTTCGGTGCGCAGGGCGCCGTGCGGGTCGGAGAAGTCGTGGTTGAAGCCGGTGTGGACCACCCCGTCCGCCCCGGCGGCCGCGGTCCGCAGCCCGTCGACGTCGTCCAGGTCGCCGCGGTACGCCTGCGCCCCCGCCTCCTTCAGGGCCGTCTCGGCCGCGTCCGAGCGGGCCAGGCCGAGCACCCGGTGCCCGGCGCCGAGCAGTTCGCGGACGACCGCGCTGCCGATGAAACCGGTGGCGCCGGTGACGAACACACGCATGACACATCACCTCAGGGAGAGTGGATCTGCTGGGATGTAGTCAGCGTGCGCCCGGCGCCGGTGCCGGGTCCAAGACCTGTTCCGCATCCGGTCATGACCGTCCGGTCATGACCACAGCTCACAGCGGCCTAGCCGCTGCTCACGGCAGGCCGCACCGGGGCGGAGGTAGAGTCGCGGGGTGCCCGACTCCCCCGTACCGCCGGTGGACCTGGAGCTGCGCCTGGTGCGCTACTTCACCGTCGTCGCCGAGGAACTGCACTTCGGTCGCGCGGCCGACGCGCTGCATCTCGCGCAGCCCTCGCTGAGCCGTCAGATCCGGCGCCTGGAGCGGCAGTTGGGGGCGCCGCTGCTGGAGCGCGGCCCGCGCGGGACGCGGCTCACCGGGGCCGGGGAGGTCTTCCTGCCACAGGCGCGGGAGCTGCTGCGGACCGCGGGCCGGGCCGCCGCGAGCGCCCGGTCGGCCGCCGGGCAGGGTCCGTACACCGTCGGGTTCACCACGCACACGATCGTCACCCCGGCCGTCCGCGAGCTGCGCCACCGGCATCCGGAGGCCGACGTCCGCGCCCAGCACCTCGACTGGAACGACCCGCGTGAAGCGCTCCTGGACCACCGGGTCGACGTGGTGGTGACCCGGTTCCTGTTCGCCGCCGACGGCCTGGACGTCACGGTCCTCCACGACGAGCCACGGGTCCTGCTGGTGCCGCTCGGGCACCGGCTGGCGGGCAGGGAGTCGGTCACCCTCGCGGACTTCTCGGACGAGCCGCTCCCCCGCTTCAGCGGCGCGGACCGGATCGGGGCGAATCCCGCCGGCCACGCCTGTCAGGGTCCCGTGGTGGAGACCCTGGAGGACAAGCTGGAGCTGGTCGCGAGCGGTGAGGTGGTGTCCCTGGCGCCGGCCGGTTTCGCGGGCCACCTGCGGCCGGACATCACCGCCGTCCCGGTCGAGGACGCGAACCCCCTCCAGGTGGTCCTCGCCGCCCGGGCCGGCCACCGCCATCCGCTGTTCCCGGCGTTCCACCGCGCGGCCCGGACCCACCTGATCCCCGTCGGCGCCGCCTGAGGGCCTGCCGCGGCTGACGCGACAGGCCCCTCGGGCGGCGCCGACGGAGAGGGCCGCGGCCCTCGTGTCCGGGCCGTCAGGCGGTGTCCGCGGAGTCGTCGCTCCGCACCACGCACAGTGCCCAGATGATGAACCCGGACAGCGCGATCATCACCACGGACCACACCGGGTAGTACGGCAGGGACAGGAAGTTGGCGATGATCACCAGCGCGGCGATGGCCACACCGGCGCCGCGGGCCCACGCGGCGGGCTGGAAGAGGCCGATGCTGACGACCACGGCAATCACACCCAGGACCAGGTGGATCCAGCCCCAGCTGGTGAGGTCGAACTTGAACACGTAGTTGGGCGTCGTCACGAAGACGTCGTCCTGTGCGATCGCCATGATGCCCCTGAACACCGCGAGCAGGCCGGCGATCATAAGCATGACGGCGGAGAAGGCCGTCAGTCCGCCGGCCCACTGCATCTTGGCGGTGTGCGGGTGGTGCGCGGGATGTGTCGCGGTCATGCGCCTGCCTCGATTCGTTCTCTGTTCTCGTCGGTCTCTGTTCTCGTCGTTCTCTGTTCTCGTCGGTCTCTCGTCGTGTGCTCAGCGCCCGTGGGTGGTGGGCACCGCGGTGGGCTGCTGGGCCGGCCCGGCGTCGCTCAGGACCAGTGCCTTGGCCCTGCGGAACTCCTCGTCCGAGATGTCGCCGCGGGACTTCATCTCGGAGAGCCTGGCCAGTTCGTCGACGCTGCTGGTCCCGGCGGGGGCGCCCTGGGCGGTCTGCCGGATGTAGGACTCGAACGCCTTCTGCTGGTCGCGGGCCTGGGAGATCTCGCGCTGCCCCATGCCCTTGCCACGGGCGATCACGTAGACGAGGACGCCCAGGAAGGGGACCACGATGCAGAGGGCCAGCCAGCCGGCCTTGGCCCAGCCGCCCATCGAGTCGTCGCGGAAGATGTCCACGATGACCCGGAACAGCAGGACGAGCCACATGATCCACAGGAAGAGCCACAGCATGGTCCAGAAGGCGCTCAGCAGCGGATAGTCGTACGCGAGGTAGGTCTGTGCGCTCATTTGTGTCCTCCGTCCACGGCACCGGCCGGTCGGCCGCGCTCTGCGGTTTCAGGGTGCGCACGGTGGACGCCGGGGTTCCTCACCCTGTGCGGGTGATCGTGCGCCGCCCGGCGCGGCCCGGAGCGGTCTCCCGCACCGTGGCCGCCGCGCCCGGTCACTCCGGGCGCCGTCGCATCTCCACGACCCGCAGCCCGAGTGACAGGCAGCGGTTCAGCAGGCCGTACAGCTGTGCCTCGTCGATGACGGGACCGAACAGGACCGTCTGGCCGGACATCGTGACGTGTTCCATCTCCGGGAAGGCCTGGGTCAGCGTCTCCGACATGGCCCCTTCGACGCGGATCTCGTAGTGCATGAGCCGTCTCCCGCCGCGGTGTGCTGCGGTCTGTCCCGTGATCCTGCGCCCGCGGCGCCACCGTCTGCCTCACCCGGCGCAGGTGATCCGGGCACGGCCTCCGGTCCGCGCCCGAGGCGTCACCCGGATCGCGGGCGCCGGATCGCGGGCGCCGGATCGCGGGCGCCGGATCGCGGGCGCCGGATCGCGGGCGCCAGGTCACGAGCGCCGGTTCACGAGCGCCAGGTCACGAGCGCCGGTTCACGAGCGCCGGGTCACGAGCGCCGGTCCACGAGCGCCGGGTCACAGCGGCCCGGTCACAGCAGTCCGCGTTCGCGGGCCCGGCGCACCGCGTCGCCGCGCCGGCCCACGCCGAGTTTCCGGTAGACGCTCTTGAGGTGCGTCTTCACGGTGTTCACGGAGACGTACAGGTCGGCGGCGATCTCCTGGGTCGACATCAGCTGCGCCAGTCTGCTCAGCACCTCGCGCTCCCGTCCGCTGAGCTCCTCCACGAGCAGCGACGGGGGTTCGGTGACCGCGTCCGCGCCGTCACCGTCGCGGTAGAGCCAGCCGGCGGCCAGACCGTGCAGCTGCGGGGTGTCCAGGAGCCGCCGGATCCGCGGCCCAGCGTCCAGGAACGGGCGCCGCAGCCGGTTCCGGCGGCCCTCCAGGAGCGCCTTGGCGAGCAGTCTGCGGGCGGTGTCGGCGTCCCCCGACTCGGCCGCGGCGCGGGCACAGACCAGGGTGGCCCGCACCGTCGTGCCGGGACCGGCCACGCCCTCCGCGCACAGCCGGCCGGCCGTCTCCACGGCCTCCGCGCGCCGCCCGGCGGCGAGCCGTGCCCACGCCAGGTCCGCCGCGCCCAGGGACCCGACGGGGCCGGGGATGTCGTCGAGCAGCGCGGCGGCCGCCTCCGGACGGCCCTCGGCGAGCCGCGCGGCCGAGGCGGCCAGGGCCGCACCGGCCCGCACCCAGGGTGCCGCGACCAGCGCCGGCACGGCCGGATCGGCCGCCTCCGCGGCGGCCTCCGGGTCGCCGAGCGCCGTCAGCAGCCGGGCGGTCGTCAGGGCCCGGCACCCCTCGGTCACCGGGTCGGGCACCCCGCTGCCGGGGCCGGACTCGGCGGCCTCGTCCAGCAGGACCCGGGCCTGCTCCAGCTCGTCGCGGTCGACGGCCACGGCGGCCAGCACCAGCTGCCCGAGTCCGGCGCCGGGGAACGGATGTCCGCCGCAGTTCCGGGTCGCCGCCGTCGCGGCCAGGGCCTGGCTCTCCGCCCGGTCGAGGCGGCCGTCGAAGTAGTCGAGCAGCGCCAGGTGCCCGAGGGCGTCCTCCCGGGGCAGTTCCGTCGCGGCGTCGGCGGGCAGGCCGGCCACCTCGGTCAGGGCGGCGCGGGCGGCCTCGAAGTGCCCGGCCCACACCCGGGCCGAACCCAGGTGGGTGAGGAGCAGCGCGGTGAGTTCGGGGTGCCGCGCCAGGTCGTGGGCGGGCACCTCGCGGCGCAGCCGCACGGCCGTGGCCATCGCCCGCTCCGCCCGGCCGGGGGCGCCGGTCAGCCGGGCCGCCAGGGACTCCAGGAGCACCCGGCTCAGCCGGCTCGCCGCGGCGGATCCGCCCGTGTCCGGGTCCTCCTCGACGTGGCCGAGGTGGGTGAGGCCGCGGTCGAGGTCGCGCCCGGACAGTTCACGGGCCGCCCGCACCAGGTCCACCGCGGAGCCGGTGGCCTCCGTGCCCATCCCGTCGAACAGTTCGGTCAGGTCGTCGGCGCGCGGCGGCCCGGTGAGGAGCCGGCCGATCGCCAGGTCGTCGACGACGGCACCGGCGGTGAACTCCCAGTCGGCCGCCGCCGCGCCGTGCGCCAGCGCCTCGGGCACCGCGCCGTGGGTCCGCAGCCAGCAGGCGGCACGCCGGTGCAGCTCCGGTTCGCGTTCCGGGGAACGCACCCGCATGTGGACCCGCAGGATCTCCCCGAACAGCGGGTGCAGCCGGTACCAGGAGTGCCCGAGGTACTCGACGAACGCGTTCTGGCGGCAGAGCCCGGCCAGCCGCGGCCCGGCACCGGGCCGGCCCGTCAGCGACTCCGCGAGTTCGGGGCAGAACCGGTCCAGGACGCTGACGCACAGCAGCAGGTTCTCCGTGTCGGGGGGCTGCCGGTTGAGCACCTCGGCGAGGAGGAAGTCGGCGATGACGCTGTGCCCGGCCTCGAACTCCTTCAGGTACGTCTCCGGGTCCGCGTCCTGCCGGGCCGCCAGGGCGCTCAGCTGGAGTCCGGCCGCCCAGCCGCGGGTGCGCTCCACCAGGGCGCGCGCGGCCTGGGCGGGCAGCAGCAGGCCGTGCCGGGCCAGCAGGTCGGCGGCCTCCTCGGGGGTGAAGGCCAGTTCGTCGTTCCTGATCTCGGTCATGGCACCGGCCGCCCGGTAGCGGTGCAGGGGCAGCAGGGGTTCGGTCCGGGTGACGAGGATCAGCCGCAGTCCCTGCCCGGCGTGGTGCAGGACGAACTCCAGCTGCTCGGCCGTCTCCGGGTCGGACAGCCGGTCGAACTCGTCGAGGACGAGCATCGCGGGCCGGCCGAGTCCGTTGAGCTCGTCGGCCAGCCGGCCCAGCAGCCGGTGGCCGACCATGCCGACGTGGCCGGCGCCGCCGATGCCGGCGGGCAGCGGGGTCCCGGCGGAGCGCAGGGCCTGAAGCACATGGGCCCAGAACACGCCGGGCCGCTGGTCGCCCGCCTCGTTGGTGAGCCAGGCGACCGGTTGTCCGAGCCCGGCCGCCCAGTCCGCGACCAGGAGGGTCTTGCCCGCGCCGGCCGCGCCGTTGACCATGGTCAGCGGGGTGTCCAGGGCCTGGCCGAGGTGCGCGGTCAGCCGGGGCCTGCGGACGAAGGTGGCGGGCCTGGCCGGTGCGGCGAACCTGGTGCGCAGAAACGGCTCCCCCGGCGGACCGGCGTACCCGAAGGACCGACTCCCGATGCTCTCGTCCCTCTTGGCGCTGGCGTCCTTCTCGGTGCTGTCGTCCTTCTCGGTGCTGTCGTCCCTCTGGGTGCTGTCGTCCCTTTGAGTGCTGTAGTCCCTCTGGGTGCTGTAGTCCCTCTGGGTGCTGTAGTCCCTCTGGGTGCTGTAGTCCCTCTGGGTGCTGTCGTCCCGATCGGCCACAGAGATCACCGCCTGTGTCCGGCCGGCCGTGACCGGCGCTTCACCGACCAGGATCACAGTGTTTCGGCTCCGGCGCAGAGCGTGGGCCCTGGTCGCGGCGCGGCGGGCTGCCGAGCCGGCCGGCGAGGAACGGCTCCTGGGCCAGGACCGCGCCGACGGTCACGCTGAGGGTGGCGGCCAGGCAGACCACGATCAGCCAGGACAGGGCGACGAAGACCGCTCCCAGCGAGCCGTACTCGCCGAGGGCGCGGTCCAGGGCGCGCGGCAGGTAGAACCGCGCGGTCACCGACAGGGCGGTCAGGGCCAGCGCTGTGATCACGGCCCCGGGGACCAGCGGCTTCCATGTGACGTGACCGCCGAGCAGCAGGTGCTGGGTCCACCACCACAGGCACACCTGGGCGGTGAAGGTGACCGGGACGCCCAGCCAGGCCCCCGCCCCGAAGCCGTCCCGCAGTACGCCCTGCAGGACCAGTGCGGCGATCCACAGGGCGAGCCAGGCCAGCCAGCGCCACGGCGCGATCCGGATACCGCCCCGCGGGATGCCCCAGGCACGTTGGCACAGCCGTTGCACGGCCCTGCTGAGGGCGGTGGCCGAGATCAGCACCATGAGGACACCGACCAGGCCGGTGGTCTGCCGCAGGCTCTCGCTCTGCGGCTGCACGAGGTGCTGGAGCTGGGGGTCGGCCGGTCCGGTCAGGCCGAACACCGAGCGCACCGACCGGATCAGCTGCTGCTCGACGGCCGGCGGGGCGTAGGCCACGAAGACGAAGAGCAGCGGCACCGCGGTGAGGAAGCACTGGGCGGCCACCCGGGTGGCGGTGTCGAAGATGTTCACGGACACCATCCGGTCCGCGAGATGAACGACGACCGGGAACCGGATCTCCGCCCACCGGTGCAGCGTTCTCGCCCGGGTGACCACACGCGCGGTCCGCTCACGCCACCGGAACGGCCCGGGCCGAGAGCCGTTGCGCGGCACCCGCCCCCTGGTCGGCATGGCATCGCTCCTTCCTGCGTCCAGGGTGCGGGGCGACCGTCCCGGCGGCACCCCGGACGCCCGCCAGGACGGCCCGGGTGTCGTCCCGGCGGGGCGTCCGCCGGGACGGTCCGGGTGGGGGTCCCGGTGGTGCGCGTCTACGCTCGTGGTGTCCGAGACGCTGGGGGTCGTCATGGTCCTCGACCTGCTGCTCATCGCCCTGGCCATCACGCTCGACCCGCTGCCGCTGATGGCCTTCGTCCTGGTGGTGGCCTCCGCCAGGGGTGCGTGGAAGGGCCTGGTCTTCATCCTGAGCTGGCTGCTGTGCCTGACCGTCGTGATCACCCTCGTGCTGGTGCTGACGGGCGGGGAGCCGCCCCCGCCGAAGTCCCCGCCGTCCACCGCCGCCCTCGCGGCCAAGCTGTTCGTCGGGGTGTCGCTCGTCGGGTACGGCGAGCACCGGCGCCGGCGGCTCGGCGGGCTGCGCGCCCGGGGGACGCGTCCGGCCGTACCGGAACCGGAGCCCGTGTCCCTGACCTCGGAGATGGACCGGAGCACGGTGTGGAGCGCGGCCGGCCTCGCCGTGCTGCTCCAGCCGTGGGGGCTGGTCGCGGCCGGGGCCACGACCGTCGTGGAGGCGGACACCTCGCACTTCACGACCTGGATCGCCCTGTTCGGCTTCTGCCTGCTGGCCACCTCGAGCCTGCTGACCGTGGAGCTGTACGTGGTCTTCGCCCCGACGGCGGCCCGGGTCCGGCTGCTGCGGCTGCGCGCCTGGCTGACCAGGCACCAGGAGCAGGCGCTGGTGACGCTGTGCCTGCTGCTGGGCTGCTGGCTGGTGGGCAGGAGCCTCTACCAGCTGACGAGTTGATCCCGGGCGGGTCCCGGGCCGGGCGCCGGACGTGCGGGGCACCGGCGCGGGTGCTGCAATGAAGGCACCGGCCGGCGACCGCCCCCGCGGTCCCGCCTGCTCCCGGAGGAGTGACCATGGACAGCGTCGAAGAGATGGGCCCCGTCGACTACCTGGTGATCGAGTTCCCGGGGAACAGGATGACCGGCGAGGCCTTTCCGCTGCTGGTCGATCTCGCCGACCGCCGTATCGTGCGCATCCTCGACCTGGCGTTCCTGCGCAAGGACGCCGACGGTTCGGTGACCGCGCTCGAGGTACGGGACCTCGGCGACGACGCGGCCGAGCTGACCGTCTTCGAGGGTGCCTCCTCCGGTCTGCTGGACGAGGGCGACCTCGCCGAGGCGGGCAACGCGCTGGAACCGGGCAACTCCGCCGCGGTGCTGGTGTACGAGAACCTGTGGGCCGCGCCGCTGGCCGGCGCGCTGCGGCGCAGCGGCGCCCAGCTGGTCGCGAGCGGCCGGATCCCGGTGCAGGCCCTGCTGGCGTCGCTGGACGCCGTCGACGAGACGCCCCCGCCCGGTGGCACCGCCGCCGCCTGAACGGAGATGACCGAGTATGCCCGGACTGCTGCGCGGGATCGCGCGCACCGCTGTCGTCGCCGGCACCGCCACGGCGGTGTCGAACCGTGTCTCACGGCGCCAGGCGGGCCGCTGGGCCCAGCAGGACTACGAACAGCAGGGGACCGTCGCCCAGCCGCCGCCGGTGGCGGCACCGCCCGCCGCCGACGACATGACGGCCAGGATGGACCAGCTCAAACAGCTCGGCGAGCTGAAGGCCCAGGGGATCCTCACCGAGGACGAGTTCCAGGAGCAGAAGCGCCGCATCCTGGGCTGACCCGCGGGCGTCCTCAGGTCAGCCGCGCGGCGAACGCCTCGTAGGCGCGCTCGTCGAACAGCACGAACCGCACCTCCTCGACGGCGGTGTCCGTCTCCCGGACGGTCGCCACGGCGATCCGGGCGCCGTCGTCCATCGGCCAGCCGTAGACGCCGGTGGAGATGGCGGGGAACGCGACCGTGCGGGCGCCGAGTTCGTCGGCGCGCCGCAGGGACTCGCGGTAGCAGGAGGCCAGCAGCTCGGAGCGGTCCTCGGTCTTGGCGTGGACCGGTCCGACGGTGTGGATGACCCACCGTGCGTCGAGTTCGCCGGCGGTGGTGGCGACCGCCTGGCCGGTGGGCAGGCCCTTGCCGAGGTGCCCCGCGCGGAGCTTGCGGCACTCGGCCAGGATCGCGGGGCCGCCGCGCCGGTGGATGGCGCCGTCGACGCCTCCGCCGCCGAGCAGGGAGGAGTTGGCCGCGTTGACGATGGCGTCGACGCTCTGCCGGGTGATGTCGCCCTGGACGAGGGTGATGCGGGTCATGGCTGTCTCAGCCTCCTCCACACGGCCTTCGCCGCGTTGTGCCCCGACATGCCGTGGACGCCCGGGCCGGGCGGGGTGGCCGACGAGCAGATGAACACGGCCGGGTGCGGGGTGCCGTACGGGGACAGGGAGAGCTTGGGGCGCAGCAGGATCTGCAGGCCGGAGACGGCTCCGGTGCCGATGTCGCCGCCGACGTAGTTGGCGTTGCGGGCGGCCAGTTCGGCGGGCCCGGCGGTGGCGCGGGCCAGTACGAGGTCGCGGAATCCCGGGGCGTAGCGCTCCAGTTGACGTTCCATCACGTCGGTGAGGTCGCCGGTCCAGCCGTTCGGCACGTGGGCGTAGGCCCAGAACACCTGCTTGCCCTCGGGGGCCCGGCTCGGGTCCGCCACACCGGGCTGGACGGTGATCATGAACGGCCGGTCGGGGGCGCGGCCCTCGCGGGAGGCGGCGCGCAGGGCGGTGCCGATCTCCGTGCTGTCCGCGCCGATCTGCACGGTCCCGGCGCGGCGGGCCGCGGGGGCGGTCCAGGGGACGGGGCCGTCCAGTGCGTAGTCGACCTTGAAGACCCCGGGGCCGTAGCGGTAGCCCTGGTAGTAGGTGCCGAAGCCGGCGATGCGGGCGAGGGCGGTGGGCGAGGTGTCGAAGACGTACGACCGCGCCGGCGGCAGGTCGTCGAGCCGCTTGACCTCGTAGTCGGTGTGGACGGCGCCGCCGAGGTCCTTCAGGTAGGCGGCGAGGGCGTCGGAGACGGCCTGGGAGCCGCCCTTCGCGACCGGCCAGCCGCGAGCGTGCGCGGCGAGCGCGAAGACCAGGCCGACGGCACCGGTCGCGAAGCCGGTGAGCGGGGCCATGACATGGGCGACGAGTCCGGCGAACAGCGTTCTGGCCGGTTCGTCGCGGAAGCGGCGCAACAGCAGGGCGGCGGGGGGCAGTCCGGCCAGGCCGAAGCGGGCGAGCATGACCGGGTCACGCGGCAGCGCGGTCCGCGGCAGCGACATGAAGTCCCTGGCCAGGGTGTCCCACTTGGGCAGGAAGGGCTCGACCAGCCTGCGGTACGTGCCCGCGTCGCGTGGGCCGAAGGAGGCCGCCGTCTCGGCGACGGAGCGGGCCAGCACGGCGGCACCGCCGTCGGGGAAGGGGTGTGCCATCGGCAGGTCGGGATGCAGCCACTGGAGGCCGTAGCGCTCCAGGGGCAGGGCGCGGAACGCGGGCGAGTTGACGGCGAGCGGGTGCGCGGCGGAGCACGGGTCGTGCCGGAAGCCGGGGAGGGTGAGCTCCTCGGTGCGGGCGCCGCCGCCCACGGTGTCCTTCGCCTCGAAGAGAGCCACGGAGAAACCGCGCCGGGCCAGCTCCACGGCGGCCGTCAGGCCGTTCGGCCCCGCCCCCACCACGACCGCATCGAGCATCGACGGCACCTTCGGACCCCTTCGTCAGCCGATGGCCACTCGGCTTCAGGATATGCCGGAGGACTGACACTCTCCTCGCGCGGGTTACCAGTGCGGGTTCTGCAGCAGGTCCACCACGTGGCGGGCGGTGGCCGCGTCACGGGCCGCGGTGAACGGCAGCGCGTTGTCGCCCGTGACACGGAACGGCACGCCGGCCCGGGTGAGGTGGGCGCCGCCCGCCTCCTCGACCAGCAGCAACCCGGCCGCGTGGTCCCAGGCGGCCTCCCAGGAGAACGCCGTGGCGTCCAACTCCCCCCGGGCGACGGCGAGGTATTCCAGACCCGCGGAACCGCAGGGGCGCGGGGCGACGCCGTCGACCCACAGGGCGGACAGCTCGCGCTTCTGCGCGTCGGTCGTGTAGTCCGGGTGCGAGGTGGCTACCCGCAGGTCCCGGCCCTTCTCGGGGGACCCGGAGAGCAGCCGGACGCCGTCGAGGTGGGCGCCCTTGCCCCGTACCGCCGTGGCGAGTTGGTCGCGGGTGGGCAGGTAGGTCCAGGAGGCGAGCAGGACGCCCCGGTGGGCGAGCGCGACCAGGGTGCAGAAGCCGTCCTCACCGCGCACGAACTGGCGGGTGCCGTCGACCGGGTCGACGATCCACACCGGTGCGTCGCCCTGGAGCGCCCCGTAGGTCTCCGGGTCGGCGTGCACGGCCTCCTCGCCGACCACGACGGAGCCGGGCAGCAGGGCGCCGAGGGCCCCGGTGAGGTAGCGCTCGGCGAGCCGGTCGGCGTCGGTCACCAGGTCGTGCGGTCCGGCCTTCTGGTCGACCTCGTGGTCGGCGAGCCGGCGCCAGCGGGGCAGGATCTCGGTGCGGGCCGCCTTGCGGATGGCGTCCTCTACGTCGACGGCGTGCTGGAGGAGAAACTCGTCGATGGTCTCCGTTGCTTCGATCATGCCTCCATGAGAGCACGTGCCACTGACAATCCCCGCCGCCCGGGTGTACGGCCGGTGGAATCCGGAGGAACAGACGGCGCCCGAGATCAACGCCGGCGGACGGACCCGCCCGGCCGGTAGCCCACCACCCGGGCCGGCCTCCCCCACCACCCGGCACCCCGGCGTCGGCATCGCCGTCCGCTCCCGGCGTCGGCCCCGCCGGCCGCTCCCCGTGTCGTCAGCGTCCCACCGCGTAGCCCTGCATTCCGCGGGGGTTGGCCGCCGCGGAGAGCACCCCGGTGTCCGGGTCCCGCGCCACCGCGCACAGCCGTCCCTCCGACCAGCCGGGGCCGACCGTCACGTCGTGGCCGCGCCGCCGCAGCTCCGCCACCACGCCGGGGTCCGTCCGCGACTCGACGGTCAGGCTGCCGGGGCGGCGCCCGCGCGGGTAGAAGGAGCTGGGGAAGCTGTCGTTGTGCCAGTTCGGGGCGTCGATCGCGCCCTGCAGGTCGAGTCCGCCGCGGACCGGGTCGCGCAGGGCGACGGCGAGGAAGAAGTGCAGCTGCCACTGGTCCTGCTGGTCGCCGCCGGGCGTGCCGAAGGCCAGCACCGGGCGCCCGTCCCGCAGTGCGATCGACGGCGTGAGCGTGGTGCGGGGCCGCCGTCCGGGAGTGAGCGAGTTGGGCAGGCCCTCCTCCAGCCAGGCCATCTGGAGCCGGGTGCCGAGCGGGAAGCCCAGTTCGGGGACGACGGGGTTGGACTGGAGCCAGCCGCCGCTGGGGGTGGCCGCGACCATGTTGCCCCAGCGGTCGACGACGTCCAGGTGGCAGGTGTCGCCCCGGGTGGTGCCGTCGGCGGCGACCTGCGCGACCGTCGGCTCACCGGCGCCCAGCGGATCGAACGCGGCGCCCTCCCCGGCCTCCACGCGCGCGTAGCCGGGCAGGCGCGGCGCGCGTCCGCCGGGGCTGCCGGGCCGCAGCTCGTCCGAGGCCTTGGCGCCGATCAGCGCCCGCCGGGCGGTGTTGTACGGGTCCGAGAGCAGGTCGGCCAGTGGTACCTCGGCCGCGTCCCCGTACCAGGCCTCCCGGTCGGCCATGGCGAGCTTGCAGCCCTCGACGAGGAGGTGCACGTAGTCGGCGGAGCCGTACCGCGGCAGCTCTGACAGTTCGGGCGGCAGCAGGGCGAGCTGCTGGAGGAGGGCCGGGCCCTGGCTCCAGGGGCCCGCCTTGCACACGGTCCAGCCGTTCCAGTCGTACGACACCGGGCTCTCGTAGCCCGCGGACCAGCCGGCCAGGTCGGCGGCGGTGAGGGTGCCGGTGTGCCGTTCGCCGCTGGTGTCCATGGTGGGGCGGCCGGCCTGCCGGACCAGGGCCTCGGCGATGAAACCGGCGCGCCACACCTCACGGGCCGCGTCGATCCGCGCCTCCCGGTCGCCGGCGCCGGCGGTCTCGGCGAGCAGCCGTCTCCAGGTGGCGGCCAGGGCGGGGTTGCGCAGCAGTTCACCCGGGCGCGGTGGCCGGCCGCCGGGCAGGTAGAGCTCCGCCGACGTCGTCCACTCGGTCTCGAACAGTTCGCGCACGCTCGCCACGGTCGCGCCGACGTTCTCCACGGGCGCGTGTCCGTGCTCGGCGTAGCCGATGGCGTACGACAGGACGTCGTCGAGGGATCTGGTGCCGTGGTCGCGGAGCAGCAGCAGCCAGGCGTCGAAGGCGCCGGGGACGGCCGCGGCCAGCGGGCCGGTGCCGGGGACGAGGTCCAGGCCGAGCCCCCGGTAGTGGGCCACGGTGGCGCCGGCCGGGGCCACGCCCTGCCCGCACAGCACGCGTACCTCACCGCCGGCCGGGGCGAGCAGGATCGGGACCTCGCCGGCCGGCCCGTTGAGGTGCGGCTCGACCACGTGCAGGACGAACGCTCCGGCGACGGCCGCGTCGTACGCGTTGCCGCCGGTCTCCAGGACCGCCATCGCCGACTGGGAGGCCAGCCAGTGGGTGGACGACACCATGCCGAAGGTGCCCTGGAGGGTGGGTCGGGTGGTGAACCGCATCTGTCACCTCGTTGCTCGCGCGACCGGCCGCCGCGCGCCGCCCGGACGGGTGCCGCCGGGGGCCGCGCTGCCCGAACTGTCGGGCGGCTACATGCTTTCACGGCCGTCGCGCGCGCAGTCCCCCGCCGGACGGTCTGCCAGGATCATCTCCGTCGACCGCGGCGGGGAACCCGTCTCACTCGTCCGAGTCGGGCTTGCTCCGCGCCGCCGCGTACGCCTGGGCCGGGGTCATCGGCACGCCGTTGAGGCTGACCGTCCTGTACTGGCTGACCTTCGCGCAGGTCTTGGAGTCGTCGGCGGTCGAGGCGTTGGCGTTGGAGACGGCGGCCTTGGTGTCGCCGGAGGTGGCCGGGTAGCTGGTGCCGCTCGTCCAGTCGCTGCCGATGACCAGGACGACGCCGGTGCCGGTGCCCTTCTTGACGTGCGAGCCGGGCACGTCCAGGGCCTTGGCCACGGTCTGGGCCGCGGCCTTGTCGCCGGAGCCGTAGGTCACCGTGGTCGTGGTCGCGGAGCTCGGCGCGTTGGCCGTGGTGGTGCTGGTGCTGAAGCCCTGCGAGATCAGATGGGTGGCGATCGCGGAGGCCCGGCCGGTGATGTCGGTGCCGTTCTCGACGGTCACGGCGATCTGGGCGGCGGGGACGGCCGCGGCGGTGGCCGTCGGCTTGGCAGTCGCCTCGGCCGCCGACGACTTCTTGCCCGACCCGGTGGTCAGCGACTGGTCGTTGGCCATGGTGGCGAAGAGGTCCTTGGCACCCGAGCCCACCACGACGCGGTTGCTGTTGGTCGGGTCGGGGGCGGTCTGCATGGTCGTGAACGTCATCCGCTTGGTCGGCACCTTGTTCACGTCGGCCGCCAGCGAGATCAGCTTCTTGACGCTGCCGAGGCCGTCGTCCACGGTGAGCGCCTTGGTGGCCGCGTCGGCGAGGTTGTAGACGGCGGTGGGGTCGGTGAGCGTGCCCGCGCTCTTGAACTTGCGGATCATCGCGCTGAGGAAGATGTGCTGGGAGACGGTACGGCCGAGGTCGCTGCCGTCGCCGAAGCCGTGCCGGGAGCGGACGAACTCCAGCGCCGCCTCGCCCTTGAGGGTGTGGGTGCCCTTGGACAGCTTCAGGTGCGAGTAGGTGTCGTACACGTTGGAGTTGACGCACACGGAGACACCGCCGACGGCGTCGGACATCTTGACCACGCCGGAGAAGTCCAGCTTCACGAAGTGGTCGATGGGGATGCCGGTGAGCTGGTGGATGGTGTCGACCTGGCAGGCGGGGCCGTACTCGAGGGCGCTGTTGACCTGGCCGTAGTAGCCGTTGGTGGACTGGCCGCTGGAACTGTCCTTGCAGGCCGGGACGTTGACCATGGTGTCGCGGGGGATGCTCATGACGGTGGCGTTGGAGCGGTCGGCGGCTATGTGGACGACCATCTCGACGTCCGCGTTTCCGTTGCCGGTCTGGACGCCGGTGTTCTTGCAGCCGCCGCCGAGCTTGCAGTCCTCCGAGCTGGTCCGGCCGTCGGAGCCGATCACCAGGATGTTGATCGGGGTCCGGCCGAACGCGTCGGCCTTCTCACTGCCGCCCTTGCCGTCGAGGGAGACGCTGTTGATGTTGCCGTTGAGGTGCTGGTAGAACCACCAGCCCGCGCCCGCGGTGACCAGGACCAGGACCGCCGTGCACAGGCCGACGATCTTCAGCACCCGCTTTCCGCGCCGAGTCGGCCTGGCCCGCCGGGAGCCTCTGTTGCCGCCGCGGGACTTGGCCGCCTGCCGGGCCGCGGCCCGGCCACCGGTGGGCCGTGTCCCGTCGGGCAGGGCGCCACGCTGTCCGGGCACCCGGTCGGTGCGGCGGCGTGTGGCCTGGCCTCCCTGGCCGTCCCACGGGTCGGTCATCTTCCACTCCCATGAACGGTCGGGTCCGTCGGCGGGTACGGTCGGTCGGCCGCGGCGGGGTGCGGGCAGCCGCGGGCCGGGCCCATTTGGGTTGCGTGATTGCGCAATCTAACAAACCCACAGCCCGGACAGCACAAAGGCCGCCCGAATTCACAGGTGAGGGATGTCATGGAACCTCCGGCGCGCCCTGTCCGTCACCCCTCATACGAACGTGCGATCCGGCGCGCTCAGACACCTGCCTGTCGCAGCCGGCGCACCGGCGCCGGAACCTGCCGGGAGCGGGCGGTCAGCTGGCCGACGGTCACCCGCACCACCGTCACGATATCCGGATCGTCCACGTAGTAGATCTGCCGCCGTCCCTCGCGGCGGGAGCGCACAAGCCCGGCCAGCTTGAGCTTCGCCAGGTGCTGGCTGACGGCGGGCAGGGCACCGCCGACCCGGTCGGCGAGGCACGTCACATCGCTCTCGCCCTGGGAGAGCGCCCACATGAGATGCAGCCGGGCCGGCGAGGCGAGCAGCCCGAACACCGCGGCTGCCTCCGTCAGTACCCCGTCGGAGGGTTCCATGAAGCCACCGGCGTTCTCCTGCACAGCCACTCCCTCCCGTCACAGCCCCGGCACAGACGCCCACTCAGTGTAGGCGCGCCGTCACCCGGCACCGTACGGCCCTGCGGGATTCCGCCGTTTTTCCCGCCGCATTGTCATGAGCGGGTGACAGGTCGTCCACGGCTCGGCGGCAGGCACCGCCGACTCCCCGCGACCTTCATAAACTTGCGCAACAAGGCAACTCAGCAAGGCAACACCCCCGTACTGGGAGGACTACCAACGTGGGCATCATCGGCTGGATCATCCTCGGCCTCCTCGCCGGAGCCATCGCCAAGGTCCTGCTGCCCGGCCGCGACCCGGGCGGCCTGATCGGCACCACCCTCATCGGCATCGCGGGCGCCTTCGTCGGCGGCTGGCTCTCCGCCCGCTTCCTCGACCGCCCGGTCGAGAAGCACTTCTTCGACCTCTACACCTGGGGCGCCGCCGTCGCCGGCTCGCTGGTCCTGCTCATCGGCTACCGGCTGCTCTTCGGCAACTCACGCGACTGAACACGCCGGGCACGGGCCGGGCGGGCCCGACGGTGACTCCGGTCACCCTCGACGGCCCCCCGCAGTCACGACATTCCGGATGTACAGGGACCGCGGACGCACGACATTCCGGATGTAGGGGGACGCCCTCGCGAGGCCGTCAACAAGGCTCCGCACCCGCCTCACAGGCAAGGCGCCGATTCCACTTCCACCCCACAGGGACACGTGTGAGACTGGCGTCCCGTCCGCAGTGTGGACTCCTCCGCACACCGTCCCCCAGCGAGAAGTGCGACTTGCGTTCTCTTCCACTGCCGCTCGCCCTCACCGCGCGCCTGACGCCGGTCGCCGTGCTCGCCTGTGCGGGCTGGGCGATGGCGTCCGGCCCGGACCGGACGACGTCCACCAGCGCCTCCGGCGACACCTCGACCCAGCAGTCGGCCGGCCAGTCGACGGACGACACCTCGTCGTCGTCCTCGGCAACGACGGCGGCCGGCACGAAGACGTACACCGCCTCGCCGGCCCCCTGCGGGTCCATCCCGGTGGCCACCATCAAGTCGCTGGTGCCCGGCGCGAAGACGGCCGGCAAGGAGATCCCCTCCACGGACACCAAGCTGCGCCGCACCTGCTCCTGGAACGCGCTCAAGGGGTACGACTACCGCTGGCTCGACGTCTCCTTCGAGATCATGGACACGGACGCGGCGGCCGCGAAGGAGTACCGGTCCCGGGTCGCCGAGAAGAGCGGCGGCGGGGCGGTGCCGGGACTCGGGGACAACGGGTACTCGGTCGTGAACCTCACCACCGAGGACAAGCAGCAGACCCGCGAGGGCGTGGTGATGGCCCAGGTGTCCAACGCGCTGGTGATCGTCACCTACAACGGCAGCGACTTCGAGAACAAGAAGGCGCCGGACACGGACGAGATCAACAAGGGCGCCATCAAGGCCGCCAAGAGCGCGGTGACCGCGCTGAGGGGCAGCCAGTAGCCACCAGCTGCCCCCGCACGCGTCATGCCTCCTTGGGCGGCACCAGCCGGGTCAGGCCCAGGTACAGCACCAGGGACGTGCCGAGGCCGACCGCCCAGCCGTAGTCGGCGAGCGAGGACAGCGCGGGGATCGGCCGGCCGTCGATCAGCGGCTTGAAGCTGGCCCCGCCGATCGCGAGCACGCCGCCGGCCAGGAAGGCCGCCACCGCCCGCCAGTTCCAGCCGCCGTCGTACCAGTACCGGCCGCCGGAGCGGTACAGGTCGGTCAGGTCGAGGCGGGTACGGCGGAGCAGCCAGTAGTCGGCGATGAGGATGCCGGCCACTGTGCCGAGCAGACCGCCGACCAGCCCGAGCCAGGTGAAGATGTAGCCCTGCGGGTCGGAGTACAGCTTCCACGGGAAGATCAGCACCGCGAGGACCGAGGTGATCAGGGCGCCGGTGCGGAAACTGATCTTCCGGGGCGCGATGTTGGAGAAGTCGAAGGCGGGCGACACCAGGTTGGCCGCGATGTTCACGGAGAGCGTCGCGACGAGGACCGTGACCAGGGCGTAGAGCAGGCCGACCACGTTGTCCGTCTTGGCGGCCAGCTGGACCGGGTCCCAGATCGGCTGCCCGTAGACGGCCTGGGAACCCGAGGTCACCAGGACCGAGAGGAACGCGAAGAGCGTCATGGTGGTCGGCAGGCCCAGGGCCTGGCCGCGGGTCTGGGCTCGCTGCGACTTGCCGTAGCGGGTGAAGTCGGGGATGTTCAGCGACAACGTGGACCAGAAGCCGATCATGCCCATCAGCGAGGGCCAGAACAGCTTCCAGAAGTCGCCGCCCCAGCCGAGCTTGGACGGCTGGTCGAAGAGCGGGCCGAGGCCGCCGGCCTTGTCGCTCATCCAGATCAGCATCACGAAGGCGCCGACCAGGACGAAGGGCGCGGCCCAGTTCTCGAAGCGCCGGATGGTGTCCATGCCCCGGTAGATGATCGCGACCTGGAGCACCCAGAAGATCGCGAACGACAGCCACATCGTCCAGGCGTAGCCGCCGATGTGCGAGGCGTTCGCCCAGCTGTCGCCAATCAGCTTGCCGGCGAGGAAGAAGATCGCCTCGCCGCCGATCCAGGTCTGGATGCCGAACCAGCCGCAGGCCACCAACGCCCTCACGACGGCGGGCAGGTTGGCGCCGCGGACGCCGAAGGAGGCGCGGGCGAAGACCGGGAAGGGGATGCCGTACTTGGGTCCGGCGTGCCCGGTGAGGAGCATCGGGACGAGGACGATCAGGTTGGCCAGGGCGATGGTGAACACGGCCTGTTTCCAGTCCATGCCGACCGCGATCAGCCCGGAGGCCAGGGTCCAGGACGCCGTGTTGTGGGCCATGCCGACCCACAGCGCGGAGAAGTTGTACGTGGTCCAGGTGCGCTTGGCGACGGGGACCGGCAACAGGTCCTCGTTGGCGTACGGACCGCTCGGCGGCGGGGCGTCCGGGGTGAGCTCGACGCGCCCGTCGGGAAGGGCGACTTGACCGGACAGGGGTATGGCGGAGGGAGCGGTGTCGGTCATGGGCAGGCCAATCGGGGTGAGGTGGGACGGGAGAGGCCGTGCGGGCGGGCTGGGGGGTACGCGAGTGGGGTGCGCCCTGACCCCCTCCCCGGGACGGCGGGAAGGGGGAGACCGATGGCGGGGGCGGCTAACCGTTGACGGCGGGGATGACCTTCGTCCCGTACGCGTCGATGGTGGCCTCCTGCGCGTCGTGCATGTCGTAGACGGCGAACTGGTCCACGCCCAGTTCGCGCAGCGCGGTCAGCTTCTCGATGTGCTTCTCCACCGGCCCGATGACGCAGAAGCGGTCCACGATCTCGTCGGGCACGAACTCGGTGTCGGGGTTGCCGCTGCGTCCGTGGTGGGAGTAGTCGTACCCCTGGCGGGCCTTGATGTAGTCGGTGAGTTCGTCGGGAACGGCGGCGGAGTGCGCGCCGTACTTCGCGACCAGGTCGGCGACGTGGTTGCCGACCATGCCGCCGAACCAGCGGCACTGGTCGCGGGCGTGCGCGAGGGCCTCGGGGGAGTCGTCCTCGGTGACGTACGCGGGGGCGGCGACGCAGATCCTCACCTCGGAGGGATCGCGGCCGACGGCGACGGCCGCGTCCTTCACCGCCTTCACCATGTACTCGGTGAGGTAGAGGTCGGAGAGCTGGAGGATGAAGCCGTCGGCCTCCTCGCCGGTCATCTTCAGGGCCTTCGGCCCGTACGCGGCCATCCAGACGGGAAGTTCGGCACCCGGCTTGATCCAGGGGAACCTGATCACGGTGCCGTCCCCGAAGTCGGCCTCGCCGCCGCTGCCGAGGGCGCGGATCACCTTCATGGCCTCGCTGATCCGGGCGAGCGTGTTGGGTTTGCGGCCCGCCACCCGCATCGCGGAGTCGCCGCGGCCGATACCGCAGACGGTTCTGTTGCCGAACATGTCGTTGAGGGTGGCGAAGGTGGAGGCGGTGACCTCCCAGGTGCGGGTGCCGGGGTTGGTGACCATGGGCCCGACCGTCAGCTTGGTGGTGTTGGCGAGGATCTGGCTGTAGATCACGAACGGCTCCTGCCAGAGCACGGCGGAGTCGAAGGTCCAGCCGTACGAGAAGCCGTTGCGTTCGGCCCGTTTCATCAGGCTGATGACACGGGAGGCGGGCGGGTCGGTCTGCAGGACGAGTCCGAAGTCCATCGGCGCCACTCCTAGTTGAGGTACTGACAGGTGGAGCGCGGGGTGTAGACGCCGTGCCCGGCGTGTCCGGTGTACTCCCGCTCGGTGATGACGGGTTCGCCGCGCGAGAGGACGGTCTCGACCCGGCCGGTGAGCCGCCTGCCCTCGTACGCCGAGTAGTCGACGTTCATGTGGTGGGTCTCGGCGGAGACGGTCTGCTCGGCGTGCGGGTCGTAGATCACGACGTCGGCGTCGGCGCCCGGGGTGATGGTGCCCTTCTTCGGGTACATCCCGAACATCCGGGCCGGGTTGGCGCAGGCGATCTCGATCCAGCGGCGGCGGGAGATGTGGCCGTCGACGACGGCCTGGTGGAGCAGGTCCATCCGGTTCTCCACGCCGGGCAGGCCGTTGGGGATCTTCGAGAAGTCGCCGCGGCCCAGTTCCTTCTGGCCGACGAAGCAGAAGGGGCAGTGGTCGGTGGAGACCACCTGGAGGTCGTCGGTCCTGAGCCCCTGCCAGAGCTTGGCCTGGTGCTCCTTGGGCCGAAGGGGCGTGCTGCACACGTACTTCGAGCCCTCGAAGCCGGGTTCGGCGAGGTTGTCCGTGGAGAGGAAGAGGTACTGCGGACAGGTCTCGCCGAAGACCGGAAGCCCCTCGTCGCGGGCGCGGGCCAGTTCGGCGACCGCCTCCATCGCCGAGACGTGCACGACGTACAGTGGGGCGCCGGCGACCTGCGCGAGCTTGATGGCCCGGTGCGTGGCCTCGGCTTCGAGCAGCGCCTTGCGCACCTCGCCGTGGTACCGCGGATCGGTCTCGCCGCGTGCCAGTGCCTGTTCCACCAGCACGTCGATGGCGATGCCGTTCTCGGCGTGCATCATGATCAGGCCGCCGTTCTCTGCCGAGCGCTGCATGGCGCGCAGGATCTGGCCGTCGTCGGAGTAGAAGACACCGGGGTAGGCCATGAACTGCTTGAAGGAGGTCACCCCCTCCTCCACCAGCAGGTCCATCTCCTTCAGCGTCTCCTGGTTCACATCGGAGACGATCATGTGGAAGCCGTAGTCGATGGCGCAGTTGCCCTCGGCCTTGGCGTGCCAGGTGTCGAGGCCCTCGCGCAGGCTGTGGCCGACGCTCTGCACGGCGAAGTCGACGATGGTGGTGGTGCCGCCCCAGGCGGCGGCACGGGTGCCGGTCTCGAAGGTGTCGGAGGCGAAGGTGCCGCCGAACGGCAGCTCCATGTGGGTGTGGGCGTCGACGCCGCCCGGGATGACGTACTTGCCGGTGGCGTCGAGGGTGCGTTCGGCGGTGAAGGCCTCGGCGGCGGGCGTTCCGGAGGCGGCGAGGGCGGCGATGCGGCCGTCCTCGATCAGGACGTCGGCGTGGATCTCGTCGGACGCGGTGATGACGAGTCCGCCGCGGATGAGGGTGCGGCCGGTGGTCATGGGGGTCCTCTCCTTCGTGGGCGGGTGCGGGTCCGATGTGGCTGGTCGCGCAGTTCCCCGCGCCCCTTTGGGGCGCGAATGGCGCCGTCTGCCTTTACGGTGCCGTCAGGGGGCCGTACGCGTCCGGGCGGCGGTCGCGGAAGAACTGCCAGCGGTCGCGGACCTCGCGCAGCTTGGCCAGGTCCAGGTCGCGGACGACGAGTTCGGTCTCCTTGTCGGAGGCCACCTCGCCGGCGAACTGGCCCTCCGGGTCCACGAAGTACGAGGTCCCGTAGAAGTCGTTGTCGCCCAGGTCCTCCACGCCGACCCGGTTGATCGCGCCGACGAAGTACTCGTTGGCGACGGCCGCCGCCGGCTGCTCCAACTGCCAGAGGTAGCGGGAGAGTCCGCGCGAGGTGGCCGACGGGTTGAAGACGATCTCGGCGCCGGCGAGACCCAACGCCCGCCAGCCCTCGGGGAAGTGGCGGTCGTAGCAGATGTAGACGCCGATCTTCCCGACGGCCGTCTCGAAGACCGGCCAGCCGGCGTTGCCGGGGCGGAAGTAGAACTTCTCCCAGAATCCGGGGACCTGGGGGATGTGGTGCTTGCGGTACTTGCCGAGGTAGGAGCCGTCGGCGTCGATCACGGCCGCGGTGTTGTAGAGGACGCCGGGCTGCTCCTCCTCGTACACCGGCAGGATCAGGACGAGGCCCAGTTCGCGGGCGAGGGCCTGGAAGCGCTGGACGACCGGGCCCTCCGGGACCTGTTCGGCGTACTCGTAGAACGCCTTGTCCTGCACCTGGCAGAAGTAGGGGCCGTAGAACAGTTCCTGGAAGCAGAGGACCTGGGCGCCCTGCGCGGCCGCGTCGCGGGCCGCCTGCTCGTGGACCTGGATCATCGATTCCTTGTCGCCGGTCCAGGCGGTCTGGAAGAGGGCGGCACGGATCACTCGGCTCATCGGGACCTCCGGTAGCTCGGGGGTGCGTCGCTCGGTGCGAGGAGCCTAGGAAGTCCGCGAGCGGCCTTCGACTGCCACCGTGTCACGTCTGCGGGCGGTCGGCGTGCCACCGTGTCACGCTGTCGCTGGCTCATGTTTCACCGCCGTTTTCCCAGGTCGTCGTGTGTTTCACTGCTGTTGCGCGTCATGTGCGAGGAGTGCGATGTGCACGGAGGCCGCCTGCTCGAAGTCGTCGAGATCGACGCCGAGCCGGGTCTGTATCGCCTCCAGCCTGCGGTACAGGGCGGGCCGGGAGACATGGTGGAGCTGGGCGGTCCGGGACTTGTTGCGGCCGGTGGCGAGATAGGTCCGCAACACGTCGAGCAGGTCCTGGCCGGTGCCGGTGCCGGTGCCGGTGCCGTTGGCGCAGAGCAGCCCGTCCAGCTCCCGCTCGGCGAAGAACTGGACGTGCGGGTCGTCCCGCAGCAGCCGGATCAGGCCCCGCAGGTGCACGTCCTTGAGCCGTACGACCGCAGGGAGGTCGAGGCCGGTGGTCGTGTCGGCGACCGCGTCGGCCACGTGCTGGGCCTCGCGCAGACCGGCGGGCACGTCGTCCCAGGCGATGCAGGGGCCCGCGGCGGCGACCACCGTGGCGTCCGGGGGTGCCTCGCCGTGCAGCCGGGTGGCGAAGTGCGCGGCGAGGGCGTCGGCGTCCTGGTCGCGGGCGAGGCTGAGGAGCACGGCGGTGACGTGTTCGGTGAGTTCGGCGACGAGTCCGGGCAGACCCAGCAGGCGCAGGGTCCGCTCCAGCCGGGCGGGGTCGCAGTCGCGTACGACGAGCGGCACGAAGGTGCGCCGGTTGACCGGCAGGCCCGCCGCCCTTGCCCTGGGCAGCAGTTGGCGCGCGGGTACGACCCCGGAGACCAGGTCGGTGAGCAGGCTCTGCGCGGACTGCTCCTCCCAGCTGTGCGCGGAGCCGCCGCCGAGCATCCGGTGCAGGACGAGGGCCTCGGCGCCGCGGTCGGCCAGCAGGCGTCCGGTGACGGCGTCGCCCCGGTAGCCGCAGAGCATGAGCCGGCCCCAGCGTTCGCCGCGGCCGGCCAGTTCGGCGCGGATCCAGCCGTCGCCCTCGGCGCCGCCGGCCTGCCGTGCGATGCGCTCCCAGTCGCGCAGCACGTCGTCGACCGCGGACCGCTCCCCCGCGGTGGCCAGCACCCGGTGCGCGAGGTTCGTGACGACGACCGGGCAGGCGCTGTGCACGGCGACTTCGTCGAGGAGCCGCTGGAGGGGGGCGTCGGCCGTGATGAGACCGGTGAGGGCGGTCCGCACGGACTCGGAGAGGCTGACGGCGGCGAACTTCCGGCGCACCAGCCGGGACTGGACCTCCTCCGTGAGCTCGGCGAAGGGGAAGGGGCGGTGCAGGACCACCAGGGGGAGGCCGCAGCGGTCCGCCGCGCGGCGCATCGCGTCCGGGGTCGCCGGGAAGGCACGGCCGAGGCCGAGGACCACCGCGGCGGCCTCGGCCCGGTACAGGGACTGGATGTACTCGGCCTGTTTGTGCTCGTCGCCGGCGAGCAGGACGCCGGTGGTCAGGACCATCTCGCCGCCGCTGAGCATGACGCCGACGTCGGGGGCCTCGGCGACGTGCACCCAGCGGACGGGGCGGTCGAGATGGGCGGTGCCGGCGACCACCTCGGGGTCACCGGCGAGGACCCTTTCCAGGGCGAGGATCTGGCGGACCGAGAGGATGGGGTCGGTTGTCCCAACGGGCTCCCAAGTGGCGGTCATCTTGCGTGATCCCTTGGTCGGGTTCGGTGCGTGTGCCGACTGCGGCGCCGTCGTGGCTGGTCGCGCAGTTCCCCGCGCCCCTTGCAGGGGCGCTGCCTGAGGCCCCGTAAGGGGCGCGGGAACTGCGCGACCAACCCTCACCGGCCCGCAGTTGACATACGACGTGTCTCAGCGCTGCCGGCAGCGCCTAGTAGGCACTCCTCAGTGCCTGCTCCAGGATGGCCGCGCCCTCCTCCGCCTCCGCCACCGTCAGGGAAAGCGGGGGTGCGATGCGCAGCGCGCTGGTGTTGTGGCCGCCGCCCTTGCCGATCAGGAGGCCGCCTTCCCGGGCCGCCTCCAGGACCGCCGCGGCCGACTTGGGGTCGGCCTCGTCCGTGCCGGGCTTGACCAGTTCGACGCCCAGCATCAGACCGCGCCCCCGTACCTCCCGTACCCCGGGCAGCTGGGCGGCGACCGCCCGCAGGCGTTCGATGAGCAGCCCGCCGACCCGGCGGGCGTTGCCCTGGAGGTCGTGTTCCAGGAGGTACGACAGGTTGGCGAGGCCCGCCGCCATGGTGATCTGGGTGCCGCCGAACGTCGAGATGCTGTTGGAGTCCAGGCAGTTCATGATCTCGGAGCGGGCCACCACACCTCCGATGGACATGCCGTTGCCGATGCCCTTGGCGAAGGTGAGGATGTCCGGCGGGCCGCTCTGCCCGTGCGCCTGCCAGCCCCAGAAGTGCTCGCCGGTGCGCCCCCAGCCGGTCTGCACTTCGTCGGCGATCCAGAGGATGCCCTGTTCCTGGAGCACCTTGCGGAAGGCCGCGTACAGCCCGTCGGGCGGGGAGGTGAAGCCGCCGACGCCCTGGATCGGTTCGGCGATCAGCGCGGCCGGCGCGCGGGTGTGGCCGAGCAGGTCGCGCAGGTCGGCCACGCAGGCCGCGATGAAGTCACGGTCGTTCAGCTCGGCGAACGGCCCCCGGGTGCGGACGCCGCCGTGGACGTACAGCGTCTGGAGCGGCGACAGCGAGGTCGGGGACCAGCCCTTGTTGCCGGTGATGCCGACCGAGCTGAAGGAACGGCCGTGGTAGCTGTTGCGCATCGCCAGGATCGTGTTCGTCCGGCGGTACGTCGTCGCCAGCAGCAGGGCCGTGTCGTTGGCCTCGGTGCCGGACGTCGTGAAGAACACCCGGGCGTCCGGGATCCCGCTCAACTGGGCGATGCGCTCAGCCAGTTCGACCATGGGGCGGTTGAGGTAGAGCGTGGAGGAGTGGATGATCCGGCCGGCCTGCTCACTCACCGCCTTCGTCACCTCGGGCAGCGCGTGCGCGGTCATCGTGGTGAGGATGCCGCCGAAGAAGTCGAGGTAGCGGTTGCCGTTCGCGTCCCAGACGTGCCGGCCCTCGCCGTGTGTGATCTCCAGCGGCTCGTCGTAGTAGAGGGCCAGCCAGTCGGGCAGGACCTGGCGATGGCGGGCGAAGAGGTCGTTCACGGCTGTACCAGCCCTTCGTAGGCGTCGGGACGGCGGTCGCGGTAGAAGGCCCACTGCTGCCGCACCTCGTCGATCAGGTCGAAGTCGAGGTCACGGACGACGAGTTCCTCGCCCTCGTCGCTCGCGACCTCCCCCACGAACTGCCCACGTGGATCGACGAAATAGCTTGTCCCGTAGAAATCGTTGTCCCCGTACTCCTCCTGGCCCACCCGGTTGATGGCGGCGACGAAGTACTCGTTGGCGACGGCCGCGGCCGGCTGCTCCAGCCGCCAGAGGTACGACGAGAGTCCGCGGTGGGTGGCCGACGGGTTGTACACCAACTGGGCTCCGCCGAGGCCGAGTTCCCGCCAGCCCTCGGGGAAGTGGCGGTCGTAGCAGATGTACACGCCGACCTTGCCGACGGCGGTGTCGAAGACCGGCCAGCCCAGGTTCCCCGGTTTGAAGTAGTACTTCTCCCAGAAGCCCTTGACCTGCGGGATGTGGTGCTTGCGGTACTTGCCGAGGTAGCTGCCGTCGGCGTCGATCACGGCGGCGGTGTTGTAGTAGAAGCCGGACTGCTCGACCTCGAAGACGGGGACGACGATCACCATGCCGGTCTCGCGGGCGAGTTCCCGCATCCGGCGGACGGTCGGGCCGTCCGGGACCGGTTCGGCCCAGCGGTAGTGCTCGGGTTCCTGGACCTGGCAGAAGTAGGGGGCGTTGAAGACTTCCTGAAATCCGATGATCTTCGCGCCCCGGCGGGCCGCCTCACGGGCGTGCGCCTCGTGTTTCGCCACCATGGACTCGGTGTCGCCGGTCCAGGTCGCCTGGACCAGGGCGGCGCGTACGACGTTGGCCATGAGCTGCTCCTTCTACGCCCGTAGAGGGTCGAAAGTAAGCCTCCTCGGAGTCCTTGCCAAGACCATCGTCGTCAAGCCGCGGAGTCGATCGTGTTTCCTACCCTGGTGGAGGAGCGAGGCGCGTCCCGGCCACGCCGGTCAGGACGCGAAGCCCGCCACCCTGAGCGCGTGCAGCAGATCCCAGTGGCGCTGGTCCGAGACCGCCTGTGCCGAGCCGAGGAGCAGCGGGACCAGGCGCCGCGGATCCGGTTCCGCGCACCGTGCGGCCTCCTCCGGGGTGCGGACCTGGACGTAGGTGTCCAGCAGGGCATTTGCCTCGCGGTGGCGGCCCGCCGTGTCCAGGGCGAGGACGGCCGCGCCGATCTCGGTCGCGGGACGGACCACGCCCTGGCGCAGGATCTGCCGGGCGTCCTCGGTCCTGCCCGCGCCGGCGAGGGCGTCGGCGACCGTCACGAGGCGGGCGGGCGGCAGTGAGGCCGCCTCCCAGAGCAGCGTGGCCCAGTCGGCGTCGAGGCCGGCCGTCCGGAGCGCGTCCGCGAGCGGCGGGAGCCGTGGGGCGGGCCACTGCGCGATCTCGGCGAGCAGCGCGTGCGCCTCGCCGCTGCGGCCCTCCGCGCGCAGCCGTACCAGCAGCTCGACGGCCCCGGCCACGGCCTGCCCGGCATCCTCGTCGGGCGGCGCCTGCGCCGGCTCCGGCCGCGCCTCCGCCTCGGCGCCCCCGGCGAACCGGGCGCCGCGCGGCCTGCGCCGGTCGTCGGCCGGACCGGGAGGCGCGGGCGTCCGCGGTACGACGGAGGGCGCGGCCTCGTCGACGGACATCCCGGCGAACCGGGCACTGCCTCGCCGCCGCTTGCGCTGCTTGGCAGGGACGGGCGCGGGCACCGCGGCGCCGGAACCGTCCCCACCTCCGGGCCCGGCACCATCGGTGAACCGCCCACCGGCGTCTCCGGCCGGCGACCCACCCACGTCCCCGGCAAGCGGCTCATCCAGGCCCTCGGCAAACGGCTCACCCAGGCCCTCGGCAGACGGCTGCCCCACGTCTCCGGCAAGCCGCCGGCCCATGTTCTCGGCGTACCGCACGCCTACGTTCTCGGCGTACCGCACGCCCGCGTTCTCGGTGTACGAGGCACCGGCGTCGTCGCCGCGCGACCCACCGCCGCGCGGCTCACCGCCGTGCGGCGCGTCCCCGGCGGCCCCTCCCCCGGCCCACTGTGCGGCCGTCGGTCCTGCGTCCAGCCGGGACAGGCGGGAGCGGAGTTCGGCGCACCGGGCGGACGCCCGTTCGTGGTCGTCGCGGGCCCAGGCGAGGTCGAGGTTCAGCGACTCGGCCTCCTCCCTGGAGCGCGCGGAGCCGAGTGCGCGGCCCAGCTGGGCCAGCCGTTCGGCGGCGTAGCGCTGTTCGCGGAGCATGACGTCGAGGCGGTCGCTCAGGTCGTCCCGGGCGCCCGGCCGGGCGTCGTACGCGGCGAGGGCGTCCGCGTGCAGGGGCCGGGCCCGCTCCGCCTCGGGTACGACGGCCTCGGGACCGTAGCCGGTGGCGAGGTCCTGGAGGAGCGCCGCCACGATGTCCCAGGGCGGCACCTCGTGTCCGTCGAGGCAGGCCCGCATGCCGTCGGGGTCACGCTGCCAGAACACGGCGCACCAGCCGCCGCCGTGGTCCAGGCGCGCCAGCAGACCGTTCAGGTAGTTCGCGAACTCCCGCACCTGGCCCGGGAGTTGATCCACAGTCATCGCCCAACTCCCGCCAGACCGGAACACTCCGGTTCTGTAGGCAACACCAGGCGTGTTACGGGGCTGCTACGGGGAGTTTTCAGGAGGCGCGCAGAGCGCGCTCGTCGGCCGGCGCCGGCCGACGAGCGTCAGGCGGGGACGAGGGCGCACCGCGCCACCAGGTCGTCCATCGACAGGCCGAGCGCGCGGGCGAGGGCGGCGACGGTGAAGAACGCGGGGGTCGGGGCCCGCCCGGTCTCGATCTTGCGGAGGGTCTCGGCCGAGATGCCCGCCTCGGCGGCCACCTCCGTCATGCTCCGGGCACCGCGCGCCTCGCGCAGCAGCCCGCCGAGCCGCTCGCCGCGTTCACGCTCTTCCGGGGTGAGGGGGGTGCGCACCATGCCGTCATTCTAACCCGGTCGAGTAAACCGGTATATTAATTGGCATGGTGGAACTGAAGACAGACGCATCGATCGACGCCATGTACGCGGCCGGGCAGGTCGTAGGACGGGCACTGACAGCCGTACGGGAGGCCGCCGACGTCGGCGTCTCGCTGCTGGAACTGGACGAGGTGGCCCGGGGGGTGCTCCGCGAGGCCGGCGCCTCCTCCCCCTTCCTCGGATACCGACCCTCGTTCGCGCCCACCCCGTTCCCCGCCGTCGTCTGCGCCTCCGTGAACGACGCGATCGTGCACGGCATCCCGACCGCGTACCGGCTGCGCGACGGCGACCTGGTCTCCATCGACTGCGGCGCAGAACTGGACGGCTGGGTCGGCGACTCGGCGATCAGCTTCACGGTCGGGAGACCGCGCCCGGCGGACACCCGGCTCGTCGAGACCGCCGAGCGGGCGCTGGCGGCGGGCATCGCGGCCGCCGTGATCGGCAACCGCATCGGCGACATCGCGCACGCGATCGGCCGGGTGTGCCGGGAGGCCGGCTACGGCATCCCGGAGGACTTCGGCGGACACGGCATCGGCCGCCGTATGCACGAGGACCCGGGGGTGCCGAACGAGGGGCGCCCCGGCCGGGGCATGCCCCTGCGGCGGGGTCTGGTCATCGCGATCGAGCCCATGCTGATCGGCGGCGGCGGGGACGGCTACCACGCGGCCCCCGACGGCTGGACCCTGCGCACGAACGACGGCTCCCGCGCGGCCCACGCGGAGCACACGGTGGCGATCACGGAGGCCGGACCCCGCGTCCTCACCGAGCGGAATTCAAAGGCCTGACACAGCCCGCCCCCGGGCTTCACCTATCACCGCGTGCCGGATTAGGAATTCCCTGTGCCGCTGAGCGGCCCCATTAATGCGCCCGTATACATGTCCGAGACGGGCGGGAAAAGGGCCGCCCGCGGCAGCGAAGGAGTTCTCATGGAAAACGTGCGCATGCGGGTACCGGTCCCTCGGCCCACGCGGCGGCGCCCGGTGCCGCCGCCGCCTCCGCCCCAGGGCGGCCGGCCGCCCCGCCCGAATGCCGGCGGCCGCTGATCCCGTGACGTAACACCGTTCGCGGCGGGCGGACCGGCGAGGGAACGCCCTTCCTCGCCGGTCCGCGCCCCGGGCAAACCGAGGCGGAAGAAGGGCGATGTTCCAGCGGCACGCGAAGATCTCACCTGCCACCGCATTTCGCAGACTGTGGCCGCTCACCCGGCCGGAAAGAATTCACCTGTGGACCGCGGTGGCCTGCCAGACGATATCCGTCGGATGCGATACGGCGGCAATTCAGGTTTTCTCCCATCTCACCGACACGGTACTCACCTCGGCCGAGCCCACGAAATTCTGGAAACCGGCCGGACTATGGCTCGCGGTGGCGCTGCTGGGCGCGGCCGTGACCTTCGCCGCCCATCAGCTGACCAGCCGTGCCGAGGAGGGGTTCCGGCTGCGCTGCCGTGACGAGGTGTTCCAGCACGCGCAGCGGCTGCCCCCGCACTACTACGAGAACAACCCGCCCGGAGACCTGCTGGCCCGGTTCACCGGTGACGTCGACGAGGCGGAGCACGTGGTCGCCTCGGGGCCGGTGCAGCTGCTCAACACCGTCGTCAGCCTGGTCTTCTTCGCGGGTGCCGCACTCTGGCTGCGCTGGGAGCTGGCCCTGCTCACCTTCGCCGCGGCCCCGGTGCTGTGGCTGGGCACCCGGAGACTCTCCCGGCCGGTCAGAGCGCTCTCCCGGGCGGAACGGGACCGGTACGGCGAGCTGGTCGACGCGCTCGACGAGAACCTCGCCAACATGCCGGTCGTACAGGCGTACAACCGGCAGGACACCGAGCGCGACCGGGTGCACCGGCGCGGTGCCGCCCGGATGCGCAGCAGCCTGGCGCGGGCCCGGCTGTCCAACGCCTACCTGCCGTTCGCCGACGTCGTCGAGTCGCTGTCGGTGCTGGCCGTGGTCGGCGCGGGCGCCTGGGAGATCGCCGCCGGCCGGCTGACGGTCGGCGGGCTGCTGGCCTTCGCCGCCTATCTCGGCTACCTCCACCCGCAGGTGCAGGCGCTCGGCGGCCTGGCCGTGAGCATCTCCTCCGCGACCGCCGCCTGCGAACGTCTCTTCGAGGTGCTCGACACCCGCCCCGCCGTCACCCGCGGCACGCCCCGCGCCGACGACGGACCGAGACCTCCGCTGCCTCCACCGCCCGCGTACGGCGGCGGTCCGGGCGTGGTGACGCTGGACAACGTCGGCTTCACCTACCCCGGCGGGAACCGGCGGACCGTCACCGGCCTGGACTTCACCGCGCACCCGGGCCGGCTCGTCCTGATCGACGGCCCCAGCGGCTCCGGCAAGTCCACCCTCGCGAAACTCCTGCTGCGCTTCTACGACCCCACCGAGGGCCGCATCCTCCTGGACGGCCGGGACATCGCGAGCCTTCCGCTGCGCCGGCTGCGGGAGCTGATCACCCTCGTACCGCAGGATCCGATGCTCCTGGACGGCACCATCCGGGAGAACATCGCGTACGGCCGTCCCGGCACCGACGAGCGGAGCGTGCTGCGGGCCGCCGTGGCCGCCGACGTCGACGGCTTCGCCCGGCGCCTGGCCGACGGCTACGACACGTCCGTGGGGCCCGCCGGACGACAGCTCTCCGGTGGCCAGCAGCGGCGGGTGGCGATCGCGCGGGCCCTGGTGCGCGACACCCCGGTCCTCGTCCTGGACGAGCCGACCACCGGCCTCGACGGCGAGTCCGCACGCCGGGTGATGGAGCCGCTGCGGCGTCTGATGGCCTCCCGGACCACCTTCCTGATCACGCACGACGCCCAACTGGCCGCCCAGGCCGATGCCGTCCTGCCCGTCGGCCCGCTGCCCGAACCGCTGGACATGCCCCCCATGGGCGGGCGTGCGAAGGTGGTGTGACCGGGCCCTGCAGGGGCACCCGCGTGGACCGGCACGTCGACCAGCGAGCGCGTCCCGCCAGGCGCCGGGACGCCGGAACGGAACGAACGCTCATGACCAGCGGCTACCCCGGACCGGGCGACTACGGACAGGACCCCTTCGGCGAGTTCCTCGCCCGCTTCTTCGGCGGCGGCGGACCACGGCAGGGCCCCCGCCAGATCGACATCGGCAGGCTGCTCAGTCAGCCCGCCAGGGAACTGGTCAAGGGCGCCGCCCAGTACGCCGCCGAACACGGCAGCCGGGACCTCGACACCGAGCACCTGCTGCGCGCCGCCCTCACGGCCGAGCCCACCCGTTCCCTGCTCAGCAGGTCCGGTGCGGATCCCGACTCGCTGGCCCACCAGATCGACGACCGGGCCGGTCCGGTCCGGCACTCGCCCGGCGAGGCGCCCCCGCCGACCTCGCTGTCCCTCACCCCCGCCGTCAAGCGGGCCCTGCTGGACGCGCATGACCTGGCGCGGGCCGGCGGGGCCGGGTACATCGGCCCCGAGCACGTCCTGGGGGCCCTCGCGGCCAACCCCGACTCGGCCGCCGGGCACATCCTGAACGCCGCCCGGTACGCCGCGGCGGGCCTGCCCCCGGACGCCCCCGAGACCGACCGCTCCCTCTCCGGCACCGACACCCGGCGCCGTACCGGCACGCCCACCCTGGACAAGTACGGGCGCGACCTGACCGAGCTGGCCGCGCAGGGCCGCATCGACCCGGTGATCGGGCGTGACGACGAGATCGAGCAGACCATCGAGGTGCTGTCCCGGCGCGGCAAGAACAACCCCGTGCTGATCGGCGACGCGGGGGTCGGCAAGACCGCGATCGTCGAAGGTCTGGCCCAGCGGATCGCCGACGGGGACGTGCCCGACATCCTCTCCGGGCGCCGGGTGCTCGCCCTCGACCTGCCCGGCGTGGTCGCGGGCACCCGGTTCCGCGGCGACTTCGAGGAGCGGCTGAACACCATCGTGGGCGAGATCCGCGCCCACTCCGACCAGTTGATCGTCTTCATCGACGAACTGCACACCGTCGTCGGCGCCGGGGGCGGCGGTGAGGGCGGCGCGATGGACGCCGCCAACATCCTCAAACCGGCCCTCGCCCGGGGCGAGCTGCACATCGTGGGCGCGACCACCCTGGAGGAGTTCCGCAAGATCGAGAAGGACGCGGCACTGGCCCGCCGCTTCCAGCCGATCCTGGTGCCCGAGCCGACGGTCCCGGACGCCATCGAGATCCTGCGCGGCCTGCGCGACCGCTACGAGGCCCACCACCAGGTCCGCTACACCGACGAGGCGCTGGTCGCCGCCGTCGAGCTGTCCGACCGCTACCTCACCGACCGCAGGCTGCCGGACAAGGCGATCGACCTGATCGACCAGGCGGGCGCCCAGGTCCGGCTCGGCTCGCGCACCAAGGGCAGCGACGTACGCGCCATGGAGCGCGAGATCGAACAGCTCGTCCGGGACAAGGACCAGGCGGTCGCCGACGAACAGTACGAGCACGCCACGCAACTGCGCGACAAGATCGGCGAGTTGAAGACCCGGATCACCGAACTGTCCGGCGAGGACCAGGCGGACGAGGGGCTGAACCTGGAGGTCACGGCCGAGGCGATCGCCGAGGTGGTGTCCCGCCTGACCGGCATCCCGGTGAGCAGCCTCACCCAGGAGGAGAAGGAACGGCTGCTCGGCCTGGAATCACACCTGCACCAGCGGGTCATCGGCCAGGACGAGGCGGTCGCGGCCGTCGCCGAGGCGGTGCTCCGCTCCCGCGCCGGGCTCGCCAGCCCGAGCCGCCCGATCGGCAGCTTCCTCTTCCTCGGCCCGACCGGTGTCGGCAAGACCGAACTGGCCCGCGCGCTCGCCGAGGTGCTGTTCGGCAGCGAGGACCGGATGGTCCGCCTGGACATGAGCGAGTACCAGGAACGCCACACGGTCTCCCGTCTGGTCGGTGCCCCGCCCGGATACGTCGGCCACGAGGAGGCCGGCCAGCTCACCGAGGTGGTCCGCCGCCATCCCTACTCGCTGCTCCTGCTGGACGAGGTGGAGAAGGCCCACCCGGACGTCTTCAACATCCTGCTCCAGGTGCTGGACGACGGCCGGCTGACCGACTCCCAGGGCCGCACGGTGGACTTCACCAACACGGTCATCGTGATGACGAGCAACCTGGGCTCGGACGTGATCAACCGGCGGGGCGCCGGCATCGGTTTCGGCTCCGGCGGCGAAGAGGCGACGGAGGAGGCCCGCCGCGAACAGGTGCTGCGCCCGCTCCGGGAGCACTTCCGCCCGGAGTTCCTCAACCGCATCGACGAGATCGTGGTCTTCCGCCAGCTCACCGGCGAGCAGCTGCACCAGATCACCGAACTCCTGCTGGAGCACACCCGGCGCATGCTGCACGCCCAGGGCATCACGGCCCACTTCACGGACACGGCGGTCACCTGGCTGGCGGACCACGGCTACCAGCCGGAGTACGGCGCCCGCCCGCTGCGCCGCACCATCCAACGTGAGGTCGACAACAAACTGTCACGCCTGCTGCTGGACGGCACGATCGAGGAAGGCAGCAGCGTCACCGTGGATGTCACGGACGGCCGTTTGGAATTCCGCCCACAGAAGGCGCCCCTTTAGGGGCGCGGGGAACTGCGCGAACAGCCCCCACGCACCTGCGGCCCGCGAACTACGGTGCCGGATCCACCACCTGCGCGGACCCCCCACCCCGCCGCACGGTCTCCGCCGCCGCCAGCCACTTCCCACCGGGCAACCGCTGCACCCCGGTCGCCGCCCCGATCTCCGGGTTCAACGAGAACGAGTGCCCGATGGCCTCCAACTTCCCCCGCAGCACGGAGTCGTTGTACAGCGCCGGCTCCAACTCGGTCTTCGCGGCGTTCCGCTGCGAGGCACGAGGCGCCGCGATCGCGTCCACCAACGGCAGGTGCCGGTCGAGGAACTCGGTCAGCACCTGGAGCACGGTGGTGATGATGGTCGCCCCACCGGGCGACCCCACCGCGACCACCGGCCGGTTCGCCTTGTCGAGGACGATCGTCGGTGAGATGGAGGACCGCGGCCGCTTCCCGGGACCGGGCAGGTTCGGGTCGTGCACCGCGGGGTTCGCCGGGGCGAACGAGAAGTCGGTCAGCTCGTTGTTGAGCAGGAACCCCCGCCCGGGAACCGTGATCGCGCTGCCACCGGTCTGCTCGATGGTCAGCGTGTAGGAGACGACGTTGCCCCACTTGTCGGCGACGGTGAGGTGAGTGGTGTTCTCCCCTTCGTACGTGGTCGGCGCCGGAGTCCCCGTCGAACCCGGGTCGTTGGGGTCGCCCGGCGCGACCGGGCTGGTGAGCACGGCGTCGTCGCTGATCAGCTTCGCCCGCTCGTCGGCGTACCGCTGGGACAGCAGCCCCTTCGTCGGCACGTTCTCGAACGCGGGGTCGCCGACCCAGCGCCCCCGGTCGGCGAAGGAGATCCGGCTCGCCTCGATGAAGTGGTGCAGATACTGCACCTCGCCGGCCTTGGAGAGGTCGGTGTTCTCCAGGATGTTGAGCGCTTCCCCGACCGTCGTCCCGCCGGACGACGACGGTGCGATCGAGTACACCTTCAGCCCGCGGTACGACGTCTCGGTCGGCGCCTGCGACTTCGCGCGGTAGGCGGCGAGATCCTTCGCGGACAGCTTGCCCGCCCGCGCCTTCCAGCCCGAACCCGGGTCCACCGGAGGGTTGTTGACGGTCGAGACGATGTCCTTGCCGAGGTCGCCCCGGTAGACCGTCCCGATCCCCTTCTTGCCGAGCTCCCGGTACGTACGGGCCAGCTCGGGGTTCTTGAAGGTGGAGCCGACCACCGGCAGCTGCCCGCCCGGCAGGAACAGCTTCGCCGTGTCGGGGAAGTACCGGAACCGGGTCTCGTTCGCGGCGGTCTGCGAGCGGAACGTGTCGTCGACGACGAACCCCTTGCGGGCGATCCGCTCGGCCGGCTTCAGGACCGTGCCGAGCCGCTCGGTCCCCCACTGGTCCAGCGCCGACTGCCAGGTGGCGGGCGTGCCCGGTGTGCCGACGCTCAGGCCGCTGCTCACCGCGTCCGCGAAGGCGAGCGGTTTGCCGTTCTCCACGAACAGGTTCGAGTCGGCGGTCAGCGGCGCGGTCTCGCGGCCGTCGATGGTGTGGACGGTCCGGGACCTGGCGTCGTAGTAGACGAAGTAGCCGCCTCCGCCGATGCCGGACGAGTAGGGCTCGGTGACGCCGAGCGCGGCGGCGGTCGCCACGGCCGCGTCGACCGCGTTGCCGCCCTTGCGCAGTACCTCGATCCCGGCGGCGGTGGCGTCCGCGTCGACGCTGGAGACGGCGCCGCCGTACCCGACGGCGACCGGGCTCTTCCGGACGTCCGTGCCGCCGGAGTGGGCCGGGGGCGCGGCCGCCCCTACCGACACCACGGCGGCCGAGACCGCCAGGACGGTGAGTTTCCGCGGGACAGGGCGACGCATCCGCACCTCCAGTTCGGGAACGTCCGCGCAGCGTATCCGCGAGGTGGCGACCCCGACAGCCGGATTCAGGGCACTTCATACGACTGGCACACTTCGAACACGGGTCCGTTCCGGCCACCCGCGCCCGCTAGCATGCGCGCCCATGAATGACGACCTGCGCAACATTGTCCTCGGTGTGGTGGCCGCCGGCATCAGCGCCGCGCTCGGCTGGCTGGCCCGCACCTATCTCTGGCGGCGGAAGCTCCGCCGCAAGCAGGCCTTCTTCGGACTTCCGGAGAACTCGGAGTCGCTGCTGGTCGTCAACCGCGATCCGGCCACCTCCGAGCCGGCGGTCCACCGGTTCGACGTGTTCGCGCTGCTGGAGCTGGCCGCCCTCATCAAGGACTGCCGTGCGAACCTCCAGATGGTGACGCAGGACAACGTCCAGCAGGGCTTCGGGGAGCGCACGGAGTTCTGTGTCGGCGGCCCCGGTTCGAACCGCCGGATGCTCGCCCACATGTCGGCGATGCTGCCCGGCATACGCGTCAACGTCGATCCGGAGCCGGGACCGGACCGCGGTGCCTTCCAGATCGGCACCGAGCGCTACCGGCTGGATCCGGGCATCACGGAGCATGTGCTGCTGGCCCGGCTGACGGCGGGCCAGCGCCCCGACGCCCGCCCGGTGTTCCTGTTCTGCGGGCAGCGCGCGATCACCAACCAGGCCGCCACCCGCTACCTCGCCCGCAACCACGAACGGCTCGCCCGCAAGCACGGCAACAGCTCCTTCGTCCTCCTGCTCAAGGTCGTCAACTCGCAGGCGTACGGCCCGGACGTGGTCGAGCTGGTCGCGGACGTCACCCGTGCCGCACAGGCGCCATTGCCGCCGGCGGCGACCGAGCCCGCTCGCTCGTCCCACCGCGCGTCCTGAGTGCCTGCACACTTCAACAATCTTTACCGGCACGTAACTTACCGGCGGGTTACTTCCGGTAAGGCATCGCGGTTACCGTCTGGTCACTTTGCACTGACACGAGTGAGGAGTGACCGATGGGACACGGTCGTCGTACCACCGCTCTGCGCACCACCGCCGCGGCCGCCGCCGCGGCGGCCCTGATCGCCGGTACCGTCGTCGGCCTGGCTCCGGCCGCCGAGGCCGCCGGCTCCGTCCGCTTCGTCGACATCACCGGTGACGGCGGCACGGTCCTGAAGGCGAACGTCGTCATGCCCGCGGGCGCCGACGCCACGCAGCACTACCCGCTCGTCGTGCTGCCCACGAGCTGGTCGTTCCCGCAGGTCGAGTATCTGGCCCAGGCCCAGAAGCTCGCGGACTCCGGTTACATCGTGCTCAGTTACAACGTGCGTGGGTTCTGGCAGTCGGGCGGGCGGATAGAAGTGGCCGGTCCGCCGGACGTGGCGGACGCGTCCCGGGTCATCGACTGGGCCCTCGCCAACACCGCCGCCGACCCACGGCACATCGGGATCGCGGGGGTGTCGTACGGCGCCGGGATCAGTCTGCTGGCCGCCGCGCACGACAAGCGGATCACCGCGGTCGGCGCGCTCAGCGGCTGGGCGGACCTGATCGACTCGATCTACTCGGGGCGCACCCAGCACGTCGAGGCGGCGGCCCTGCTGGACGGCACGGCGACTCTCACCGGCCGCGAGAGCCCCGAGGCCGCGCAGGTCTTCAAGGACTTCTACGCCTCGAACATGGACCGGGAACAGGCCCTGATCGAATGGGGGGCGAAACGTTCCGTCGCGACCTATGTCGACCAGCTGAACAAGAACGGCGCGGCCGTCTTCATGGCCAACGCCTGGAGCGACAGCATCTTCCCGGCCAACCAGTACGCCGACTTCTACGGGAAGCTGACCGTCCCCAAGCGCCTCGAACTCAGGCCCGGCGACCACGCCACCGCCGAGATCTCCGGCCTGCTCGGGCTGCCCAACGACGTGTGGACCGACACCGAGCGCTGGTTCGACCACTACCTCAAGGGTACGGACAACGGCGTCGACCGCGAGCAGCCCGTCCAGCTCAAGTCCCGTAGCGGCGGCGGCTACGAGGGCTACCCGGACTGGAAGTCGGTGGGCGCCACCCGCCGCAAGCTCGACCTCGCCGGCTCCACCACCATCCACGCGAACGTCGACTCGGGCGCGGACGGCGGGGTGGTCCTGCTCTCCGGCCTCCTCGACCAGGTCACCTCGGTGCCGCCGGTCGCCTCGATCCCGCTGCTGCCCCGCCGTTGGGCCGCCGTCTGGCAGTCCGAGCGGTACGGCGGCGCGCAACAGGTCCGCGGCACCGCCCGGTTGCACACCACCCTGACCTCGACCAAGGAGAGCGGCACCCTCGTCGCCTACCTGTACGACGTGGGCCCGCTCGGCCTCGGCAAACTGGTCACCCACGCGCCGTACACCTGGTACGACCGGACGCCCGGCAAGGCGTTCGACGTCGACCTGGACCTGTTCTCCACGGCCTACGACGTCCCGGCCGGCCACCGGCTCGCGCTGGTGATCGACACGGTGGATCCGCTCTACATCGAGCACAACCCGTCCGGCGCGCAGCTGACCTTCTCCTCGCCGGTGAACGACCCGTCCTACGTGTCCGTTCCGCTGCGCGAGCAGTGATCTCCGGCTGCCGCCGGCCGGGCCTGGCCCTGGCTGCTGCTCCTACGGTCGAGGGGCCGTTGGGGGTCCCCCACCGGGCAGCAGCGTCCCTGGTTCGGCCGGGGCCGCCTCGACGGCCCCGGTCTCAGGACTGCGCCGCCCCCGGCGGGCCACCCGACCGGCGGACCACGAGAGCGACACGCACATCCCGGTGCGGATCGGCGAGATCACCATCACCACAGGGATGAACGGCAAATCGTAGTCGAGGTTGGACGCGATCGGTTTCCCGGCATCGAGAACTCCTGGTGGGTGGCGGGCACATGGCAGCCGAGGGCGGGGCCGGCAGCGAGGCGCCGTACGTGGCGCCGGCCCGCTCCCGGCAAGGTCGCGGTCGCCGCAAACTATCCAGCCGCGGGTGACCTTGCGGCGCGACACGCACCTTCCGGACATAAGCCGTATTTACGTCGCCCTTATGCCCGGCCCGGTGACTCCCTCGGGAGCCTGCGCACGGCCGTCGATCAGGCCTCGGAGACCTCCGCGTACAGCTGCGAGAGCTCGGGAACGCCGCTCGCGGCCCAGTCCTGGCCGGACCCGACCACCTCGAACTCCCGCCCGGAGGACAGCCGTACGACCGGCTCGCCGTCGGCGCGGATCTCCCACTGCGCGCCGGGCACGGTCCGGATCAGGACGGTGCCCAGATACAGGCCGGCGTCGGTGCCGAGCCAGGCCAGCCTCTCCTCGTCGTCCCGCCAGCGCGGGAGCAGCTGGTCGAGCGCCTCCAGCGAGGCCGGGGTGTCGTCGAGCGCGACGCCGTCCTCGGCCGCCTGGGCGCGGAGCAGCTCGCACTCGGCGAGCAGCTCGGGGTCCGCGGTGTGGGGGACGTCACCGGCCTGGCCGTGCCTGTTGCCCAGAAAGGGGATGTGCATGGTCCCAGGTTGACACTCAGACCTCCAGGTCCACCACCACCGGGGCGTGATCGGACGCGCCCTTCCCCTTGCGCTCCTCGCGGTCCACGTAGGAGTCCTTGACGGCCTTGGCGAATGGCTCGTTGCCGTACACCAGGTCGATGCGCATACCGCGGTTCTTGGGGAAGGCGAGCTGGCGGTAGTCCCAGTAGGTGTACGGGTGGTCGTACTTCAGGGGGCGCGGGACCACGTCGGACAGGCCCACCTCGCGCAGGGCGGTCAGGGCGGCCCGCTCGGCCGGGGTGACATGGGTGAGGCCCACGAAGGCGGCGGGGTCGAAGACGTCGTCGTCCGTCGGCGCCACGTTGTAGTCGCCGAGGACCGCGAAGGGGCGGCTGCCGCCCGCGTCACCGGCCACCGCCGCCTTCAGCGCCTCGAACCACTGGAGCTTGTACGCGTAGTGCGGGTGGTCCACCTCGCGGCCGTTGGGCACGTACACCGACCAGACGCGGACCGGGCCGCAGGTCGCCGAGATGGCGCGGGGCTCCACCCCGCCGTCGTAGCCCGTGTCGCCGGGCAGGCCCTTGACGACGTCCTCCAGGCCGACCTTCGACAGCACCGCCACGCCGTTCCACCGGCCCGTCGCGTTCACCGCGGCCTCGTAGCCCAGCTCGCGCAGGGGCTCGAACGGGAACTGCTCCTCGGCGACCTTGGCCTCCTGGAGGCAGAGCACGTCGGTGCCGCTGCTCTCCAGCCAGGCCAGGAGCCTCGGCAGGCGGGCGGTGATCGAGTTCACGTTCCAGGTCGCGATGCGCATGCCCCACAACCTACCGGGCCCCTCTGACAACGTGCCTCAGACGTCGGCGGAGGCCCCCGCGGCCAGCCGCAGGTGCTCCGTGCCGCCCAGGGCACCGACCTGGCGGTCGTAGATCGGCCGGGCCAGGTCGGTGAGCAGGGCGTCGTGGATGTCGTAGGCGCGCTGCGGCCGTACCTCGCGGACGTAGTCGATGACCTCGGAGATCTTGTTCCAGGGTGCCATCACCGGGAGCATCAGCGTCTCCACGGGGCGGTCGGGGACGGTGAGGGCGTCGCCGGGGTGGAAGACCCTGCCGCCGTCGACGAGGTAGCCGACGTTCGTGATGCGCGGGATGTCGGGGTGGATCACCGCGTGCAGTTCGCCGTGCACCTGGACGTCGAAGCCGGCCGCGGTGAACGCGTCGCCGTGGCCGACGGTGTGCACCCGGCCCGGGAACGCCGCCGCGAGCTGGTCGGCGACCGCCTTCAGGGTCCAGATCGCGACCGCGGGGTCGGCGTCCAGCGCGGCCCGCAGCCGGCCCTCGTCGAAGTGGTCGGCGTGCTCGTGCGTGACCAGGATCGCGTCCGCGCCGACGGCCGCGTCCGCCTCGCTGAACCCGCCGGGGTCGATGACGAGCGTGCGCCCGTCCTTCTCCAGGCGCACGCAGGCGTGGGACATCTTGGTGAGCTTCATGGTCACCATCCTGCTCCCATGCCGTCCGTCAGTCCTCGGGGGTGGTCTCCTCCCGGACGACCTGCTGGGCGACCCGGAACGCGCTGCTCGCCGCCGGCATCCCGCAGTACACCGCCGTCTGGAGCAGCACCTCCTTGATCTCGTCCGGGGTGAGGCCGTTGCGCAGGGCCGCCCGGACGTGGGATCCCAGCTCCTCCAGGTGGCCGCCCGCGACGAGCGCGGTGAGCGTGACACAGCTGCGCGAACGCCGGTCGAGTCCCGGCCGGTCCCAGATCTCGCCCCAGGCGTAGCGGGTGACGAGGTCCTGGAAGTCCCCGGAGAACTCGTCGGCCTGCGCCAGCGCCCGGTCCACGTGCGCGTCCCCGAGCACCTCCCTGCGGACCTTCAGTCCGGCGTCGTACGGGTCGGGCCGGCCGAGCGACTGCGGCGCCACGACGGCCGGGGCGATCTCGGCGATCGGCGTGACCTGCGGGGCCATCCGGGGTCCGGGCTGGAGCACCACCGGCGGCCCGGCGGCCTGCACCGGCTTCGGCGGAGCGGCCGGGACGGCCATCTGGCCGGTGGTGGAGTCGAAGGCGGGCTGCCAGGCGGTGGAGAAGTGGCGGACCAGGAGGTCGGTGACGGCGGCCGGCTGCTCGACCGGGACCAGGTGGGAGGCGCCGGGTACCACGGCGAGCCGGGCGTCCGGGATCCCGGCGACCAGGGTGCGGGCCTCGGCGGGGCCGGTGACCTGGTCGTCCGAACCGACGAGCACGAGCGTCGGCACGCCGATCCGGCCGATCTCGGTACGGACGTCGAAGCCGGCCAGCGCCTCGCAGGCGGCGATGTAGCAGCCGGGGTCGGTGGTGCGGACCATCTGGACGGCCCACTCGGTGATCGCGGGCTGCGCGGCGGCGAACCCGTTGGTGAACCAGCGCTCGGGCGAGGTCCGGGCGATCGGGTCGAGGCCGTTCGTGCGCACGATCACACCGCGCTGGCGGAACTCGTCCGCCGTCCCGAACCGGGGGGAGGCGGCGACCAGCGCCAGCGAGGCGATCCGCTCCGGGTGGCGCAGGGCGAGCTCCATGCCGACGGCGCCGCCGAGCGCGCAGCCCGCGTAGCCGAAGCGCTGCACGCCGAAGGAGTCGAGGGTGAGCAGCAGCCGGGCGGTCAGCTCGGCGACGGAACCGGCCGGGTGCGCCGGGGCGCCGCCGTGCCCGGGCAGGTCGTAACGGAAGACCCGCCACTGCTGGGTCAGCTCCGGGATCTGCCGGTCCCACATGTGCCATGTGGTACCCAGAGAGGGACCGAGGATCAGGACTGGGGCGTCTTCTGGCCCGTCAAAGCGGTATTGCAGGGTGTTCGTCGGTGTCTCACTCACCCGCCTGACCCTCTCATCTGTCACGAGATGTCACATCGCCGGGGTAAACCGAGCGGGCCTTGCCCCGCTCCGGCACTGCCGGACCACCGACGAGAACCCAGGTGGACGTTCTCCGGCAGGTACTCGTGGCCGTGTCGGCAGCGGGTTCTCCGGGCGCGTGCCCTCCTTCAGTCGCTACGAGCAACGCTTTCCTCTTTGATCACGGCCTCCGGGCGGTTCGGGTTGCAGCATCGAGTGTGGTGGCACGAACGAGGCTCGTCACGACTCGCCTGGAAACTTCCCGGAATCCCGCCCAACAGCGGCTTGAACACCACAACGGTGAACGCTTGGTAGAAGTCTTGGCCGTAGCCGGATGCTCTCAGTCACAGCCACTGGTCCACCAGCACGCGGACTCCGAATCCACCTCGCCCCAATCCGGCAGGCCACACGACTCGCAAGGCGCTCGGCTCACAGCCCGCGTGACCGACTCTTACCCTTCCGCCGCACCCCCGTGCAGGCGATCCCACGTGGTGGCGGCTCCGCGAAGATCTTCTACATCCGGCTTGACGTACCACCGCTTGGTCGTCTTCACGTTCGTATGTCCGGCCCATCGCGCGAGGATGTGGTCCGGAACGCCGTTGTTGGCCAGGAAGGTGAAGCACGACGAGCGTGCGTCGTAGAGCCTGACGCGACGGAGCCCGAGAAGCTCCATAAGCCGGTACGCACGTCGGCGAAGTTGCTTGATCGTGAAGGCTTCGCCCGCCTCGTGCGCCAGCACGTAGCCCGACACCGTGTACGCCTCCCCCAAAGCGAGCCTCTCCTCCGCTTGGAGGGCCCGGAAGGCCTTGAGTGCTCCCAGTACCAGCGCCGGCAGCGGCAGATCCCGCTCACCGGCAAGAGACTTGGTGTCCTTCTCCACCACGTATCGGTTGCCCATCATCGTACGCGTGTTGGCAATGACGATCGTAGCGTTCTCCAAGTCAACGTCTTCCCACCGGAGGCCGCACACTTCAGCCGGCCGAAGCCCCATCAGTGAAAGAAGAAGCGCAGCATGGAGACGCTCACCCCTAATTCCATGTATGAATTTCTGAACCTCCTGGACGTTCCAGGGCGGAACCTCCTCCTTGGTCTTTCGCTCTTCCTTGCGCGCTCTCCGGGGGATGGTCACGTAGGCAGCGACATTGACGTACACCAACCGCCGAGTTACGGCTCTCCCCAGCGCTTCCTTCAGCCGAGCGAGACTCATATCCACACTCGTGACGCTGAGTGGCGTCCCAGCCCTCTTACCGCGCACGCGGCCATGCGCCAGCGCCCAGTCCCTCCACTCTTCCACGTGCTCTTCAGTAAGGTCCTGGAGACGGATATGACCGAGCCTCCCCCGAACTCGGTCCAGGGTGATCCGGTAGTTGTAGATGGTGGTTTCTTCGAGGTCCTCAGCTTTCATGGCCAGCCACCGGTCGAGCCACTCATTCACAGTGAGCTTGTTGGGCGGTACAAGCGACCCGTCATGCCGCCGATTAGTTATGTTCGCATACTCAGCCCTAGCTTCCCTCAACGAGTCGAAGGTGCGCCTCAACTGCTTACGCTTCCCAGTTTCGGGGTCGACTCCCGCGTCGACAACAAACCGGTATCGAACCTTCCCCTTCGAGTTCGGTGGAAGTTTCTTGATGGGATCGGACAGAATACTCACTCTCCTCGAACAGGCAGACAAATCTCACAGTGCCGCGTCTACCGATCGGGTTAGGTAAACTGGCGGCACTATTCGCTACGGCTCCACCGCCAAGCGCAGCCGGGCGCAAGCACCACTAATGCTCCTCACAATCCCCGGTTTCGGTAACCGGGGATCGTCTGCTATGTATCGCCCTGCACTCGGCCCCGCCCGCGAGGACGCGAGGACCTCTCGGGCACGGTGGCGGCCGCGTCGTAGTAAGTCCTCACCGAACAGTCCTGCCTCGCAGACAAAGAACCCAGCGCCGTAGACGGAGCGGCATAGTCCTCCGTCATCTGGGCGGTCCACGCGTTCGCGACGCCAAGTGCCAAGAGGATGGGGGCGATGAAGCGGGTGGATCGGATTGCGGGTACCTGCAGGTGGACCTCCTTTGGGCTGCTCGGTCACGAGCCCGAGCGGCGCGGGCAGTGGACTGGGGACGACCAATTCAACTCGGAGGCCCGCATCCCCTTGCTGACCTGGCGTTTCCCGGGCCGTTGTACGTTGACATGATCCCGGTGGAGGTTCCAGTCCGTTGGGGCTCTTTCCCGTCTGCCGTGAGCTGAAGGTTTCCGCCAAACGCTTGCTCACCGCTCGGGCCCGACTGCGTGTGGATGGAAACCCTCGGTCACGCCGTCGACTGGAAAGCGGCGGGCACGAGCTCGGTCGCATCCTGGCCCACCATCTCCCCCACGGCGATGACCCACCGGCCCAAAGTCAACTGGTCGCGTCTCCTCACTGGCCCAACTACGCCGTACCGCTCGTAGAACCGCTGGTGGTACGCGCCCCACGCTGCGGTGCCGTACGGGCGGGCGCTGACGCGGGTCAGAATCAGGGCCGCGCGCTCGATCTCGCGGGCGACCGCGTCCGGCAGAACGAGCTGCGCGTCCAGGCGCAGGTCGAGCGCAACAGGGTGGCGGCGCAGGCCCGGCACGACAGCGCCCATCCGCGCTGCGACGCCATCTCGCCCGGCAAGCGACATGCACTTGTTCAGACCGGTTCGGATCGCCCGCAGCTCGCGCACGATCTCCGAGACTGGAGGGAGGGCCTCGGCATCGATCACGTCAAGCTGGTCGAGCAGATGCCCGAGGGCGTCGGTCTCGGTGCTCGGCGCCTGCAGACTCGTGATCAGCACACGGCGCTGGATCAGCTCCACCAGCAGCCGGTACACCTTCTATGGCCCGGCCTCGGGGAATTCCGCTTGGAGCTTGTCCGCGAGCGCACCGAACCGGACTGGCGCCCGGGTCGCGGCGCGGACCGCGCGTACGGGCTCGGTCAAAGCCAGGGACGCCTCAACCGCGCGAGTCCGATCGTCTTGGGCATCGGATTGAAACAGCACGATGAGCCGGTCCCCGCGGCTCGTCACGGTGTTGTTGACGACCACCGGCAGCCGTTCGAGGAGGTCGGGGCAGGACTCCAACGTCTCGACGACGGCGGCCAGCCACTCTGCACCTGCATGGCCGACGGCCACGTGCTCCACACCCCAGCGTGCGCCCGCCTGCGGACCGAACTCCGCGACAGTCACACCGGCGAAGAGCCCGAATGGCGTCGCTCGGTGCTGGAAGCGCAGTAGGTAGCGGGCCACGGACAGAGCCGCACGGCGGACGTCTCGCGTTGACGGCTCATCAGCCCTGCACAGGGTCCGGACCTGCGCGGCCAGGACCGGGCTGGCGTGTTCCAGGGCTTCGGCGAGGTCGCCGTTCGCCCAGATCTCGCGCAGCCAGGCGACACGGGTGGCGGATCCGTTGGGAGAGTGATCGTCGAGGTCAGGGGGCGGAGGACCCGGCAGTGTCGGCCAGGCAACGGCCCGTATGAGAGCGGTCGTGCCAGTTCGGAACGCTGGGCGCGGAGCAGCCACCACTACCTCCGTAGGTGAGGGACGGGCAGCTGGTGCCGCCACGCCACAGGGCGCGGCGGCACCAGCCCGGAGCGACGTGAAGCCGCGGGTCAGGCGACGTTGGTGGTGCAGGCGCCGCAGGTGCTTCCGCAGTTGTCGTCGGTCAGGTTGACCAGACCCGCGGGATCGGCGACCTCGACGAGGGACACGTCCAGGTCAAAGCCGTCCGACGTCCTTGGGACTTGCTGGCTCACATGAGTGCTGCTCGGCACTACCGTGCTGCGTGTCATGCCAACTCCTCTGAGTGGTTGGGATGTTGTTGTGCGGAGGTGCCCGCCACCAGCCATGCGGCACAGTCCGCACGGCCGGAGGCGGGAGTCTGGTCAGACGGCAGTCGGCCGCCGTTCCATGAAGTAGGAGAGCGCCTGAGCCTTGAGCCGGTCGAGGCACGGCACGCAGGCGTGGACCGGGGCGTGCTGCCCGTCCCACTGCAGTGGGCCAAGCCAGATCACGAGCACCCCGGTGCGCTCGCACCCGAGCCAGCAGTCACCGTTGACCCAGTGCTCCTGCGTGCCAGGGCGGGGGGTCATAACTTGGCTCCCGTCCGCGGTCCAGGGGTGGGCGACCAGCAAGTGGGCCCGCACACCCAGAGCCGGAACACAAGGCCCCGATGACGAACATCGCCCAAGAACTCGCCGCTCACTCCCAGGTACCGGGCACAGAGCGCGCACTCCATGGCCATCTGCTGGCGGGGACGGAGGCGGGCGACGTCCGGCACGGGCGGGGTATTCACGGTCGGCTTCACTCGTCGCCCTTCATGAAGAGTTCGGCCCAGACCTCTTTGCACCGTGGACGCTCGTCCGGGCCGTGCAGGTCATAGCCCCAGCGGTCGGCGATGCCGTCGATCAGGAGCAGGCCACGGCCTGACTCGTCGTCCTCCCTGACCTGCCCGAGCACCGGCTTGCGCGATGGCGCCCGGTCCACGACCCCGACGCGCACCCGTGTCGCGCTCGGCCGCCCAATGATCAGACGGATCGAATCGCACGGGGTGTGCCTGACGGCGTTCGCGATCAGCTCCGAGATGATCAGCGCGGCGACGTCGGCAAGGTTGTCGAGGTGCCATACGCCGAGGACGTCACGGACGAGCTTGCGGCCGATTTCGGCCGTGGCGGGCTCGCACGGGAAGGTCTGACTGTAGGCGGGGCGGCCTGTGGGGGCGACCTGAACCGGCTTGCTGAGACTCGTCATTGGGGTTGAGCCTTCGTGTCGTCTCGGCGCCCGGCCCACCCCCGCGTGGAAAATCAGGGGCGGAACGGGCCGTCAACAGCCGCCCACACGGTGGGCGTGGCGGGCGACCGACACCAAGACAACTCCCCTGCCACGCAAGGTGATTAGGACGATTAGCCATCCGTCCATCGGAAGAACCTAGGGCGATTTGAACGTCTCTTTACCTGGCAGGTCAGGGGAAGTGCGGGCTACCGTGCGGACATGGACACCACGCGCAACACCGTTCTTGAGGCGTGGATGGCCGAACATGGCTACAGCTCCAACAGCCTTGCTGACGCTGTCAACAGGGCCTTAGAGGATCTGACCGGGAGACATGGCGGCCTCGACGGTTCATCGGTCCGGGACTGGAAAGCAGGCAGGGTGACGTGGCCCAAATCGGCTACCCGCAAGGCACTTGAGGACGTCAGCGGCCTGCCCGCTATCGCTCTAGGGTTCGTGCCACGGGGCCGGGCTCCGTCCACCCCCGCCCCATCGCAGCAGGAGGACCCCGACATGAAGCGCCGTACCCTCGTCGGAGGCATCGCGGCGGCTGCCGCCGCAGCAGCCGCCGCTCCTGGCACTGCATCCCCGCGCCGCATCGGCATGAGCGACGTCGACCGTCTACAGAAGCGCTTCGCCGAGATCATCGCCAGCGACCACCGCCATGGCGGACAACTCGGCATCGAGCAGCGGGCCGCCGCCCTCGCCGACGAGGCACTCAACCTCCAGAACGCGGGCAGCGCCACCCAACGGGTACGCAGCAGCCTCTACGCCTCAGCAGCCGCCTTCCGCTCCTCCGCGATGTGGGCCGCCATCGACGGCCGGCGCTACGACGTCGCCAAGGCACACATGCGCGAAGCCCAGGCCCTTGCCGAGATGTCCGGCGACCAGGCGATCAAGTTCCGCATCTGGAGCCACGCGGGCACCATGTACCGGCACATGGGCCGTCCCGCGGACGCGTTCGCCGCCAACGACGTCGCCCGGAACCTGCACCTCACCCGCCGAGACCCTCTGTTCGCCTCCCTCGGCCTGGCCCGCCAAGGCGCCATCCACGGCGCGGCCCAGGACCGCACCGGCACCCGACGCGCCTTCGAACAGGCCCAGGACGCCATGCTGCGCGCCGACCCCGCCGACTACCGGCCGGTGTGGATGCTCGCCTTCTACGACCAGGCCGAACTGGACTCTCTTGCCCTGTCAGCGCACTTGGCGCTCGGCGACTACTCGACCGCCGAGTACCACGCCCACCGCTGCCTGTCCGCCCTCCGGCCCCACATGATCCGCTCCCGAGCCATCACCACGACCCGGCTCGCGCACGCCCAGCTCGCCCAGGGCGCCCCCGAAGCTGCCACGGTCACCGCGATGAAGGTCTCTGCCGAGGCCGCTACCCAGCACGCCCGGGTCACGCGCATGCTGCAGGAGTTCGGGGCCGCGCTGCGCGCCACCGCGCCGGGCAGCTCCAGCGTGCAGACCTGGACCGAACACGCCGCCACCTGGAGGATGGCCGCATGACCACGGCTTTCGCCATCGAACTGCGCACGTTCACAACCCTCGACACCGCCCGCGGCGACCTCCTCGACGTGTACGCCGAAGTGCGCGCCCCCCTCCTCCACCTGCCGAACTACGCCGTCACAGCGTTCGGCGAACGTCTGGACCGGCACAGCACCGAGCCCGGGTTCGCGGCTGTACTCGCGTACGCAGGCAGTCATCCAGTCGGCTACGCCTACGGGAACACCATCGAGCATGGCGATCGGTACTGGCAACGCACCAGCCCCGCCCCGCCTGAGAAGTACACCCAGCGACCGGCCGTAGCCCTGAAAGAGATCGGCGTCCGGCCGGCCTGGCGGAAGACCGGCACTGCCCGACGTATCCACGATGCGCTCCTCGCCACACGTGACGAGCCGTTCGTCACCCTCATGGTCAACCTCGCCGCCGGGGACGGAAAAGTCCACGCACTCTACAAGTCGTGGGGGTACGAGGACATCGGGCAGAGCCAGCCGTCAGTGGCCTCACCCGTCCTCACCGTGATGATCCGCGCAGCCCGCTGAACAGCAGCCACGACCGGCTTTATCGTCGACCACCAGGTCCAGCGCGGAAACCCGGCCGATGCGCCGCAACTGGTTCCCTCGGTGCAACGCGCCGCGTCACTGACGGGCCGCCCGCCGGGCACGGTCGTCGCCGACCAAGGCTTCGGCACCGCGACCAACGATCTCGCCTTGGCCAAACTCCGCGTCCAGCGCATCGGCCTGCAACGAGCCGGCAAGCCTGAAAAGGCAGGGCGCGTCGGAAACAGATCGAAACCGACACGGTCTGAGGCACCATCGACCACTTTGAGCCAAGGAAACACCTCTGTCCCTTCGGTATCAGATACTGCTTTGACTCACGGCGGCCGCAGGGGTGCGTCTCCGCGTGAGCGGGGTTGGAACGATGTCGGGAGTGCGATGCAGCTGACCCATGCCAACGTGATCAATTTCCGCGCCCTGGACAAGGCGGACGTGCGCATCGATCACCAAACCACGCTCATCGTGGGACGCAACAACAGCGGCAAGACATCGTTCGTCAACCTCTTCGAGAAGTTCTTCGGTGACGACGACACACGCTTCGTGCTGGAGGACTTCTCCACCTGCCGGATCCCCGACATCGAGCAGGCACTGCAGATCTTCGGCGAAGCACAGCGGCATGCGGCCGAAGGCGATCAGGAGACGCATGAGGACCTGCTGGCCAAGGCGTGCGAGCTCGTGCCGTCCATCCGGCTGGGACTCACAATCGAGTACGCCGAGGACGACGACCTCGCTCCGCTCACGGACGTGATCCTGGACCTCGACGACTCCTTTTTCACGGTCAAGATCGAAGCGGCACTGGAGGCAGCAAGGCCGCACGACCTGCTCAAAAACTTCTGGACGGCGAGTCAGAGGCCGAAGTTCGAGCCCATCAAGTGGCTGCGCAAGAACTTCACGGACTACTTCGCCCCCGTCTTCCGAGCAGTGAGCCCGCTCGACGAGAAGGTGACAAAGGAGATCAAGCGCAGTGCCGCGCAGGCGATCGTCTCAGTCAAGTTCGTCTACGCGCAGACCAAGGTCGACGACACCCCGGGAGACAAAGCCCGCACGCTGTCCAAGACGTTCGAGACCTACTACAAGGTCAAGAGCGGGCCTGAGGGGCGTCATCAGAGCATCGAGCAGATCGAGGATGCCCTGGCCGCAGCGTCGCTGGAGCTCGACACCAGCTACAAATCGCTGTTCGACCGGGTCTTCGAAGACCTCCGTAGCTTCGGGGTCGGGACGATCGCACCCGTCGAGAAGCCCCGCATCGTGTCTCTCATGGAGGGCTCAGGCATCCTCAGGGGCAGCACGCGGCTCCAGTATCCTTCTGGAGACGGCGACTACCACCTTCCTGAGGGCCGCAATGGGCTCGGCTACAGTAAGTTGATCTTCACGATCCTGCAGGTCATCAGCTTTCACCAGGCGTACGAGCGTGCTGCCCCGAAGCCGGCGCTCCAGGTGTTGTTCATCGAGGAGCCCGAGGCCCTCCTGCATCCCCAGATGCAGGAGGTCTTCATCAAGAACATTCAGGACTTCATCAAGCGCAAGGCCCCGTGGAAGGTGCAAGTGGTCATCACCACGCACTCTTCGCACATCGTCGCCAGCGGCGGGTTTCACTCAGTGCGGTACTTCGACCGCTCTAAGCCGGACGGCAAGGTCAAGGACCCTTCCACCTTCCAGGCGAAGGTCAAGGCCACTCCTGACGGTGACGAGACGCTGCGGTTCCTGCGCCAGTACATGGTCCTGCACCGTTGCGACATGTTATAGAGGCCGCCCGCGCGCACGGACTGCGGGTGCCCGGCGACATCAGTGTGGGCGGCTTCGACGACACCGCAGCTGCCGGCACCTATGTCCCTCTGGGCCATGCGCTGGAAGCCCGCCACGCAGGCCTTCGACATCGCCTTCGACGGCCGACTCTCCGTCGACCGCCGCTAACTCGGCCCAACCCGAGTTACGCCATTGGCTGGCCCCTCCGGCGATACCACCGCCCACTCCACATGCGCTCGTGCAACGGGTAGGTCGTCAGACATGGCGTCTTCTCGCAAGTACTTCCCGGCGGCAGTTGGCCTGCACGAGACAGGCAGCACCGGCCGGTTAGGTTCGCGGTTGCGCGTAGCCGTGCTGCCAGGCCCAGGCCGCGATCTCGACGCGGTTCCGGGCGGCCAGTTTGAGTTGGACGCTGGAGAGGTGTGTCTTCACCGTGGATAGCGAGACGTACAACTCGGCGGCTATCTCGGTGTTGGTGTGTCCGAGTGCGACCAGGCGGACCACATCGAGCTCACGCTCGGTCAGGGTTTGAGCAGGCGGGGTGGGCGCAGCAGGCTGGGCGGCATCTGTCTCCTGTGCTGTGGTGATGTGTCTGAGCAGGCGGACGGTGACGGAGGGGGAGACGAGCGAGTCTCCTTGTGCGGCGGCGCGGACGGCTTCTGCGAGGAGGGTGGGGCCGGAGTCCTTCAGCAGGAAGCCGCACGCTCCGGCGCGCAGTGCCCCGTAGACGTACTCGTCGAGGTCGAAGGTGGTGACCACGACCACCCGTAGGGGGTCGGCCACGTCCGGCCCCGCGAGTAGCCGGGTCGCCGTGAGGCCGTCGAGTTTGGGCATCCGGATGTCCAGCAGGCATACGTCGGGCCGTTCTCGGCGGGCCAGTCCCACGGCTTCCTCGCCGTTGGCGGCCTCGGCGACCACGGTGATGTCCGGCTGGGCCTCAAGGAAGAAGCGGAAGCCGGTGCGGACCATGTCCTGGTCGTCGGCGATGAGGACGCGGATGGGCGAGGAGCTGGGAGCAGGGATGGGCATGGCTCGATCATGCCTCAGAGAGTCGGCGCCGGCTTTCGGCTGTGCGGCAGGGACGTCAGTCGGCGGTCTGTGCCGGATCGGCTGTCACCCTGCGCAGCAGGGGTTTGCTGGCGCCGATCGCGGCAAACATTGCCAGCGCGCCCAGGGTCACGCAGAGCCCCAGCTGCACGGCCCCTGACGCACTGATCGAGGCGTCGGCCATCTTGTCGACCTGGTAGCCGGCCCAGACTCCGATCGCGGTCGTGCCTCCGGCCAGAACGACGAGCGGCAGGACCGTTTCGCGGATCCGGGCCGTGTCCAGCACCTTGAGCGGGGCGCCGGACAGGCGCATCAGGCCGTACACGCGGCGTCGGTCCAGGACGTTCGCGGCGGCGGTGAGTCCGGCCGAGGCGGCGGCGACGACGAAGCCCAGGGTCAGTGTGGCCGTGCCGACGTCGGCTAGACGTTCGGTCCATACGGTGCTCTCCGCGTTCGCGTACGCCTCGCCGTACGGCAGCCGGCTCGGTGCGAGGGGTGTCAGGGCGGTGACGGCGGTGTCGATGTCGGCCGGGCCGCCGGACACACGGATGATCAGGCCGTTGTTGCCGCCCAGGAGCCAGTTGTCGTCCTGCGGGGCGAGGGAGGCCGTGACGCCGGCCTCGCGCAGCACGGTGCGGGCTGCGGCGGCAGCGCGCCCGGTGTCGGTGGTGCTCGTGGTGGGAAGGGCGATCTGGCCGCGGAAGTCCGATCCGGTGGCGGAGAGGTGGCCGACGGTGAAGAAGCCGGCCACGAATCCGGCCAGTACCAGTCCGCTGACTGTGCGCCAGGCGCCCCGGGGATCGTCGCTGAGCCTGCGGGCGGCGAGCAGAGTCGCCGGGCGCCGCGCGAACCGGCCCATGATCCGGCCGAGCCGATCGACGACCCAGGGGCCGAACAGCCAGAACGCGCCGTAGAACAGCAGCACGAGGGTGATGGTCTGGCGGTTGTCAAGGCTGCTGCCGCGGGAGCTGGCGTAGATGTAGGCGATCGCCGCACCGAAGACGACGACCCTGATCAGGCGTGTGCGGCGCGGGTTCGACTGCTGGGCGACACCGAGGGGCGCGGTCGCGACCTGGTGCAGCATCGACATGGCGCTGATGGAAGTGACCCCCGCGACCGCGATGACGATGGCGGCCAGCCACGGCAGTCCCACCCACAGCTGGTCGGTGTACCAGCGGCCGATGCCGAACGGGATTTGGGCCAGGGCGGGCAGCAGCGCCGTATAGACCAGCGCGCCCGCCAGGGCTCCGGCAGTACCGACCACCGCGGTTTCGACGCCGGTCATGGCCAGGATCTGACGGGGGGCGGCACCGGCGAGTCGCAGTGCCGCGAGGCGCTGCTCGCGCCGGGCCGCGCCGAGTCGTCCGGCGGCGGCAGCCAGCACCACCACGGGGACGACCAGCAGTCCCGCCCCCAGAAGGACGACAGTCTGGTCGCCGAGCGTGAACAGGCTGCACTGGAAGCCGGAGAACCCTGAGACCACCGCGCGTGCCGTCAATTGCTGGTCCCATGCCCCGCCGCCGTCCGCCGCCTTCGACACCGCGGGGTCGGTCGGTGCCCGGCCCACGACCGCCACCAGTTCGTCGGGAGAGGCCAGACCGGCGGTGCCGATGGCGCCGTACGACGAGACGTGGGGGAAGCGGTCGGCGAGCCGGCTCGCCGGCAGGTCGTGCATCAGCCGCGCCAGGGCGGGGGAAACGTACACCTCGCCGGCTCGGGGGAACGCGGCCAGCCCGGGCGGAGCCGGGGTCTGCGGCCGGCCGGGCAGCTGGGCGAGTGAGACCACGGTGACCGGACGGTCGCGGACATACGTCGTGGCGAGTGCCTGGACGGCGGTGCCGTGGCGGGCGGGCTCGGGAGTGCGCCACGCGGTGCGGTCGGCGCGGGATCCCGCACCGAGATAGGCGGCGAGCAGCACGAGGAGGACGAGCGAGCCGACGGCGGCCGCGCTGGCCGCGAGCAGCTGGCTCTGCAGGCCGCGGCGCCCGGAAGCCCGGGTCAGATGCCAAGTCAGGGGAAGGACGGGGGAACGCATAGGGGACTCCGGGGAGGGGCGGGCGGGGGTGTCAGGCGACGGTGTGCTGGCCGGCGTCCGTGAGCCGGCCGTCCCGTACGTGCAAGCGCCGCTGGCAGTAACCGGCGATGTCCGCGTCGTGGGTGACCATCACCAGAGCGGCGCCCTGATCCCGGGCAACGGAAGTGAGCAGGCGGATCACCTCCCGGCTCGTGTGCTGGTCCAGCGCGCCGGTGGGTTCGTCGGCGAAGACGACGTCCGGCTCGACGACCAGGGCGCGGGCGATGGCCACCCGCTGGGCCTGGCCACCGGACAGCTGGCCGGGACGTCGCTGCTCCAGCCCTTCCAGACCGAGTGGCGCGAACCAGCGCTGGGCCCGCTGCACCGCCTGCCTGCGCGGGACACCTTCCAGCATGAGCGGCAGGGCGATGTTCTCCTCGGCAGGCAGCTCCGGCAGCAGCTGGCCGAACTGGAAGACGAACCCGAACCGCTTGCGCCGCAGCGCGCTGAGCCGGTTTTCCCCCAGGTCGTCGATGCGCTCACCACGCAGGAGAACCTGGCCGCTGTCGGGGCGGATGATCCCGGCGAGGGTGTGCAGGAGGGTGGACTTGCCGGAGCCGGAGGGCCCCATGATCGCCAGCGAGTCGCGCTCGGCGACCTCGACGTCGACATCCGCGAGGGCCGAGGTGGCGCCGTACTTCTTGGTCAGGCCGTAACCGGCCAGGACAGTGGTCATGATGTGCTGCGGTCCCCCCTTCAGCGCTCGAACTTCCAGGTGATGGAGCCCACGTCGGCCTTGATCACCGTCACCGGGATCGACAACGGCTTCCCTCCGTCCTGCTGGCCCGTGCAGGTGACAGTGGCTCCGGCCTGGGCCTTCAGGCCTGCCGGGCAGGTCACCTCGGACACCTTCGAACCGACCCAGGGCAGCGGGTGGTACTTGCTCTGCACACGGCCCGCGACGATGCCTGGTGCCAGGGCCTTGTGGCCGTCGACAATCACCGTGCTGTGCTCGTCCAGTTCGGTGGTCGACTCCGGGTCGGCGAGCAGATGGGTGCCGACGGCGCCCACGGCGACCATCGCGACGGCGCCGCCGATGACGCCGATGAGGAACTTGCGCTGCATCAGGTACTCCTAAGGGCTGAAGGGGAGAGTGGTGCCACTCTCGCGTGGTCCCGCTGGTGCGCGCCTCGGCCATCCGGCCAGGATTCACCCACCGACGTCCTCGGCCGTTCGGCCGATCCCGGCGCACACCGTCTCGCTTACGGTGAGTCGCATGAGATCCGTTTCCGGCCGGGGCTGCGCCCAAGGCCTCGCCGTAGGCTTCCTGCTGGCGGCGTGTGCGGCCGACCTGCTCGGCACAGGCTCCGAAGGTCTGGCATGGCCCACCGCCGCCGTGCTGTTGGTAGGCCTCGCCGCACTGCTGTGGCCCGCCGACCGGCGCCCCTTCTGGCTCACACCGCAGCTGCGTACCGCCGTACCCGCCCTGGCCTCGGGCGCGCTCACAGCAGGCGCGTTGATCAGCGGTCAGGCCGTCTTCTTCGGACCCGGCGAGGTCGCGATCTTGCTGAGCCTGCTGTTCGTCGCCGTACGGCACTGCCCGCCACGCTGGGTCTTGCTCTGCGCCCTGCTGGACTGCGCTGCCCTGCTGACCCTGCCCGTGCGGTACTACCGGTCGTTGCACGGAGACTCCGTGGGGTTCCTCGCGGCGGGCCTGGCTCTGGCTGGTCTCGTGGCCGGCCTCGCCGGGTACGTGCGCTCACTGGACTACCGCCGTTCCGTCGCGCAGGAGGAGACCCGCCGCACAGAACGCCTCGCCATCGCCGCAGACCTCCACGACTTCGTGGCCCACCATGTCACCGGCATCCTCGTGCAGACTCAGATGGCACGCATGATGGCGACCACCCGACCGCAGGATCTCGACCCCGTCCTGGCAGGCATCGAACGCGCCGCCACCGAGGCCCTGGCCTCCATGCGCCGTACAGTCGGCGTCCTGCGCGACACCGGGCCCGACACCGCTGACCGCCGGCCGGCCGGCGACCTGGCCGCCGTCGACGACCTGGTAGCGGGATTCGCGGGCCCCGGCCAGAAGGCCATCCTGCGCCGCGCCCCCGACCTGCCCGACGGCGTCCCGCACGAGGTGCAGGCAGCCGCGTTCCGCGTCGTGCAGGAAGCCCTGACGAACGTACGACGCCACGCCGGCGACGCCACCGAGATCTCCGTCGCCGTCAGCCGGACCGGTGATGGCCTGGAAGTGACCGTGACGGACAACGGCCACGGTGCCGTACAACTCCCCGACGCCGCCCGCGGGGGTGGCTTCGGTCTGGTCGGCCTCACCGAGCGAGTCACAGCGCTCGGCGGCGAGTTGCACGCCGGACCACCGGCTACCCACGGCTGGGAGGTACGCGCAACGTTTCCTCTCCCGTAGGCAACCTCGTGCAGAGGGAGCGGTGACGAAGGCCACACCCTTGTTCTTGGTGTAGAACTGCGAGACCAGGGACGGGTCGCAGTCGATGATGCGGGCGATGTCGCGTTTGGCGAAGCCGGGTTGCTGGAGCCGGTCGGCGAGTTGGGAAGCCTCGTTGCGTTCGCCGTCGGGGCTGGGGCGGCGTCGGCGGGCGCGGCGGCATCAGGCCTCCTGACCAGTGCAACACACCCGCGACGCCCGCCGGATACTCGGTGAAGGTCCTTTCCTCGCGCCGGAGCACAAGGTCATCCTGGACAGCGACACCGCCCGCGCGCGATCCCTCGGACGCGACACGGTGAAGATCTATCTGCCGCTGACCAACTTCATCAGCAGCTTCCGCCGGCTCGGGTTCACCGACGAGGACTTCGCGAACGAGGGCAGCGACCGGCTGATCGACGCGATGGTCGCGTGGGGCGGCGCATCAGCGCTCGCAGCACGTCTCTCCGAGTACCTGGACGCCGGCGCCGACCACGTCGCGGTACAGGCCCTGGGTGACGACCCACTTCCCGCCTACCGCGCGATCGCGGAAATCCTGCTCCCCTGATGCGCTCAACGCCACAGGTGACCGGCTCACCTGCACGACCGCCGTCGGCGCACTTGAAGCGTCGACGCCTGGCGGCGTGCGGGTGGGCCCGCCTTTTCCGACCACGCGGAGACGGGGGTGGGGAACTGCTCCGGCCGGAGTCTGCGGTTGCGCCAGTGGAACGTCCAGGCGCAAGCGCACCGCCGCAGGGCCGCCGGCTGGTTACAGCCCGGGATCCTCTTCACATGGCCGTCCGTCGCAGGTGTACAAGCGTGGCGACAAACAACACCTTCCCCACGCATAACACACCTGACTCATGCACTGGCCTGGCCTGCAGGGCCAGGCCGGCGGCGCATCCGAACTCGTTCAACGGACCGTTCAGAACTGCCCGATCTTGCCGCCCCGGCTATTCCAGCCGAGCGCGAGCAGCGATGGGGTCGACCACAGTCCGCTCTCCGCCCGAACCGGGCAGGACAGGCGGCCCACCCGGGCAACGATGAATGGAACAAAACATACGACCTCGCCGTGACCTGCGGATTCATGTAATCCCATCAGGCATCATCGGGCCATTTCAGGCCCATTGTGGGCCGCTTTGCGCCAAAAGCTGATTGGTATAAATGTCCGGCAAGACCGGGCACGCCGTGCCCGAACCGGAACGGAAGGCGAGGTGAGCGCGATGAACGCCGAAGAGCGTCAGAGCCGGATTCTCGCACTCGCCCGTCACCAGGGACGGGTCGAGGTCACCACCACGGCGGTCGATCTGGCCGTGGCACCAGAGACCGTCCGCCGCGATCTCAGCGTCCTGGAACGCCGGGGCCTGCTCCGCCGCACCTACGGCGGCGCCTATCCCGTCGAGGGCGCTGGTTTCGAAACGGGCCTCCCCGAACGGGAGACCCTGCACGTCAAGGACAAGCGCCGTATTGCCGCTGAGGCCGTCAAGCTCGTCGGGGACGCGGAGACGGTATTCGTCGACGAGGGCTACACCCCCCAGCTCCTCGCTGGCCTCCTCCCCTGCGACAGACCCCTGACCGTGGTCACCGCGTCACTATCCACCGCAGCCGCGATCGTGGACTCCCCGCAGCTCAACGTGCTGCTCCTCGGAGGCCGAGTCCGAGCCCGGACATTGGCCACCGTGGGCTCATGGGCCTGCTCCATGCTCGAACGATTCGTCATCGACCTGGCCTTCCTCGGGTCGAACGGCATCTCCCGTGAACTCGGCCTGACCACCCCCGACCCGGTGGTGGCCGACGTCAAGGCCAAGGCGCTGGCCGTGTCGCGCCGACGCGTCTTCATGGGTCACCACAGCAAGTTCGGCGCGAGCAGCTTCTGCCGCTTCGCCGGGGTGGACGACTTCGAGGCGATCGTCACCGACACCGGGCTCTCCAGCGCCGAAGCGCACCGCTACTCACTGATGGGACCCCGCGTCCACCGGGTCTGACCAGCTCAGCCCACCCCACTGACGCCAGGGACGGATTCCTCCGGAGCCGCTCCGACGACACCTCCCTGCCTGCACAGCCGCCCCCCCCTCTGCCCGATCCCACATGTCACCCGCCCCTCCCCACCCACACCCGACATTTCATGAAAGGGACGATCATGAATTCAAGAAGGAATGTTCTGCGGCGCACTGTGCCGCTCGGCGCGCTGGCCATGTGCGGCGCACTGCTCACGGCCTGTGCGGGCGCGGGCGGCTCGGGGGGCGGCTCCGGCTCGCACTCCATCAACGTGCTGATGGTGAACAACCCGCAGATGGCGGACCTGCAGAAGCTCACCGCGGACAACTTCACCAAAGAGACCGGTATCAAGGTCAACTTCACGGTGCTGCCCGAGAACGACGTCCGCGACAAGATCACCCAGGACTTCTCCAGCCAGGCCGGCCAGTACGACGTGGCGACGATCAGCAACTACGAGACGCCGATCTACGCCAAGAACGGCTGGCTCGCCCCGCTCACCTCGTACACCAAGAAGGACACCGCCTTCGATCAGGGCGACATCCTGCCCGCCATGCAGCAGTCGCTGACCGCGTCCGGCCAGATATACGCCGAGCCGTTCTACGGCGAGTCGTCCTTCCTGATGTACCGCAAGGACATCTTCAAGGAGAAGGGGCTGACCATGCCGGCCAACCCCACCTGGCAGCAGGTGGCCGCCCTGGCCGCCAAGGCGGACGGCGCCAAGCCCGGCATGAAGGGCATCTGCCTGCGCGGTCTGCCGGGGTGGGGCGAGGTGATGGCCCCGCTGACCACGGTGGTCAACACCATGGGCGGCACCTGGTTCGACAAGGACTGGAAGGCCCAGGTCGACAGCCCCGCCTTCACCAAGGCCACGAAGTTCTACGTCGACCTCGTCCGTGCCCACGGTGAGGCAGGAGCCCCGCAGTCCGGGTTCGCCGAGTGCCTCAACGACACGGAGCAGAGCAAGGTCGCCATGTGGTACGACGCGACCTCCGCCGCCGGGTCGCTCGAAGCAAGTGGGTCGCCGGTGGCCGGGAAGATGGGCTATGCGCCCGCACCGGTCGACCAGACCAAGAGCTCGGGCTGGCTCTACACCTGGGCCTGGGGTGTGCAGAAGGCGAGCAAGCACCAGGACGACGCCTGGAAGTTCATCTCCTGGGCATCCAGCAAGAAGTACGAGGACCTGGTGGGCGCCAAGCTCGGCTGGTCCAGCGTCCCGGCGGGCAAGCGGACCTCCACCTACGCCAACCCGAAGTACGTCGCCGCGGCCTCGGCCTTCGCCACGGCCACCGCGAACGCGCTGAAGTCCGCCGACCCGAGCAACCCGGGTGTGCAGCCGCGGCCCGCCCCCGGTATCCAGTTCGTCGGCATCCCCGAGTTCACCGACCTGGGCACGCAGGTCTCCCAGCAGATCAGCTCCGCGATCGCCGGCAAGACCAGCGTCGAGAAGGCACTGAAGGCCAGCCAGGCACTCGCCGAGAAGGTCGCCGCCAAGTACGCGGCCAAGTGACCTCTTCCCGATCCACCCGACGCTCACGGCCTCCCGGTCCCGCCTCCGCGGGACCGGGGCACCGGAGCCCAGCGGAGATGTACCGATGACCCTCACTCATTCGCTCACCAAGCGTGCCCGGGCGCCGCAGACCGCCCACCAGGCGGCACCTCGGCGACGGCGATCCCGCGGGGCATGGGCCCGGCGGGCCCCGCTGCTCCCGGCCCTGATCTTCATGATCGTGGTCACGCAGCTGCCGTTCGTCGGTACCGTGGCGATCTCGTTCATGCGCTGGAACGCCCTCGACCCGAACAACAAGGCCTTCGCGGGTCTGCAGAACTACAAGGACGCGGTGACCGACCCGCAGCTGCGGTCCTCCCTGCTGACGACGGTCACCCTGACCGTCACGGTGGTTCTGGTCAGCCTGGTACTGGGCCTGGGGCTGGCCTTGCTCCTGGACCGCAAGTTCCGCGGCCGCGGCCTCGTCCGCACCATGCTGATCACCCCGTTCCTCGTGGTGCCGGTGGCCTCCGCGCTGCTGTGGAAGCACGCCCTGTACAACGCCACCTACGGGCTGATCAACGGCTCGCTGACCTGGCTGTGGAGTCTGTTCGGCAGCGACCACGCGCCGCAGCCCGACTGGCTGTCGTCGATTCCCCTGATGTCGGTGGAGGCGTCGCTGATCTGGCAGTGGACGCCGTTCATGATGCTGATCCTGCTGGCCGGCCTGCAAAGCCGCCCCATGGACGCCGTCGAGGCGGCCCGCGTGGACGGCGCAACGACCTGGCAGGTCTTCCGCTACCTCACCTTCCCGCACCTGCGCCGCTATCTGGAGCTGGCCGCCCTGCTCGGCAGCATCTACGTGGTGCAGAACTTCGACGCCGTCTTCACGCTCACCGGTGGCGGTCTGGGCACCGCCAACCTGCCCTACACCGTCTACGAGACCTTCTACCAGGCGCACGACTACGGGCAGGCGTCCGCGGAGGGCGTCATCGTCGTCCTGTGTTCCCTCCTCGTGGGCAGCTTCGCGCTGAGGACCGTCTCGTCTCTGCTCCGAGAGGAGACCCGCTGATGGCTACCACCATTGACTCTCCCGGGGGCCTTACGGCTCGTCGCAAGCGCGGCGCACTCGGCCTGCTGGCCTGGCTCTGCGGCATCGTCTTCTTCCTCCCGGTCGCCTGGATGGTGCTCACCTCGCTGCACAGCGAGCCCGACGCCGCGACCAACCCGCCGAGCATCGGGGCGCCGCTGACCCTCCAGGGCTACCGGGAGTTCTTCGGCTCCAGCACCGGAATGTCTCCCTGGCCGCCGCTGATCAACTCCTTCTCCGCGAGCCTCATGTCGACACTCCTGGTGCTGGTGCTGTCCATCCCGGCCGCCTACGCGCTGTCCATCAAGCCCGTGCGCAAGTGGTCGGACGCGATGTTCTTCTTCCTGTCCACCAAGATGCTGCCCGCGGTGGCCGGACTGCTGCCGATCTACCTGATCGCCAAGAACGCCGGCCTGCTCGACAATGTCGCGCTGCTGGTCATCCTCTACACCTCGATGAACCTGCCGATCGCGGTGTGGATGATGCGCTCCTTTCTCTCCGAGGTCCCCGTCGAGATCCTGGAGGCGGCCTCCATCGACGGCGCCGGACTGCCCACCGTCCTGGCCCGGATCGTCGCCCCGGTCGTCGCCCCCGGCATCGCCGCCACGTCGCTGATCTGTTTCATCTTCAGCTGGAACGAACTGCTCTTCGCCCGGGTGCTCACCGGCGTCGTCGCCGGCACCGCACCCGTGTTCCTCACCGGCTTCGTCACCAGCCAGGGCCTGTTCCTGGCCAAGGTGTGCGCCGCCGCCGTCTGCATCTCCCTGCCGGTTCTCATCGCCGGATTCGCCGCCCAGGACAAGCTGGTCCAGGGCCTGTCCCTTGGAGCAGTCAAGTGAAAGCCGCCGTCATCAGCTCACCCGGCCAGGTCGGCGTCGAGACCGTCGACGACCCCACACCCGGCCCTGGGCAGGTGGTGATCGAGGTCTCCGCCTGCGGCCTGTGCGGCACCGATCTCCACATCCTCCAGGGCGAGTTCGCACCCACCCTGCCCATCATCCCGGGACACGAGTTCGCCGGCGAGATCGTCGCCCTGGGCGCCGGCGTACGCGACCTCACGGTCGGCGACCGGGTCGCCGTCGACCCCTCGCTGCACTGCCACGAATGTCACTACTGTCGCATAGGACGCGGCAACCTGTGCGAACGCTTCAACGCCATCGGCGTCTCCGTCCCCGGCGGCGCCGCCGAGTACACGGTCGCCCCCGCCGCCAACTGCGTCAAACTCCCCGACCACGTCCGCACCGAGGACGCCGCCCTCATCGAACCGCTGTCCTGCGCGGTGCGCGGCTACGACATCCTGCGCTCCACGCTCGCCAGCAATGTGCTGATCTACGGATCGGGCACCATGGGCCTGATGATGCTGGAGCTCGCCAAGCGCACGGGCGCGGCCACGGTCGACATGGTCGACATCAACGAGGACCGGCTCGCCACCGCCCGCACCCTCGGCTGCAGCAACGCGACAACCACCGCCGACGCGATCGAACGCCCCCGTGGCTGGGACGTGGTCATCGACGCCACCGGCAACGCCCACGCCATCCAGGACGCCCTCGGCCGAGTCGGCAAGGGCGGCACCTACCTCCAGTTCGGCGTCGCCGACTACGCGACGAGGGCAACCATCGACCCGTACCGGATCTACAACCAAGAGATCACCATCACCGGCTCGATGGCAGTCCTGCACAGCTACGAGCGCGCCGCCGAACTGTTCGCCGGCGGAGTCCTCGACGCGGACATCTTCATCAGCGACCGGCTGCCGCTGGCGGACTACGCCGAGGCCGTACGGCAGTTCAAGGCGGGCAAAGGCCGGAAGATCCAGGTGCTGCCATGACCGGGATCACCGAACGCGGGCCCGGCCGGGTCCGCACGGAGCCCACGCCCGCAGTCCCGACCGTCCGAAGGCTCTCAGCGGCATCCAGACTCCCAGCGCTCGTGATCGGCGAAGCGCTGGTGGACATCATCGCCGGCCCCGACAGTCCGCAGCGGAGCCATCCCGGCGGCAGCCCCGCCAACGTCGCACTGGGCCTGGGCAGGCTGGACCACCCGGTCCGACTCGCCACCCGCCTGGGGCGCGACCACTTCGGCAGCCAGGTGCAAAAGCACCTGGAAGACAGTGGTGTCGACCTGACCCCGGGATCAGTGATCGACGCCCCCACCTCCACAGCGACAGCCGTACTCGATTCCGCTGGCGCTGCGAACTACACCTTCGACATCACCTGGGCACTCTCTAAGGGCGTCGAGGAAGCGCTGCGCGACGGACCACCGGCCCACGTCCACACCGGTTCGATCGCCACCGCCCTGAGCCCAGGTGCCGACCAGGTCTTCAACATCCTGCACGCACTGCGCAGCTCAGCCACTCTCTCCTACGACCCCAACCTCAGGCCCGCACTACTGCGCACCGCGGAGCAAGAGCGTGAACGAGTGGAGCAACTCGTCGCCATCAGCGACGTGGTGAAGGCGAGCGAAGAAGACCTCGCCTGGCTCCACCCGGGCGAAGCCCCCGACAAGACAGCAGCACGCTGGGCCGGCAACGGGCCGTCGCTGGTCGTGCTCACCTTGGGAGCGAACGGCGCCCGGGCCTGGTGGCGACACGGCTGTCAGGACATCGCCCCGGTGACCGTCCAGGTCAAGGACACCGTGGGGGCGGGCGACGCCTTCATGGCGGGCCTGACCAGTCGGCTGCTGCACGCCGGACTGCTGGCAGGCGGTCCGGGAGCCGAGGCGGCGACGGCCCGCGCCGCACTGCGCGCGGCGACGGACACCGACCGGCTGCCCCCGGTTCTCTCCGACGCGCTGGCGGTATCTGCCAGAATGGCCGCTTTCACGTGCGCCCGTGAGGGAGCGGACCCACCCACAGCAGCAAAACAGTGGACGTGACCACCGACGCCCCGTCGACCGTCACCGACCCGCTGGTTTCCACCTACGGCAGCAAGATCAACATCATCGCCGAGAATCCCCAGTCGCAGCAGTCGGGCACCACTGGCACAACACACAGCTCCCCGAAGAAGCGCGCCCTGAAGAAGCACATCAAGGGGAAGAAGCCGGCCACCAAGAAGCACGCCACCAAGCACGTGCCCACCAAGCACATCAAGAAGGCAACCCCCGCGCCCGGGGAAGTGCACAAGGTCGTCCTCACCCTGCCCAAGACCCAGTAACCCTCCTTCGTCCTCTCCCGTACAGGCGACATCGGCTGCTCGGGCGGAGTGACATGATGAGGCCCCCAGCGCGACGCGGTGTCTGACCCACAACACCGTGCGCTGGGGGCCTCGCCGGTTCCGCATCTGGCCCGCGGGCGGCACGGTCGCGCCACCCCGGACGCGGACGAGAAGCGGTCCAAGTGGGGAGACGTCACCAACCTGCTCGGCGCACTCGACGACATCACCCAGGTTGCCACCGAACAGACCACCGGCGCAGACACCCAGGCCGGTGTAGCCTCCAGCGCCAA